>JAPOQV010000617.1 GCA_026710565.1 Spirochaetaceae bacterium | reverse complement strand
CGAGCGGCTGCGGTTCGCCATGGACGCGGTCGCCGCGGCAGAGGCTGCGGAGGCGCCGGAACTGCGGGTCGTCGAGCGGCTGGAACCTGTCGAGGAATCCCGGCTCGCGGCCGTGGACACACCCCGCCACGTTGAGCGCCTGCTGGCGGTGGCCGGCCGCAGCGCCGTGCTGGACCCGGACACCCGCATCGGCCCGCACAGCATCGAGGCGGCGCGGCTCGCGGCGCAGGCTGCGCTGGAGGCGGTACGCGCGGTGCTCGCCGGCGACGCGTCGGGCGCCGTCTGTCTCACCCGGCCGCCCGGCCACCACGCCGAGTCGGAACGCGCCATGGGCTTCTGCGTGTTCAACAGCGCCGCCGTGGCCGCCGCAGCGGCGATCGCCGAACTCGGCTGCCGGCGGGGCCTGATCTTCGACCCGGACGTGCACCACGGCAACGGCACGCAGGGGATCTTCTACGCACGCTCCGACGTGCTCTACGTGTCGCTGCACCAGTACCCGTGGTACCCGTGGATCAGCGGCGCCGCGGACGAGACCGGCAGCGGCGCCGGGCGCGGGCACACCGTCAACGTGCCGCTGCCGGCCGGCTGCGGCGACGCCGAGTACGCGCTGGCGATGGAGCAGGTGGTGCTGCCGCTGGTACGCACCTGGCGCCCCGACCTGGTGATCGTGTCGGCCGGCTTCGACGCGCACGCGGCCGATCCTCTGGCCAACATGCAACTCAGCGCCGCAGGCCTGCGGGATCTGTTCGGCCGGCTGTTCGCGTTGCTCGGCGAGCTCGGCACCCCGTGGGCGGCGACCCTGGAAGGCGGCTACGCGCGATCGGCGGTAAGCGACGGCGTGTCGGCACTGCTGCAGCCGTCCCGGCCCGGGCAGCGCACCCCGGATCGGGCGATGCCGGATGCGGCAGCCGCCATCGCCGCGGCCGGCCGGCTCTGCCCGCTCCTGGACTCGCCGCGGCCGGAGGATGCGGCGAGCGAGGGAGTTCGCGCGTAGGAGTCCGGCGGGTGTGACCTCCGCGCCGCGTAATGCCACACTGGGCGGCCGTGCGGACGTTCAATACCGAGGGGCCGGTCGTGGCCGCAGACCACTATCACATCCCGCCGCTGGAGCGGATCGATCTGGACGAGATGCTCGGCCTCGTACGGGACAAGAAGTACTTCGTGCTGCACGCGCCCCGGCAGACCGGCAAGACCTCGGCGCTGCTGGCTCTGCGCGACCTGCTGAACAGCGGCGCGCACGGCAACTACCGTTGCGTGTACGCCAACGTCGAGGCCGGCCAAGCGGCCCGCGAGAACGTCGCGGAGGGCATGCGCGCTGTCCTGTCACAACTCGCGCTGCGGGCGAGCCTGACACTGAGCGACGATTTCCTGGAGCGCATCTACCGCGACGCGCTTGACGGCGCGGGACCGCTGGGTGCCCTGAGCGTGACGCTGAGTCGCTGGGCGGCTGCCGACCACACGCCGCTGGTGTTGTTGATCGACGAGATCGACTCGCTCGTGGGCGACACCCTGCTGGCGGTGCTGCGGCAGCTTCGCGCCGGTTACGACCAGCGCCCGTCCGCGTTCCCGCACAGCATCGTGCTGTGCGGCGTGCGCGACCTGCGCGACTACCGCATCCACTCCACGGCTGAGAACCGCCTGGTGCTCGGCGGCAGCGCCTTCAACGTCAAGGCCAAGTCGCTGCGGCTGGGTGACTTCTCGGAGCAGGAGACACGGGCGGTGCTGGCGCAGCACACGGCGGCGACCGGGCAGGCGTTCACGGAGGAAGCGCTGCTGCTGATCCTGGCGCGCACTGCCGGGCAGCCGTGGCTGGTGAACGCATTTTGCCGGGAGGCGTGCTTCGATGACGCGGCGGGCCGCGACCGCTCGCGGCCGATCACGGCGGAGGCCATCCTGGAGGCGCAGGAACGGCTGATCCTGCGCCGCGACACGCACATCGACGATCTGGCACACAAGCTGCGCGAAGAGCGCGTGCGGCGCGTGGTGGAGCTGATTCTGACCGCCGCGTCGGAGACCGCGTGCTCGGACGAGGACCTGGCCTACGTCCGCGACCTGGGACTGGTGGCGCAGGACCCAGACGGCCCGCCGCGCATCGCCAACCCCATCTACGCCGAGGTGGTGCCGAGGCACCTGAACTACGCGGTGCAGGAGACACTGCCGCAGCGTATGGCGTGGTACGTGGAGGCGGACACGGCGGGCTGGACGTGGAGGGGCTGATCGCGGCGTTCCAGGCGTTCTTCCGGGAGCATTCCGAGCACTGGGTGCAGCGCTTCGAGCGCTACCACGAGGCCGGCCCGCAGTTGCTGCTGCAGGCGCACCTGCAGCGGATCGTCAACGGCGGCGGACTGATCGAGCGGGAGTACGCGCTGGGGCGCGGGCGCACGGACCTGCTGATCGTGTGGCCGCAGGGCGGGCGCGAGCGGCGGGTCGTGGTTGAGCTCAAGGTACGGCGCGGAGAGCTGGAGCGGACCGTCGCGGAGGGGATGAGGCAGACGCGCGCCTACGTGGACCGATGCGGGGCGGAGGCCGGACACCTGATCGTGTTCGACCGCGCCCCGGAACGGAGCTGGGAGGAGAAGATCTTTCGCCGCGCGCCGAGCGGAGACGGCGCGCCGGTCACCGTCTGGGGCATGTGACACCGGACAGCGGAAGACTCACTTCAGGCGAACCTGAAACCGGGCCACGGCCTCGCCGCATACGTCCACGAACAGCTTGCTTCTCTTGATGAGCACATCGACGTTTCGGTCCGTAATGAGCCACATTCCGTTCGACAATAGCGTCGACTTGCTGTTCGGTCGGCTATCCGGGGGATAGATGCATCGATCGAGGCGTCTGTCGATCCCTCCCTCGGCGAAATGACCTTTCTCCACAAGCCACTCGACGACTGCAACGTAGAATGGCTGCCCGCCCCTGATGTTCCGCTGCTCGCCGTCAGGAAATCGAACCTCTATCGGCGGGTTTTTCCCGCTGACCGGAGTGCTCACGTCCAGTTCTGAAAGCGGATGCCAGGTGTCGGACACGTCCGATCGGCCATCGGGTACCACAGGTGGTCCATCCGCGTCAGTACGATCGTAAGGCGCGGCCGGCAGCAGATCGGCCGCCCGCGCCGCGCGCATCAGCAAGTGCGCCGCCTTGTTCCGTGCGCTTTCTAAGATCAAGCGCTTGTCGACTGCCCGGTCTTCTAGGGCAGCCAGCTCGTCTTTCCAGCCGGTCAGCTCACTCTCGAAAGCGTCCAGCCACTTGCTCGCTTCAATGCCGGTCGCTAGTCGTCCCGTGGGCTTCCGCTCCTCGGGCATCTCGTTCAGGTGCTCGTCGAACAGTCTTTCCCGTTCGGCGTCGTTCTGTATCTGCGCTTCTCGCCGCGCTATGTGCAACCGCAGTTCACGACGTCTCTCGTCGTCAACGCCGGCAACGGCTTGACGTTCCGATTCGAGCAACTCGGCCAGCACCGCAGCAAGGCGGTCGGCGAGTTCATCATGGATCACCATTTCTCTATCGTTCGACATTTCCTCGTATCCCGTAGCATCGGAGTAGATCAGCTCGTTCAGTGGCGCGGCAACAGGTAGACCCACCAATATGTGGGTGTCGACGTGACACATGTCGCACACGAGATCGTGAGCGTCACCACAGTGTTCTTCGTAATGCCAGCGCGCCCATGGTCGCCACTTCCCGCAACGACCGCACGACTTCCCGAAGTCGTATCCGCATACCCCGCAACGGTGGCTCGAAGCCGGTGACGCCGTACCGCATTGCCTGCACCAGACGACGGGCGCTCGCCCGTTGCCGCCGGCGGGCGTACTGCGCGGCGCAAGCGTCCACTTCCGACGATCCTCCGGCAGGCCGTGCGTCCAGGCATTGGCCGCCAAGTCGAGGATCACGCAATCACCGGCGTCGTCCTTCGGCCGCAATCCGCGGCCCACCATCTGCAAGTACAGCGCGAGGCTCTCCGTGGGACGGGCGATGATCACGCAGGATGCGTCCGGCAGGTCGAAGCCCTCGGTGGCGACGGCTACGTTGACCAGAACCCTGGTCCTGCAAGCCTTGAAGTCTGCGTGCGCCTGTTGCCGCGAACGGCGGTCGGTATCGCCCAGAAGGATGGCGGCCGGCACCCCGGCCGCGTTGAAGACCTGCACCAGATTCTGCGCGTGGCCGCGCGACACGGCGTAGACGACGGTCTGGCGGTCGGCGGCGTGTTCCTGCCAGAGTCGAAGGATGCCGACGGTCATGACGGCGGGGCGATCCTGGTTGGCGTCCTCGATGCCGCTCTCGGTGTAATCCCCCGTTGCGCCAATCTTGCCGCCCTGTATACGTCGCTCCGGATCCGGCCACACCACTCGCGACCTGCATAGGTAACTCTCGTTCTGCAAGGCTTCGGTCTGCCGACCGCAGATCAGTTCGTCGAACAGATGGTCGAATCCCTCGGTCGTGGACAGACGCCAGGGAGTGGCGGTCACGCCGAGTACCGGTCCGGGCCATTGCTCGATCGCCCGTTCCCAACCGGGAGCGGCCGCGTGGTGCGCCTCGTCGATCACCATCAGGTCACGGGCGTCATATCGAGCCCAGACGTCTCGCCGTTCGGTCCGGCGCCCAACCGTCTGCGCCATCAGAATCATGACGCCGCTCGGCATCGCCGGCCCATCGCTTCCGGAGGTCCAGGCGACGTTGGTCATCGCCGAAACCCCATCACCGATAAGACTATCGCGGGTTTGCTCGGAAAGCTCCTTGCGGTGCGTCAGCCACACCGCTTTGCTCCCGTTCGCAAGCCAGTCGGAGAGCAAAGCGCCGGCGATCCGGGTCTTACCGCCGCCGGTGGGTAGCTGCATCATTACTCGTTTCCGGCTGTCACCGGAAGCCAGCGCACGTTGCACCTTGCGGACGAGATCCTGCTGGTACGGTCGAAGACCACGGTGCCGACGGTCATGCGTCGGCTGCGGACCGTCGGTACCCTCGGCGGCGAACGCGAGCTCCCGGTCGTACGTGCTCCTCGTCACAAGCAGCCGGGGAATGGATGCGGCGTGGCTTCAGTTGCCGTGGGTGGCGCCGTCGTCCGCGTCGAGTTGGTGCTTGAGCCGGTCGAATGTGGCCTCGTCCATTCCGGTGGCCGCTTCGATCGTAGACCACTCGACACCGGCCTGCCGGAACTTCTCGATCGTCCCCAGTCGGCCTTCCTGGCGGCCTTCCTGAAGACCCTTCTGACGGGCCTCCTGCTGCATCACCTCGCCGTAGATCTCAAGCATTTCCTGCGTCTTGTTCATCAGCTTTCCACCTCCCGGCACCTGTCGCCGTACCGCCTCCGCGAATCGGTGCCAGCGCTCCGGTTCCCTCGTCGTCGTCGCAATGTACACCACGATCCGATGTACGTCCTCGAATCCGCCTTCCTGCCCCAGCTCCGCCAGCAATGGCACCAGTCGCTGCAGCACCGGCCAGCTCGCGCGGTACGCCGCCATCATCGCCAACTGCGCGATGCGACCCAGCAACTCCCCGCGCAACTCGTCCGGTCCCACCTGCGTCTGGTCGATCAGCAGGTGAGCGTACCGCGGCACTCCAGGCCAACCCCGTACCGCCTCGTCGAACAGCTCCGCGAACTCGCGCGCGTGACGCCAGCCGCGCTCGCCCTGATACAGAACTAGCGGTACGATCGGGCGCAGACGCTCCTCCTGCGGATGCCGCCTGCGATCCCGTTCCCAGATCCGAATGCTGTACTTCAGCAACCGTAGCCGCAACCACGGGTCGGGGGTCGACTGATGCTCCAGTAGCACGTACAGCCACGCCGGTGCGCCGCCGGCCTTGCGTCGGACCTCGTACAGCAGGTCCGATTCGCTGTCGCGCAAGCGGTCGTCGATGAAGCTCGCCGATTGCCACTTGAGGCTCGACCACAGCAGTTCACGGCCGACCGCCTGCGGCAGGTATGCCTGTAGCAGAGCAGCCGCCTCGGCCTCCTGCTTCTCGCCGAACACCGAACGGAACAGGTGATCGTGCGGCTGGGAGACTTCGCCTGCCATGGCTCGGCGGCCACGCTATGGATGACCTGAATCGTTGTCAATGTTTGGCGCGATCGACTCGATTGGCTATCCACTCAGGCCGAGCCGCGCGAGCAAGGCGCGCATCTTCCGCGGGTCCATGTCGGTGTAGACCACGCCGTCGTAGACGACGTTCGGCCCCTCGTCGCAGTGGCCGAGGCAGCCGCAGCGCCCGACCGGCACCGAGCGGGCGGCATGCTCGTAGCCCGCTTCCAGCACGTCCTCGCAGAACGCCATGGAGCAGCTCGAGCCGTGGCAGACGCCGACGCTCGCGGGGTCCGTGCGCGGTTCCAGCAGGGGATTCACGCCGCCCCCGCCCGGGTTCAGGCAGCCTCCGCCGCCAGCGACTTGATGGTCCGGTACGGGTAGAGCCCGGTGGAGTGGCCGTCGCTCCAGGTCACCGACAGCGCGTAGTTGCCGACCACCCGCACCTCGTCGGCGCGGATCTCGGCCGGGATGCGCCCGACGTCGAGGAGCTGCTCTCCCGAGAACTCGTCCACGCAGCGCGCGCAGCGGCAGTTGGCGCGCACCTCGCGGTTGGCGACGCGGTCGACCGACCCGTCCTCCCAGCTCACCGTGATGGCGCTTTCGTCGAATGACACCTCCGGCTTCGCCTGCGAGCCGGCCTTGCTGCGTCCCAGCGCGCGCACGACCACGTCGGATGCGTGCGCGAACCCTTCGTCCCCGGCATAGGCGTCGAAGGTGCCCCCGTACGCGGCCGGATCGAGCGGAAGCTGGCAGAGCAGCGGCACGCCGAAGCGCTCGGCCAGCGCCTCGCCCCCGCCTTCGCCGAACACCTGGTGCCGCCGGCCGTCGGCGTCGGCGAACCAGGCCATGTTCTCGATCACGCCCAGGACCGGAACCTCGACCTTGTCGAACATCAGGATCCCCTTGCCGACGTCGGCGAGCGCCAGCGCCTGCGGCGTGGTGACGATCAGCGCCCCGTCGAGCTGGATCGCCTGCGTGATGGTGAGCTGGATGTCGCCCGTTCCCGGCGGCAGGTCGATCAGCAGATAGTCCAGGCCTTCCCAGGCGACGCCGTGCAGGAACTGCTGCACGTAGTTGGTGACCATCGGCCCGCGCATCACCGCCGGCGCGTCGCCGAGCCAGAAGCCGAACGACATCACGCGCAGGGGCCCGACCGCGACCGGCGCCAGCAGGTTCCCCCGTCCGGCGGTGAGCGGCTGGTCGTGCCGGTTGAACAGGGTGGGCACCGACGGGCCGAAGATGTCGGCGTCCAGCAGGCCGACCCGGTGGCCGCGCCGCGCCAGCTCGCAGGCGATGCCCGCGGCCACCGTCGACTTGCCGACGCCGCCCTTGCACGAGGCGACGGCGATGATCGAGGAGACCTCCTCCAGGCCGGATTCCTTGACCGGTGAGGTGCGCCGCTGCTCCGGCGCGGTGATCCGCACCGTCACGGACTTGACCCCCGGCAAGTCGCCGATCAGCCGCTCGGCCTGCGTCTTGAACTCGTCGCGCACCGGGCACGCGGGCGTAGTGATGCGAATCTCGGCGAGCACGTGCCCGTCCTCTATCTCCACCTCCTGCAGGAACCCCAGGCTGACGATGTCCTGGTGCAGGTCGGGGTCGACGATCGCGCGCAGGGCGTCGGTAACGTCTGCCTTGGAAGCCATGCCCTATGATACCGCCGGGAGGCTGCCGGGGGCAGCGCGCACCCCGGAATCCACACCGCACCACGAGAGATGAGCATGTCTTCTTCCCCTGCCGAATCAGCCGCCGACTCAGCCGCAGCCGTCGGCTGGGACCTGGCCGACCTGTACGCCGCCACCGACGACCCGGCGCTCGACCGCGACCTGGAAGCCGCGGACCGGGAGGCCGCCGAGCTGGCCGCCGACTACCGCGGCCGCCTCGATGGGCTCGACGCCGCCGGGCTCGCCGGCTTGGTCACACGCTACGAGGCATGCCTGGAGCGGGCCGGCAGGGCGGGAAGCTACGCCCACCTGTCGTGGTCGACCGACACCGGCGACGCGGCGCGCGGCGCGCTGTTGCAGAAGCTCACCGAGCGCTCGGCGCGCCTGCACCAGACCCTCCTGTTCTTCGAGCTGGAATGGGCGGCCCTGCCCGAGGAGCAGGCCGAGGAGCTCGAGGCCGACGAACGGCTCGCCCACTACCGGCACTTCCTGCGCGTCACCCGCCGCACCAGGCCGCACCTCCTGACCGAGCCGGAAGAACGCGTGCTCAGCGAGAAGTCTGTCACGGGGCGACGCGCCTGGATCCGCTACTTCGACGAGGTGCACGGCGCGGCGAAATTCCAGCTCGACGGCGCCGAGATTCAGCGCGAGGAGCTGCTGAACACGCTCCACCAGGCCGACCGGCCGCTCCGGCAACGGGCCGCCGCCGGGCTGACCGAGGGGCTGCGGGCGCTGCTGCCCACCTCGACCTTCGTGTTCAACACGCTGCTGGCCGACAAGGCGGCCGAGGACCGGATGCGCAGCTTCCCCTCCTGGATCAGCGACCGCAACCTCGACAACCAGGTCGACGGCGCCGTCGTCGATGCGCTGGTCTCAGCGGTGGTCGGCCGCTACGACATCGTCGAGCGCTACTACCGGCTCAAGCGCCGGCTGCTCGACGTCGACGAGCTGTTCGACTACGACCGCTACGCGCCGCTCGCCGCCGAGTCCCGGCGCTACCACTGGGACGACGCGGTGGAGACGGTGCTGTCGGCCTACCGGCGCTTCAACGGCCGGCTGGGCGAGCAGGCCGCGCGCTTCTTCGACAACGCCTGGATCGACGCACCGATCCGGCCGCGCAAGCGCGGCGGCGCCTTCTGCCACTCGTGCGTTCCCTCCGTCCACCCCTACCTGCTGCTCAACTACCAGGGGCAGCCGCGCGACGTGATGACCCTCGCGCACGAGCTCGGCCACGGCGTGCACGGGCTGTTGGCCGCCCCGCGCGGGTACCTGCAGTTCCACACGCCGCTGACCACCGCGGAGACCGCCTCCGTGTTCGGGGAGATGCTGGTCTTCCGCGACCTGATCGACCGCGAGGGCGACCGCCGCGAGCGGCTGGCCATGCTGGTGCGCCGCATCGAGGACACGTTCGCGACCGTCTTCCGCCAGACCGCCATGAACCGCTTCGAAGAGGCCATCCACGAGGCGCGCCGCAGCGACGGCGAGCTGACGCAGGAGCGGTTCGCGGAGCTGTGGCTGTCCACGCAGCGGGCGATGTTCGGCGACAGCGTCACCCTGAGCGACGACTACGGCGCCTGGTGGAGCTACATCCCCCACTTCGTGCACACGCCCGGCTACGTATACGCCTACTCATTCGGCGAGCTGCTGGTGCTGGCGCTCTACGCCCGCTATCGGGAAGTTGGCGACTCGTTCGCCGACTCCTACGTGGAGATGCTGGCGGCCGGCGGCTCCGACTGGCCGCACCGGATCATGCAGCCGCTCGGCGTCGACCTGACCGATCCCGGCTTCTGGGACCGCGGCCTCGCCATGGTCGAGCAAATGGTCGAGCAAGCGGAAGAACTGGCGGCTTGAGAGGCAGCGGTCAAATCGGAGGTAGCGCGATGACGGGATCATCCCGTACAGTCGGCGGCGCGTGATTCGCTGGTGCTTCGAGGTGCTGACCTCCTCGGTCGGCAAGAAGGCGTTGATGGGCGCCACCGGGCTGTTCCTGTGCTCGTTCCTGGTGGTGCACCTGTACGGCAACCTGCTGCTCTACGCCGGCGCCGCGAAGTTCGATGCGCACGCGCACGAGTTCGCCACCAACGTCATCATCCGCATCATCGAGGTGTTCCTGTTCCTCTCGATCGTCCTGCACGCGGCCAGCGGGATCTGGCTCACGGCCCAGAACCGCCGGGCGCGCCCGGTGCGCTACGCCAGGAACCGCTCGGCGGGAAGGAGCACGCTGGCCTCGCGCACGATGGTGATCACCGGCAGCGCGATCTTCATCTACCTGGTGATCCATCTGCGGAACTTCTTCTATGAGTCGCGTTTCGGCCCGCACACGGACGACTTGTCGCTGTACGAGCTGGTGGTCACCACCTTCCGCATGCCCGGGTACGCCGTGCTGTACGTGGTCGCGATGGTCCTGCTGGCCGGGCACCTGCTGCACGGCTTCCAATCCGGCTTCAAGTCGCTGGGGCTGCACCAGGTGCGCTACGCCCGCCTGATCCGCGCCGTGGGCATCGTCTTCGCGATCGCGGTGCCGGCCGGCTTCGCATCGCTGCCGCTCTACTTCGTCGCCGGCGGAGGCAACGGGTGAGGCGCGGCGGAGCCGGCCGGCCGAAACGGTCCCGCGCCGGTCGGATCGGACGCGGTTCGAAGCCGCAGGACACGCTCGACGGCCGCGCGCCTTCCGGCGAGCTCGCCGAGCGCTGGACCAAGCACCGCTTCGACCTGAAGCTGGTCAACCCGGCCAACCGCCGCCGCTACTCCGTGATCGTCGTGGGCTCCGGGCTGGCCGGCGCTTCGGCCGCCGCCTCGCTCGCCGAGATGGGCTACCAGGTCACGTGCCTGTGCCTGCAGGACAGCGCCCGGCGCGCGCACAGCATCGCCGCCCAGGGCGGCATAAACGCCGCCAAGAACTACCCCAACGACGGCGACAGCGTCTTCCGGCTGTTCTACGACACGATCAAGGGCGGCGACTACCGCGCGCGCGAATCCAACGTCCACCGGCTGGCGGAGATCTCCAACCTGATCATCGACCAGTGCGTGGCGCAGGGGGTGCCGTTCGCGCGCGAGTACGGCGGGCTCTTGGCCAACCGCTCGTTCGGCGGCGCGCAGGTGTCGCGCACCTTCTACGCGCGCGGCCAGACCGGCCAGCAGCTCCTGCTCGGGGCCTACGGAGCGCTCAGCCGTCAGGTCGCCGCCGGCCAGGTGCGGATGCTGACCCGGCGGGAGATGCTGGACGTGGTGGTCGTGGACGGCACCGCACGCGGCATCGTCGCCCGCAACCTGATCGACGGCAGCCTGGAGACGCACGCCGCGCACGCGGTGCTGCTGGCCACCGGCGGCTACGGCAACGCCTACTACCTGTCCACCAACGCGATGGCCAGCAACGTCACCGCCGGCTACCGCGCCCACAAGCGCGGCGCGCTGTTCGCCAACCCCTGCTACGTGCAGATCCATCCCACCTGCATCCCGGTGTCGGGCGAGCACCAGTCCAAGCTCACCCTGATGAGCGAGAGCCTGCGCAACGACGGCCGCGTCTGGGTGCCGGTTGCCACCGACGACACCCGCCCGCCGGCGGACATCCCGGATGCGGACCGCTCCTACTTCCTGGAGGAGCGCTACCCGGCGTTCGGCAACCTCGTGCCGCGCGACGTGGCCTCGCGCGCCGCCAAGGAGGTGTGCGACGCCGGCCGCGGCGTGGGCGCCACCGGCCAGGCGGTCTACCTGGACCTGCGCGACGCCATCGAACGGCTCGGCGTGGACACCATCCGCGAGCGCTACGGCAACCTCTTCCAGATGTACCAGATGATCACGGGCGAGGACGCCTACACCGGCCCGATGCGGATCTACCCGGCCGTCCACTACACGATGGGCGGCCTCTGGGTGGACTACAACCTGATGACCACCATCCCCGGCCTGTTCGCCCTGGGCGAGGCCAACTTCTCCGACCACGGCGCCAACCGCCTGGGCGCCAGCGCCCTGATGCAGGGACTGGCCGACGGCTATTTCATCATCCCCTACACGCTCGGGGGCTACCTGGCCACCGCGCCGCTGCCCGACCTCGACACCGACCACGCGGCGTTCACGGACGCCGAGCGGCAGGCGGCCGAGCAGCTCGGGCGCCTGGCCGCCCTGGACGGCGGCACGCCGGTGGAGGACTTCCACCGCCGCCTGGGCCGGGTCCTGTGGGACAAGGCGGGCATGGCGCGCAGCGCCGAGGGCCTGGCGGAGGCCAAGGGCGAGATCGCCGAGCTGCGCGACCGCTTCTGGGCAGAAGCGTCGGTGCCGGGCAGCGCGGCCGACCTCAACAACGTGATCGAGCGCGCCGGCCGCGTGGCCGACTTCCTGGAGTTCGGGGACCTGATCGTGCAGGACGCCCTGCACCGCGAGGAGTCGTGCGGGTCGCACTTCCGCGTCGAGCACCAGACCCCGGACAACGAGGCCATGCGCGACGACGAGCGCTTCTCCTACGTCGCCGCCTGGGAGCACCAGGGCGTGGGTACGGAAGCACGGCTGCACCGCGAGCACCTCACCTTCGACGTCGCCCACCCGACCGCCAGGAGCTACAAGTGAGGGTGCATTTCCGCCCTGATGCCGGCACCCGAATCGCGAAACTGGCAAGGCGCTGTTCTCAGGAAGGCGCTTTGAAGTCACCGTCCGCAGAGCGGAAAGGCACCCTCAAGTGACTATCACTTTGAGGGTCTGGCGGCAGGGGCGCGACGAGCCCAAGGGCCGTCTGGTCGACTACGAGGTTCCGGACGTCTCCCCCGACATGTCGTTCCTGGAGATGCTCGACGTGCTCAACGACTCGCTGGAGCGGCGCGGCGAGGAGCCTATCGCCTTCGAGCACGACTGCCGGGAGGGCATCTGCGGTTCCTGCGGCTTCATGATCGACGGCCGCGCGCACGGCCCGTTGGCCGGCACCACCGTCTGCCAACTGCACATGCGCCACTTCGCAGACGGCGACACGCTGGTGGTCGAGCCGTGGCGGGCACGCGCCTTCCCGGTGATCAAGGACCTGGTCGTGGACCGCGGCGCCTTCGACCGGATCATCCAGGCCGGCGGCTACATCTCGGTCAACACCGGCAGCGCCCCCGAGGCGAACGCCGTGCCGGTCGCCAAGGTGGACGCGGAGGCGTCCCTGGACGCCGCTGCCTGCATCGGCTGCGGGGCGTGCGTGGCGGCCTGCAAGAACGCCTCGGCGATGCTGTTCACCAGCGCCAAGCTCACCCACCTGGGACGGCTCCCGCAGGGGCAGCCGGAGCGCCGCCGCCGCGCCCGCGCCATGGTGCGCTCGATGGACGCGGAGGGATTCGGCAACTGCACGAACGAGGCGGAGTGCGAGGCGGAGTGCCCCAAGGGCATCTCCTTCGCGACCATCGCCCGCCTCAACCGCGAGTTCCTGGCCGCCGAGCTCCGCGACCCCGCTGGGGAATGAGGGTGCTTTGACCCAGCGCTGGCGCAAGCTCGGCGTCATCTTCCCGCAGCGCGATGAGTTCGTCTGGAACCAGCGCCCGTCGGCGCCGTGCGTCTTCCGAACCGAGGACCGCTACCTGATGTACCTGCACGGCCTGCAGTTCTTCAGCGAGCAGCGCAAGCTCACCCGGATCGGGCTGGCGGAGGCGCCGCTCGACGATCCGCTCGACTGGCGCATGGTGAGCGAGGAGCCGCTGATCGACCTGGGCGGCGAGGGGGCGACCGACTCGCACATGGCCGCCTACCCGTGGGTGGTGCGGATCACGGACACCCACTGGCACCTGTACTACGCGGCGTGGGACGGCTCGTTCCTGCCGCACGCTCCGCACCAGAAGCGCTACCAGACCTGCATGGCCGAAAGCGACGACGCCGGCGTCACCTGGCGCCGCGACGGCCGGCCGCTGCTGGCGCTGGGACGCGGCGGCGCACCCGACGAGAACGGCACCGGCTCCTGCGCGGTGATCCCGGTGGGCGACGAGTACTGGATGTACTACACGGCGCTGTCCGTGCCGACCGGCGACTGGGGGCGGATCTCCACCGCGCTTGCCGTCTCGCGCGACGGCGGCCATTCATTCGTCCCGCACGCTGCGGGAGCGCTCCTGAACCTCCCGCCCCGCATGGGTCACCTCGCCTCCACCTGCTCCAAGCCGTTCGTGGAACGCTCCGGCGACCTCTTCCACATGTGGTTCAGTTGCGCCGTCGACGGCGAGCACTACCGCATCCACTACGCGCAAAGCGCCGACGGCATCCACTTCAAGTGGCTTCCCCACCCGGTCGTCGACGTGAGCGCATCCGGCTGGGACTCCGAGATGACCTGCTACCCGTCGGTGATCCACCACGAAGGCCCGGACGGGCGCCGCACCCTCATGTTCTACGCCGGCAACGACTACGCCGGAATCGGCGCCGCCGAGCTGGTAACGGACGGCGACGGCGCACGCCACTGGATAGACGACCGGGGCCGGTAGCACCTGAATCTCTGGTCGCCCGACGCCTTGAACGCTACGTCTTGAGCACTGGTCGCTATGGACTCTACTCCATGCGGTCCTGGAAGCGGACGAGGCCCTGCGCCTCGTAGAATCGGCGAGCGTCGTCATTGTCGCTGTACACGTTCAGTTCCACGCGCTGCACTCCTCGCTCGGCGGCCTCGGCCCGGACCCGGTCCATCAACACGGTTCCGATCCCCTGCCGGCGGTGCGTGTTGGACACCGCCATCTGGTCGACCACGAGCGAGCGGCTCGCGTAGCGGAACGCGTTCTCCTCCCGAACCCGTTCGCACACCAACGCGTAGCCGACGCAGACCTGCTCGACACGGGCCACGAACATCTGAGCGCCGGCGCGCGACAGGAGGAAGCGCTGGCCATCCAGAGCCGCGTTCCGGTCGAACGGCTTGAACCTTTGCGGGCGTCGCTGGCGGTGCTCCTCGTGCGCCTGCCGGAGAAGATCGACGACCTCATCCGGATCATCGCTCGTGTGAATCGTGGCAGCGGCCACTACAGACTCGACTCCATAACGTCGTGGAAGCGGGCGAAGCCCTGCGCCTCGTAGAACCGCCGCGCGCCCTCGTTGTCGCTGGCGACGAGCAGCTCCATGCGGTCCGCTCCTCGACCGGCCGCCTCCGCACGGACCAGTTCCATCAGCCGCGTCCCGATCCCGCGTCGACGATGGGCATTCGACACTGCTATCTGGTCTACCATGAGCGACTTGCTTCCGTACCAAGACGCTGAATCCGGCCAGTTGACGTCGCGGACTATCACATACCCCACGCACTTACCTCTCATCCGGGCGACGAACAGACTTGCGCCATTGGACGAAAGACTGGAACGCACGTCCTGAATTGCCGCCGCCCGGTCGAACGGCCTGTGCCGGTCCGGGCGCCTCTGCCGGTGCTCTTCCTGGACCTGCCGGAGGAACTCGACGATCTCCTCTGGATCATCGGTGGCGTCGATCGTGACCCTCATGGTCTCTGACCTTCCGTCGATCCTCTATCGCTCGCCGGAACCGTGCACCTCCAACAGACGCCGAGTAGGCTCCAGTTCAACAATCTCTCGATCGGTTTCCTGCTGCCGCCGCTTGGCTTCCTCGTACAGCGTACGAATGTCGCAGCCATTTTTTGCTGCCAAGCATTCCCGAGTAGCCCGGACCTCGCCGATGATTTGGTCGTGGTTCATCGCTCGTTCTTCCAATAATTCCTCTCGTGTACATACCATCGGCGGCTCGAACCCCTGCTCAGTCCGATCTCGGCAATACCAGCGAGTGCATCGATCGCCGCGACATCACCCGAGGTATCGATCACTCCGCTCATTACGCTCCAAGCCACGGTATGGAAACAACGGGAGAACTCTCGCCGCTCATCGATCACGCTCAACGGCTACTAGCCAGCCGAGCTCGCGAACGCCTCGTCCACAGACACTCTCTGCTGCAGCAGCGGCAAGAGAAGCCCCCTGAGTTTGCGCGCATAGGCACGGCCGACAAGAGGATCTGCCGCGAATATGCTGGCGTGCCCATGGTTGTCTTCCTCTGCAGTGTCGATGACGACAAACGCCTGTCGTCCGTCTGCACGAAGTTCGCGAACCGTTCGCGCCGCCAACGTGGCCACACCTTCGTCTCGCCACGCGTCTCCTGCTCGCGGTTTCGCCACTCGCTCTTGCATCGATGCCTCGATGAACCCCTGCTCGACGAATTTCATGCGATGGACCGAGAATCCTCGAGAGCGGAGGTCCTCCACTGGAACTGCGCGTTCGACAACCTCTCCGGCAACCACATGCTCCGGATTGAACATCTCGCGGAGCAGTATCTCGTCGTCTTCAACGATGCCCGGCGACAGGCCCGGGGCGGCGCTGACTCGTTCGTCTCGATGTGAGAAAGCCGGCAAGTCGAAGGGCTAAACGGTAAGTAGATTCGCGATCTCGGGCGGCAGTCCTTGATCGAAGACATGGTCATCTACCAGGTACTCCCGGCCCGCGCCGTCACGTGCAAAGTACGAACAGGACCCTTCGTCATGGAACCCCAAGTCAACGTGCGCGGATTCGGTCTTCCACAGGAAGTTGATCTCTCCGTCGTCGGCCAAGCCTATGTCAGCGGCCGCCGACAAACGCTCCGGAAGGCACTCGATGAACGAACGGGCGGCGTCGAATGCCTTGTCGCTCGGCCAGATGGCCCCGGGCCAGCGCTCATTAGCCGCCGTGTGACGAAGCGACTCCAATCGGGAGAACATTTGGCGCCTTGCCGAAGTCGGCTGCCGTACGGAATGGACGGCAATCGCCGCTTCCTTGATCGAATGCTCACCTGCGCGTGGCATGCACTTGCTCATCGCTCTGCCCCTCGCTGAAACCTAACATACTACGTCAACGGTCGGTCTGGGTCATATTCCCGGGGCGGACCCATTGGTCGTATTGCTCGGCGGTCAGGTGGCCGCTGGCGACCGCGGCCTCGCGCAGGGTGATGCCGTCGCGGTGGGCGGTCTTGGCGATCGCCGCCGCGTTGTCGTAGCCGATGTGCGGGTTGAGGGCGGTGACCAGCATGAGCGAGCGCTGCACCAGCTCCTCGATCCGCTCCGCGTCCGCTTCGATGCCGGTCACGCAGTGCTCGGTGAAGCTGGTCATGCCGTCGGCGAGCAGGCGGATGGACTGCAGCAGGCTGTCGATCAGGACCGGCTTGAAGACGTTGAGCTCGAAGTTGCCGGAAGCGCCGGCCACGGTGATGGTGGTGTCGTTGCCGAACACGCGGGCGCACACCATGGTCAGCGCCTCGCACTGGGTGGGGTTGACCTTGCCGGGCATGATCGAGCTGCCCGGCTCGTTCTCCGGCAGCCGCAGCTCGCCCAGCCCGGAGCGCGGGCCCGAGCCGAGCCAGCGGATGTCGTTGGCGATCTTCATCAGCGCCGCCGCCAGCGTCTTCAGGGCGCCGGACGCCTCCACGATCGCGTCGTGCGCGGCCAGCGCCTCGAACTTGTTGGGCGCGCTCACGAACGGCTGGCCGGTGAGGCGGGCGACCCAGGCCGCGACGCGCTCGGCAAAGCCGGGCGGCGCGTTCAGGCCGGTGCCGACCGCGGTGCCGCCCAGCGCCAGCTCGTGCAAATCCGGCAGAGCGCGCTCGACCCGTTCCCGGCCGCGCCTGACCTGCTCGACGTAGCCGGAGAACTCCTGGCCCAGGGTCAGCGGCACGGCGTCCATCAGGTGCGTGCGGCCGATCTTGACGATCTGCGCGAACGCGTCGCGCCTGGCCTCCAGCTCATCCTGCAGCTCCGCCGCGGCCGGCAGCAGGCGCTCGCGCAGCGCCGTGACCGCGGCGATGTGCATGGCGGTCGGGGAGGTGTCGTTGGAGGACTGCGAGCGGTTGACGTCGTCGTTGGGGTGGATGGGCGTCTTGCTGCCGAGCACGCCGCCGGACAACTCGATGGCGCGGTTGGAGATCACCTCGTTGACGTTCATGTTCGACTGCGTGCCGGAGCCGGTCTGCCAGACGACCAGCGGGAAGTGGTCGTCCAGCTCGCCCGCGATGATCTGGTCGCAGGCGGCCACGATCAGGTCGCGCTTGCCGTCCTCCAGCACGCCGAGCTCGGCGTTGGTCAGCGCCGCCGCCTTCTTCAGGATCCCGAAGGCGCGCACCACCTCCAGCGGCATGCGCTCGCCGCCGATGCGGAAGTTGCTGCGCGACCGTTCGGTCTGCGCCCCCCAGTAGCGGTCGGCCGGAACCAGCACCGGCCCGAGCGAGTCGGTCTCCCCGCGGTAGCTCACGCCTACGTCGGCCACCTCAGGCGAGCTCCGGGAACAGCGTGCGCACCACGTCCACCAGCTCGCGCACGTGGCCGGCCGAGACCGCGAACGCCGCGCGCTCCCCGTCGTCGAGGTTCACCTCGATGATCCGCTCGACGCCGCCGGCGCCGAGCACGCACGGCACGCCGACGAAGATGCCGTCGACGCCGTACTCGCCCGGCCAGAGCGCCGGGCCCGGCAGGAGGCGGTT
>JAPOQV010000616.1 GCA_026710565.1 Spirochaetaceae bacterium | reverse complement strand
GTCACGGGGCCCGGTCCCCCCCCGGGGCGCGCCATCCCCCCGACCCCCCGCCCGCCCGCGCCGCACGGCCCGGCCGCCGCCGCGGTCGAACCGTTGGGGTTCCCCGGATAGGCGGGCGGCCCGCCAGCGCCGCTCCGGTAGCGTACGCACACGTGGCCCGCAGCCTCCAGGCGCGACTGCACCTCCGTCCCGGCGAACACCAGTCTGCCCTCGCCATGCCGGACCGGCAGCTCCAGGTCGCTCAGTCCCCGCGTCCAGACACACGGCGACCGGGCCTCGAATCCCACCCGCACCCACCGATCCTCGAAACGGCCCGACTCGTTGTGGATCAGCGACGCCTGGCACTGCCAGCGCCGGCCGGCCGCCGGCAGCAGCCCGGCGCGGACCAGGATCTGGAACCCGTTGCAGATGCCCACGACCAGGCGGCCCGAATCCAGAAACCGGTCGATCTCCGACCGCAGCCGGCGGCGCAGCAGCGCCGCCATCGCCGTCGCGGAACCCAGGTGATCGCCATAGGTGAACCCGCCGGGCAGTGCAAGGATCCCGAACGCCGCCAGCGGTTCGCGGCCGAGCGTCAGCTCGGTGACGTGCACGCGCTCGGCACGGGCGCCGACCGCCTCGAAGGCCGCGGCCAACTCCTCGTCCGCGTTGATGCCGAAGCCGCCGAGCACGCACACCCGCACGCGGACGCGGTTCAACTGCCGCCTCCGGCCGGACC
Source organism: Spirochaetaceae bacterium (assembly GCA_026710565.1). The sequence goes on along the minus strand of JAPOQV010000616.1, from coordinate 17,817 downwards.
GGTGCTCCACGCCGCTGCCAGCCGCTCCACCTCGACGCCGGGGACCCGCCGGCCGTGCCGGGACACGTGCAGCCACCGGTCGCCTGACACCTCGCCGATCTCGGCCGCGTCCAGACCGTCGATCAGGGTCAGGAAGCGCTCCCGCCGCCGGCGCGGCACCGACACCAGCAGCCGCGACGGGGTCTCTCCGAACAGCAAGCCCGTCGTGGAGGTCCGCGGGGGCGCGGCCAAGCGCTCCAAGCGGACGCGGGCGCCCACCCGGCCCCCGATCGCGGACTCGGCCAGAGCGACCGCCAGCCCGCCGTCGGCGAGGTCGTGGCAGGAGGCGATGCCCCCCTCGCGGGCCGCCGCGTGCAGGGCACGATACGCGTCTCGCGCGGCTTCCGGCAGCACGTCCGGTCCATGCCGGCCGCCGCCGTACATCCGGTCGTAGGCGCTGGCCCGGAGTTCGTCGCGGGTCGCCCCTACCACGAACAGCAGGTCCCCGGGCCGCTTGAAGTCGGTGGTCAGCGCCTGCCGCACATCCGGAATGATGCCGATCAGCGACACCAGCAGCGTCGGCAGCACCGAGATCTTGCGGCCGCCTGCGAACGCGTCGTTCTTCATCGAGTCCTTGCCGGAGATCAGCGGCAGCCGGTAGGCAAGACAGGCGCGGCGCAGCCCCCTGGCGGCGCGAACGAGCTGCCCCAGCTTGTGCCGCCCGTCGGGCGTCTGCTCCGACTCGATCGGGTCGGGCCAGCAGAAATTGTCCAGCGCCGCCATCCGGTCCGGATCGCCGCCGCACGCCGCGTGCGCGCGCACCGCCTCGTCCACCGCGCACATCGCCATCACGTACGGGTCGACCTGCGACAGCCACGGGCAGATGCCGTGCGTGACGGTCACCCCCCGGTAGCTGTCGTAGCGCGGGCGGACCACCGCTCCGTCGGTGGGCCCGTCGGCCCGGACCCCGCAGAACGGCTTGACCACCGATCCGGCGCGCACCTCGTGATCGTACTGCCGGACCAGGCGCTCCTTGGAGGTGATGTTGGGCTCGGCCAGCAGCGCCAGCAGGGCTTCCTCCGGGGCCGGCGCGCCGCGCAGCCGATCGGCCTGCACGCGAACGGCGGGCGGCGGCTCCCACGCCGAGCGCAGCCGCATGCGCGGCACGCCATCGTGGAGAAACCCCAGGTCGAGCGACGCGACCAGCTCGCCGCCGGCGCGCACCGCAACCAGGCGGTCATCGGTGAAACGGCCCACCACGGAGAGCTCCACGCCCCGGTCGGCCGCCAGGTGGCGCAGGGCCTCAATCCTGCCCGGCGGCACCGCCAGGCTCATGCGCTCCTGCGACTCGGACAGCAGGATCTCCCATGGCGCCAGGCCCGGATAGTTCAGGGGCGCCGCGTCCAGGTCGATGCTCACCCCGCCCGACTCGCGCGCCATCTCCCCGAGCGACGATGACAGGCCGCCGGCGCCGTTGTCGGTGATGCCGTGGAACAGGCCGGCATCGCGCGCCTCCAGCAGCAGATCGAGCACGCGGCGCTGCACGATGGGATCGCCGATCTGGACCGCCGAGGCGGGCGAGCTGTCGTCCAGGGCCAGCGAAGAGAAGGTCGCGCCGTGGATGCCGTCCTTGCCGATGCGTCCGCCGACCATGACCGCCAGGTCGCCGGGCCGCACCCGCCCCTGCCAGGCAGGCTCGCCGGCCCCCTCGGCCCGCAGCACGCCGCCGGGTCCGAGGAACACCAGCGGCTTTCCGCGGGAGCTGCGGGCGGAAACGAGGGGGCCGCCCCCGCCCCTGCCAGGCAGGCTCGCCGGCCACCTCGGCCGGCAGCACGCCGCCGGTTCCGCAGAACACCAGCGGCTTGCCGATGAAGCTCGGGTCGAACAGGAAGGCTCCGGCCACCACCGGAATCCCCGACTGATTGCCGCCGTCGACGATGCCGCGATGGACCCCGGCCAGCATCCGCCGCGGATGCATGAGCTCGGCCGGCACGTCCCGCTCCGGAGTGTCCGGCGGCGCGAAACAGAGGACGTCGGTGTTGAAGATCGGCTTGGCGCCGCGGCCGGTGCCGATGATGTCGCGGTTCACCCCGACGATGCCGGTGATGGCCCCGCCGTAGGGATCCAGTGCGGACGGCGCGTTGTGCGTCTCGGCCTTGAAGCACAGCAGCGTCCGGTCATCGAACCGAATCACCCCGGAGTCGTCGCTGAACACCGACTTCAGGAATCCGGTTCCGTCGTCCAGCTCCGCGGTCGTGCGGCGGATATAGGTGTCGAACAGCGACACGATGCGCTCGGTGCGGCCGTCCTCGGTGTGATCGATGACCGCGTTGAAGATCTTGTGCTTGCAGTGCTCGGACCAGGTCTGGGCCAGCATCTCGAGCTCCACGTCGGTGAGCGCCTCGCCGATGCCGGCTTCGCGCCGGCGCGACCGAGTCTCCACATCGGCCGCGTAGGAGCGGATGGAGGCAAGCTCCGCCGCCGACAGCGCCAGCAGCCGCCGATCCGAAAGCCGCGCCAGCGCGCCGTCGTCCATCGCCGCCACGTCGATCCGGCCGACGGCGGGCGGGCGGTCGGCCGCCACCGACGGGTAGCGCTCGGGCGGTCGCTCACCGCGTTCCCATGCCGGCGCAGCGATCGACGTAGCCCGCTGAACCAGCGGGTTGTGAAGAGCCTCGGCCAGCCGTCCGGAGACCGCCGACGGGTCCACGCCTTCCTCGAGCAGGAACCGGTACTGGCGGGCCGTCTGCAGCGTCGCCGCGGGTGGGAGGTCGGCGAGGAACCCCACCACCTCGCGCAGCGTCCCGCTGGCGGGGTCGTGCACGCCCGGACGGCAGGTCACCTCGACGACCAGGCCGGCGCCGTCCAGCGGCGTCTCGTCGATGGCGATGCTGGCAACGCCGTCGGCGAGCAGCGACTCCAGCGCCGCGCGCTGCACGGAGACCCCTTCGACTATGTGGATGTCGACGATGCGCATCGCCGCGATCCGGCCGATGCCGTCGGCGGCCAGCGTGGCGGCCAGCGCCGTCGCCCTGCCATCGGTAATGCCGGGCCGATATGCGACCGCTATGCGCACGGGGCAGCGTACCACGTCCGCGCCTATCGTCGTTGTCGCGCCGGCGTATCGCGTGTAACGTGAACGGCAGTGCAGGGTTGCGTGCCGTCCGTTGCGGTTGTCCCCGATCTCTCCAGTCGCGATAAATGGGCCGCAATCCATGAGGTGATCAGCCGCTGGCCGGCGCTGGGCGACGCCAATCGTGAGGCAATCGAGAACGCGGTGGTCGCCCGCGAGCGCGTCCACTCCACGGCGGTCGGACGAGGCATCGCGCTTTCGCACGGCGAGCTGAAAGGGCTGTCTTCGCTGCTGGTTGCGGTCGGCGTGTCCCGGCTCGGCATCGAGTTCGCCGCCGTCGACCGACAGCCGGTGCATCTCCTGTTCGTGTTCGCGACTGCGCCCGCGCAGCGCTCGGAGTACCTGCAGGTGCTGGCCGTGATCTGCCGCCTGGGCCGGCAGGGCCTCCTGACCGGCCTGTGGGAGAGCGGGGTCGACTCGCACACGGTCGAGCGCACGCTGCATCAGGCGTTCGAACCGCTGCACTGAGGCCGCGGTGCTCATCGTACCCGCGATCGATCTGCTCGATGGCCGCTGCGTGCAGTTGCAGCAGGGGGACTTCGAGCGCGCGCGCCGCTACGGCGACGACGCCCCGGCCGTTGCAACAGGTTTCGCCGAGCAGGGGGCGCTGTGGATCCACGTGGTCGACCTGGACGCCGCGCGCGGCGACGGCGGCAACCGCGCGGCGATCGGCAGGATCCGCAAGGCAGTCGACGTACGCGTGCAGGTCGGCGGCGGGGTACGGACCGCGGAGGACGCCGAGGCGCTGCTCGACCTGGGAGCGGACGCGGTGGTGGTGGGCACGACGCTCGCAACCAGCACGGCAGAGGTCCTGCACTGGGCCGAGCGGTGGCCCGGCCGGGTGGTCGGCGGCATCGACGCCCGCTTGGGGCAGGTGCAGGTCAAGGGCTGGGCGGAATCCGCGGGCGGCGAGCGGGCGCTGATCGATGCCGTGCGCGGATCGGGGCTCGCCGGACTGATCCATACGGCGGTCGACCGCGACGGCATGCTGGCAGGCCCGGACCTGGGGGGAGGCACGGCCGCCGCCCAGGCATCCGGGCTTCCGGTGCTGTTCTCCGGGGGCGTGAGCTCGCAGGCCGACCTCACGGCGATCGCTTCGACGGGCGCCGCCGCCGGCGCGATCGTCGGTACCGCGATCTATGAGCGTCGCGTCGATCTGAGGCAGGCGCTCGGCGCGCTGCAGCGCCCGGGCGATGCCGGGCGGTGGGTGACGTGACGGCTTCTCCGGCCGGCGTGCGCCCGCTGGTCGTGATCTCCGGCGGAACGGTGGTCGACCTGCTGGCGATGAACGAGCGCGCCTACGTCAAGACGCGCGAATCGCGATCGCTGTGGGTGACCGATGCCGATGGCACCCGCGAACTGCCGTACCGCCCTCCGTCGGGCTGCACGTCCCGGATCGCCGACGTGCGGCGCGGGGACTCGTGGTACGCGGCAGCGCTGGCCGAGGAGGCCACGGAACCGCAGGACACCGGCGCTGCCGCGACGAACCGGGAGCGGCCGCCGGAGCGGGCGCCGGAGCGGGCGCCGGACGTGCTCGACGCACTGGCAGCGGCCATCCGGGAGCGCAAGGGAGCCGATCCGGAACGCTCCTACACCGCCTATCTGTTCGAGCAGGGTGCCGGCAAGATCCGCAAGAAGGTGGGCGAAGAGGCGATCGAGGTGATCACCGCCGGCACGGCCGAGGAGTTGGTCACCGAGTCGGCCGACCTGCTCTACCACCTGCTGGCGCTGCTCGAAGCGCAGGGCGTACGGCTCGACCAGGTGTACGCGGAGCTCAAGCGCCGACGGCGCTGACCCGCGCCTGTCACTCCCGCGGGGCGGTCGCACGTCACGCCGGCTGGCGCAGCCGTTCCAGGATCGTGGCCACGATGGCGCCAACCGGCTTCCGCGTGGTGTGAATCCGAGTGCCGAGACTCTGGTAGATCGGCTCGCGCCGCTGATACAGCGCGCGCAGTTGAGCGGGCGGCAGGTCCATGAGCGGCCGGGCGCCCGGCCTGCCGGTCCGCTCCCGCAACTCCGCGAGCGGAGCTGCCAGATAGAAGGTCGCCCAGTTGCCGAAGAACGCCCGGTTCGCCGGCTGCACCGGCGCTCCGCCGCCGACCGCCAGGACGGTCCTCTCCGCACCGGTCAGCCGATACAGGGCGGAAGTCTCCGCTGCCCGGAAGCCGGACTCGCCGGCCGCGGCGAAGATCTCGCGAATCGTCCGCCCCTGCTCCCGTTCGATCAGCCGGTCCAGGTCGACGAACCGCCAGCGCAGCTCCACCGCCAGCGCCATCCCGACCGAGGACTTGCCGGCGCCCATGAAGCCGATCAGCGCCACACGCGTGACACCATCTGCAAGGATCGGGTCCCGCCCCTGTCCGGTGCCGGTGGCCACGGGTGCAGACTACTGCATAGTACGCCCGTGATGGCGCCCGGATCGGGGACCGATCACCCCGTGGTGTCGGTCATCATCCCCACGCACGACCGACTCGCCCTGCTGATGGAGGCGATAGGCTCGGTTCGCGCGCAGCGCTACTCCCCGATCGAGCTGATCGTCGTGGATGACGGGTCCACCGACGGCACCTGGGAGCGGCTGAGCGCGGAGTCCGGCATCCGCCGGCTCCGCATCGACCACACCGGCCGGCCGGGCGCCGTGCGCAACGCGGGCGTGGCCATCGCGACCGGGGAGTACGTCGCCTTTCTCGACTCCGACGACCTGTGGATGCCCGACAAGCTGGCCCGGCAGATGGAGCTGTTGCGCGACAGCAACGGGGTTCCGATCGTCCACAGCCGGGAGCTCTGGCTGCGCGACGGCCGCCCGGTGTCCCAGGCCGGCCAACGCCACCGGCGCGCCGGGTGGCTGTTCGCGGACGCTGTCCGCAAGTGCATCATCGGGCCATCCACGGTGGTCCTGCACCGTGCCGTGCTGCGCGAGGTCGGCGGTTTCCGCGAAGACCTGGAGATCGCCGAGGACTACGAGCTGTGGCTGCGCGTGACCGCGCGCTTCCCGGTGGCGTACTGCGACCGGCCGCTGGTCACGAAGCGGGCCGGACACGGCGATCAGCTCTCGGAGCGGCACGGGCAGATCGAACGCTTTCGCATCGACGCCCTGGCGCCGCTGGTGGCGGCCGATCACTGGGCGGAGCCGGAGCGGTCCATCGCGCGCCGCGAGCTGGCGCGCAAGTGCCTGATCCACGCCGCCGGCGCCCGCAAGCGCGGGCGCGATGCGGAGGCCGCGCGCTACGAGGCGCTGGCAGCCGACGCGGGGCCGTCAGCGCGGAATGACTCGATCTCGGCCGCCAGCTCCGGATCGCGCGCCGCGTACTCCAGGATCGACCGCAGGTAGCCGGCCGGCGCGCCGATGTCGAGCCGGCGGCCGATCATGCGCTGGATGACCACGCGTCCCTGCCGTGCCAGTTCCTCCACGCCCTCGGTATAGTTGAACTCGCCGCCGCGATGGCGCTCCCAGCGGCCCCGCAGGGCCGGGTAGATCTCCGGCGTGTACAGGTAGCGGCCGATGGAGATGTCGCGGCTCGGTTCGGTGCCGGGGGCCGGCTTCTCCACGATGCCGGTCACGTGCAGGCCGTCGTCGGCAAGCGCCACCACGCCGTAGCGCTCCAGATGGGGCGGATCATGCTCGACGGCCAGCACGCTGCAACCGGTCCGCTCGTAGGTGTCGATGAACTGGCGCGTGAGCGGCGGCTCGCCGACGTGGAGGTCATCCGGGAACACGACCACGAACGGATCGTCACCGGTGAACGGCTCGGCCAGCAGGATCGCCTGGCCCGTGCCCTGCATCCTCTGCTGCCGCAGGAAGAGGAAGCGGCCCGGCGGCACGGCGATCGTCCGCTGCTTGGCGGCTGCGCCCTCCGACTCGAACACCTGCTCAAGCTCCACCTCGCGATCGACGTAGTCTTCCAGGGCGCGCTTGCGGCGGGAGGTGACGAACAGGATGTCGTCGACCCCGGAATCCCGCAACTCCTGTAGTATGAAGTCGATCGCGGGTCGGTCGATGACCGGAAACATCTCCTTGGGTACCGTCTTCGAGGCCGGCAGAAACCTGCTGCCGTACCCGGCCGCTACGATCACCGCCTTCATGCGTGCCTCCTGGAGTGAACGATGACGCCCGTCCTGCGGGGTGTCCTGGCGCTGGCCGCCGGCGCGGCGCTGGGCGCCGTGCTCCACGAGTCGCCGGTCGCCGCCGTCCTGCATGCTGCCGCGGAGCTGGCGGTCCGGGCCGTGCAGGTGTTCGTGTTCCCGATGGTGTTCTTCGGCCTGGTCACGGGCATGCGTTCGCTGGGAAGCCGCGGCGCGCTGCGCGCCCACGCAATGTTGCTCGCGGGGCAGGCTGTCGCCACGCTGACCCTGGCGTCCCTGGGCGTGCTGTCCGTGCTGGCCGCGTCACCCGACCGGATTCCCATCATCGTCGTACACCGCGCCGCCGTCTCGGTGCCGAGCTTCGTCCAGCATCTGCAGCAGGCGCTGCCGACCAATCTGTTCGCCGCGCTGGCCGGTGACGGTGCGTTGCTGCTGCCAGTATATCTGATCGCGCTGGTGATCGGCCTGAGCATTCCGGAGGATCGCTCGGGTCGCGTGACCGCCGAGATGGTCGATGCGCTCTCGCGGCTGTTCTACCGGATCAACTCCTTCGTCACCAGGCATCTCTGGGCAGCGCTGCTGCTCGGCGGCGCGTCGCTGACCGCCGCGCTGAGCGGGGCCGGCGCCGGCCCGTACGGCCAACTGGTGCTGGTGCTGGCGATCGACCTTGGCCTGGTGCTCGCAGGACTGCTGCTCGGATGGCTCCTGCTCCGCCGCCGGCAGGTCGATCTGCCGCCGCTGTCCGGCCTTGCCGTGCCGGTGCTGACGGGGATCGGCACCGCACACCATCACGCGGCGCTGGCGGCGATAACCGGACACGGGGCCACGGACCTGCGGTTGTCGACCACTCTGGGGAGTACGGCCTTTCCCCTGTTCGCGATGTTCGGTCGCGCCGGCAGCGCCATGGTGGCCGCCGCCACCTTCACGCTCGTCGTCCGCTCGTACTCGACCATTCCGCTTGCCGGGGGCGAGGTGCTGTGGATCATCGGCGCCGCCTCGGTGGTGGCCTTCGCCCTGCCGGCGGTTCCGGGCGGCGCGGTAACCGCCGCCCTGGCGTTGCTTGCCGCTCGCTGGGGACGCGGGCTGGACGAGAGCTACCTGGTGGTGGCCCCCGTGCTGCCCCTGCTGGCCGCGATCGGAGTGGCCGCCGACGTCGCGATCGGCGGCGCGATCGCCGTCCTGACAGGGGCGCGCGAGCGCCAGCTTGCCGAGCCGAAGCCGGGCCGGCGTCAGAGGTAGCGCGGCTCCGCTCCGTCGAGCTGACGGAACTCGGGTGCGTAGCGCTGCGGGCGGCGACCGAAGCAGACGCCCATCTCCTCGTACAGGCTGATGATCGCCGGATCGACGTGGTGCTGCGTGATGGCCGTCCGCGTGGGCAGATAGGAGACGCAGTCACCGTCCACCCAGCTCACGGTCACCCCCGAGACGCCTTCGAGCAACAACAGCACCGCCCCCGCGCCGACCTGCTTTCCGAACCCGACGTCGAAGGCGGACGTGGTCCCGGAGCGCACCAGGTGCGCGGGCACGACATCGCGCGCTTCGGGTGCCTCGTGGAGACCCGGAACGGACATGCCCAGTCCCCGCATCCCCCGGCGGATCTCCCCGTCGCCGTCGAGCCGCTCCTGGATCTGGTCGCGGACGTAGCGTCCGGCGCCGGCGAGCTTGCGATGGCCGAAGGCGTCCACGGCGACACTGTCGTCGGTCACCGCGTCGCCGTCCGCCGTCGTCATCCCCTCGGCCACCACCACCGTGTAGGTCGCCGCGAAGCCGCCCGCGGCGCGCAGGCGGCCGATCAGTCTCTGCTTCAGGTGTTCGTGGACGACATCGAAGTCGACCGGGATCTCCGGCAGCAGGATGCAATCGGCGTCGGCCGCGATGCCGCCGCGCAGCGCTATGTGGCCGGCGTAGCGCCCGAACGCCTCGGTGATCATCACCCGGTTGTGGCTGCGGCCGGTCGACTTGAGATCGTCGACGAAGCGCGCGGTCCGGTTGGCCGCGGTATCCCCACCGACCGAGTAGGTCTGCAGGTCCAGGTCGATCGTCTTCGGCGCATGCACGACCGGGATGCCCCGGTCCGCGAGGTCGACGACCACCGAGCCGGTATCGTCGCCGCCGGCGATCACCAGGCCGTCGATGGAGAAGCGCCGCAATCCGGCGACGATCCGTTCGTAGCGGTTCTCGTCGGGAATCGCGGCGATCTTGATGCGGGAATGCCCGGCTGAGGACCCGGCTACCGTGCAGTCGATCGCGTCGCGACGCTCTGCGTCCAGCGCCACCAGCTCCTTGATCTGCTCCAGGTTGTAGAGGCCGGCGTATCCGTTGGGAATGATCCAGGCGCGCGCGCCGCGAGCTTCCGCCATGGCCGCCGCCCCGTGCAGCACGGCGTTCAGCCCGGGTGCATCACCCCCACTGGTGAGCAGGCCGATGTTGCGCATATCCGGCCAGCGCAGGCTACGGCAGCGCCCTGACCGCCTGCACGACCATCCCGACACCGACGGGGATCAGCAGGTTGTCCAGATCGCGTCCCGAGAGCGCCTCCACCGTCATGGCGGCGGCGGCCACCGCGATCGACAGGCGCAGGTCGGCCGTGAGGGTTATCGTGACCAGGAACACCGCGGCAAAGCAGGCCGCGCTCCCGGCCACGGTCTTGTTACGGTTCAGCGGCAGGCGCCGCCCCGCGAACGCCATGCCGATCACGCTTGCCGCCGAGTTACCGAACGCGAGCGCGTAGATCGCGATCGCCGACGCCGGCAGCGGATACAGCAGCAGCGCCAACATGGCGCCCAGCCCCAGGGTAACCGGTCCGAGGACGAAGCCGGTGTCGCCCGGCCGCGCCGCAGCCACGGTAAGCCCGGACACTACCGCCACGCGGATCCCTGCCAGCCGCATCGCCTCGGCAGCCGTGTAGAACAGGGTTCCCGCCATCAGCAGGCCCATGGTTACGGGAAGATTCACGGATGCCAGCGGCGGAACCAGCGCCACCAGCAAGTGGATGGCCTTGCGGATCAGCTCGCGATCAAGCCCTTCTGCCAATCCGGCACGGGCCGGCATCCGCGGCGCGGGCTGCGTGAGCGCCGGAAGCAGCTCCAGGGTGCGTGATGTTTGCGGCGCTATGCGGTACACTGTTCGTCCATGGGCGATTAACTCAGTGGGAGAGTGCTACCTTCACACGGTAGAAGTCACTGGTTCAAATCCAGTATCGCCCATCGTCCGCCGGGCGGCAAGCCGCAACCCCTTGCCGATGCGTCGCTTACGCTCGGTTTCACCGCTACGGCCGGCGCGAGCGCTTTGCGGCGGCGCGGCGCCGTCGCCTCGACGTGCCCGACCGGGGACGGGCGCCCGGCGCGCTCGCCGGGTTGCTCACCGCCGGAGCGCCGGTCACTCCGGGCGGTCGGAGCAGCCAGCGCCGTCGGAGCAGCCCGAACGCCGTCAGCCCGGCGACGATCATGATCGCGGACAGAATCTGGCCGGTGGTGAAGTTGAGCAGCGACGTCTGCGACGGATTCGCCACCTGAACCAGCATGATCGGGAAGTCCAGACCCGGGTCCGGCTGCCGGAGGTACTCGACCGCGAAGCGCACCACCCCGTAGCCGATCAGATAGGCCGAGAACAGCACCCCCGGGAACGGTGCGCGCTTGCGCAGCACGAACCACAGCACGGCGAAGAGCAGCAGACCTTCCAGGGCAGCCTCGTAGAGCTGGGAAGGATGGCGCGCGAGGTTCACCAGGACCTGTTCCGGGCCGATCTCGATCCCGGACCGCTGCGCCATCTCCCGTACCCACGGCTGATCCGCCGGGAAGCCGGGGGCGTCGGGGAAGACCACCCCCCACGGTACGGTGGTCACGCGGCCGAACAGCTCGCCGTTGATGAAGTTCCCGACCCGGCCGAACGTATAGCCCAGCGGTGTGCAGGTCGCGATCATGTCCATCCACTCCGCGACCGGCAGCCGCTTGGCCCGGCAGTAGAGGGCCACCGCGACGATCGCCCCGAGCAGGCCGCCGTGGTACGCCATGCCCTGCAGACCGACGAAGCGCAGCTTGCCGGCCTCGCGAGCGAACGGAACGATGATCTGCAGCGGGTTGCGCAGGTAGTGGCCGCTCGGATCGTAGACGAGGACCGAGACGAGGCGCCCTCCGATGAGCACGCCGATGATCCCCCAGAAGAACAGGTTGAGCACCGTCTCGTTGTCGACGGTCAGGTCCCGCTCCGCGATTCGCACGCGCAGCAGCCGATAGGTAAGGTAGAACGCCACGAGGTACATCAGGCCGTACCAGCGCAACGGCAGGCCGGGTACGATCTCCGGATTCAGCCACGTGGGAAACGGGATGTAGCCTCCGTTCATCAGGCAGTCATGATAGATCGCATCCATGATAGATCGCATCGCACGCGTTGACACACGCTCCGGCGCGCTTCGAGAATCGGAGGCGACCATGGAAGGCACCGAGCCGGCCCGGATCAGGCTCGGAGTACGCCGGACGTTCTGGATGACCGCGTCGGCCACCGCGGTGCTCGCCTGCACGCTGCTGGTCGTGGCGCCGCAGGTGCTGGCACAGAACCGTACCCGCGACTCGGACCGGGCCGTCGCCATACTGCGCGACGTGTTCAACTTCGTCCGGCAGAACTACGTGAACGCCGCCGCCGCCGGTACCGACAGGCTCCTGGAGGGAGCGCTGACCGGCATGCTGGAGGCGGTGGATGACCCGTATACCACGTTCGTCGACCGGGACGAAATCGACGAGCTGAACGACATGACGACGGGGGAGTTCGGCGGTGTGGGCCTCTATCTCAGCCGCGCCGACGACGGCGTGCTGGTCATCGAGCCGTTCGTCGGCTCGCCGGCGCATGCAGCCGGGATCAAGGCCGGCGACCTGATCGTCGCCATCGACGACACGGAGGCCGGCACGCTGGACGAAGAAGGCGTGGTGTCCCGGTTGCGCGGATCTCCCGGCACGGATGTCCGCGTCTCGCTGGTGCGGGCCGGCGTCGAAACCGTGGAGGTCACCGTCACCCGCCAGCTCATCGAGGTCCCGACCGTCCGCCACGCGGTGATCGAGCCCGGCATCGGTTACCTGCGGGTCAGTCCCCAGTTCACCAGCAAGACCCCGGACCGGATCCGGGAGGCGCTGCGCGACCTGGAGCGCCGCTCGGGATCGCTGATCCTCGACCTGCGCGGCAATCGCGGCGGTCTGTTCTCTGCCGTCGTCGAGATCGCCGACCTGTTTCTGGACGCGGGAACGATCGTGCAGACCCGTTCGCGCGTCGCGAGCGAGAACCAGCAGTACACCGCGACCCGGCGCGCCACGCTGGTCGACCGCGATACTCCCATCGTCGTGCTGATCGACAGCCTGTCGGCGTCGGCCGCCGAGATCCTGGCCGGCGCGCTCAAGGACCACGAGCGGGCCTACCTGGTCGGCCAGCAGAGTTACGGGAAAGGATCCGTGCAGCAGGTCATGCGCATCGAGGACGATCGCGCCGTCAAGGTCACCACGTCCCGCTACCTCACCCCCGACGGCACCAGGATCGACGGCGTCGGTGTCACACCCCACCGCATCACCGAGCCGAAGCTGAGCGAGGACCAACAGGAGGCGCTGGGCGAGTTCGGCCGATCGAAGCTGCTGATCCGGTTCGCGCTCGCCCATCCGGAGCCGACCGAAGCGGACATCGGCAGGCTCCTCGTCGACCTCGGGCAGAGCGAATTCGACCTCGAGGAGCAGTTGGTCCGGCGGAAGCTTGCGCAAACCATCGCGCGGATTCACCGGCGGACGCCGATCTACGACCTGATCAACGACGCCTCACTGATCGAAGCGGTGCGGCTGCTGCGCACGGGCGAGGTCAGCGCGGACTCCTTTCCCGACGATGCCCAGCCCAAGGTCCCCGACAGCGCCGCCGACTTGCCCCTTGGGGGCTGGTCGGGATGAACACGCCGGCCGTCCGCAGGCCCGTCCGCTGAGTGCAGCAGTACCTGATCCCCGAGTGCGCGCTCGTGGCCGCCGTTCCGGGCGACTCGGCGGCATACACGGCGGTGCTGACCGGCAAGGACTTCCACTATTTGGCGCATGTCCGCCGGCTCGCGCCCGGCGACAGCATCCCCGCCGGCACGGCGGACGGCTCTCGTTTCGCGATGACCGTGCGCGAGCGCTCCCGCGACCGGCTTTCCGTCGCACTGCTGCCGATGGCCGATGACGACCGGAACGCACCGCCGCTCCCTGCCATGACCCTGGCCCAGGCGGTGGTCAAGCCGGCCGCGATGGACCTCATCGTCCGGCAGGCAACCGAGCTCGGCGTGGCAGGAATCGTCCCGGTGCTGACCGAGCGTTCGGTCCCCGCCGCACACGCGCAGCCGCGCGGGCCGCGCTGGGAGCGGATCGCGCGCAGCGCCAGCCAGCAGAGCGGACGGCGGCTGCTGCCGTCGATCGAGGCTCCGCGCAGCCTGCCCGAGATCCTGCAGGCGGTGCCGGACGCCGCCGGAATGCTCGTCTTCCAGCCCCCGCGACACGGCGGCGCGGATGTCGAGCTGCCGGCGACGCTCCACCCCACCGAGCCGGTCTGGCTGCTGCTGGGCCCGGAGGGCGGCTTCTCCGCCGCGGAGCTCGATCGCATCGACGGCGCCGGCTTTCGCCGCTGCGCGCTGGGCGCCACGGTGCTGCGGGCGGAGACCGCGGCGGTCGCGGCGATCACCGCCGTGCGCGTCATCCGGCACTTCGCGCCACAGCCGGGCGAAGACACGCGCAGGGCGATGCGGTGATCACCATCCTGCTGGTGGACGACGATCCGCTGATTCACGACACGCTCGCGGCGATCCTTCCGGCCGAGTACCGCGTGATCGGCGCACGAACGGCGCCGGAGTCGTTCGCACGGATCGACGCCGAGCAGCCCGACGTGATCCTGATGGATGTCGCCCTCGGGACGGATGACGGCATCGAGGTCGTGCGTCAGGTGAACACCCGCCCCGACGCGCCGCCGATGGTGATGGTCAGCGCCCATGACGATGTCGAGCTCGTGGTGGAGGCCATGCGGGCCGGTGCGGTCGACTACCTGATCAAGCCGCTCGCGCTCGACAAGCTGCGCGCCACGGTCCGCCAGGCGGTGGCGATGCGCCGGCGGCCGACTGCCGCGGCCACGGAGGGTCTGATCGGCTCCAGCCCACAGATGCAGCGCATTCGCGAAGAGGTCGCGATGTACGCGCCGGCCAACTCACCCGTCGTGGTCTCCGGCGAGAGCGGCGTCGGCAAGGAAGTGGTGGCACGCAGCCTGCACGCCAGCTCGCCGAGAGCCGGCCAGCCCTGGGTCGCGATCAACTGCGGTGCGATCGCTCCCACCATCGTCGAGACGGAGCTGTTCGGGTCCGAGCGCGGGGCCTATACGGATGCCGTCAGCCGCCCCGGCTGCTTCGAGCGCGCCGACACCGGAACGCTGTTCCTGGACGAAATAGGCGAGATGGGCCCCGATCTGCAGGTGAAGCTCCTGCGCGTGCTGGAGGCGCAGGAGGTCACCCGTATCGGCGGGATACGCACCAAGCCGGTGGACGTGCGCACGATCGCGGCGACAAACGCCGTGCTGTCCGATCTGATGGGCGCCGGCCGCTTCCGCGACGATCTGTACTACCGGTTGGGAGTGTTGCTGATCCACGTCCCGCCGTTGCGGGATCGGCACCAGGACATCATCCAACTCGCGTATCACTTCCTTCCGCCGGAACTCCGTCTTGCTCCGCGGGCAGTCGCAAGGCTCAAGGAGCACCACTGGCCCGGCAACGTGCGCGAGTTGCGCAACGTCATGGAGCGTGCCAGCCTGCTGGCCGGCGCGCAGCCGGGCGACCGGCGCACGGTGGACGCGAACGCGATCAGATTCCAGTAGCAGATTCCAGTAGCGTTCTCTCCTCCCGCGCCACCGGGACTCCCGAAATTGACCGCGTGCCGGGGCCGTCGCTATACTCTCATGGCCGTGCCGCGCGACAATCCTGAGCTTGGGTCCGAGCAGCCCACAGCAGGTCCGGATGTCCGGGACAGCGGTTTCACGCTCCAGGTCGACAGCGGCGCGGTCGACAGCGGCGCGGTGGCCGGCGGCGCGGTCCTCCATCTCGGCGGCCGGATCGATCCCATGGACGTCCAGCCGTTCCGGCAACGCAGCGACGCCGTGGTCGCGGCCGGACACCTCCGACTGATCCTGGACTGTACAGCGTTGCACACGCTGTCCGGCGCGGCGATCGGGGCCTTCGCGGCTCTTCAACGACGGCTGCGAAAGCGCGGCGGTGATCTGGTACTGCTCAATCTGCGGGAACCGGAACGCGAGTTCTTTCGGCTGCTCGGCTTCGCCGACCTGCTTGCCGTCGCCATGGACCTGGAAGAAGCGGTCTCCCACCTTGCCACCCCCGGGCAGGCCACCCCCCGGCAGGCCGCGCCCGCGGTTCTCTTTCCGCACGTCCTCGAGTGCCCGACCTGCACGACCAGGCTTCGCGCCGTCAAGCCCGGTCGGTTTCGCTGCTCGAGCTGTCAGGAGGTTCTGGCAATCAATCACGGCGCACAGGTATTCGCAGCATGATCCGACCAACATGACCCGACCAAACATGACCCGACCAACATGACCCGACAACGAATCGAGAGCTTTCTCCGCACGCTCGACCTGTCATTCGACGAGCTTGACTCCGACACCTGGGTGATCAACGACGAAGAACGCGGTGTCGAGAACCTGATCGTCGTGCACGAGGATCCGGTGATCATCTTCCGGCTCAAGGTCGCCGACGTGCCGCCGGGCGACCACTGCGCCCTCTACGAGGAGCTGCTGCGCCTGAACGGGACCGACCTGCTTCATGGCGCCTATGCGCTCGAAGGCAACAACCTGGAAGGCAGCTCCGTCGTGTTGATGAACACGCTGCTCAGCGAGACCATCGACATCGAGGAGTTCCAGGCAACGCTCGACGCGATCAGCCTGTCGGTCGCCGAGCACTATGAGCGGCTCGTGCCGCTGGTGAAAACGGAGGGCGGCTGATATGGGCCTGTTCGATCGGTTCCGCCGGGTCGTCAAGTCGAACATCAACGACATGATCAGCAAGGCGGAGAATCCCGAGAAGATGCTCACGCAGTTGATCGAGGACATGAACGGTCAGCTCATCGAGTCCAAGAAGGCGGTGGCAAGCGCCATCGCCGACGAGAAGCAGCTCGAGCGCCAACTCCTGCAGCAGCGGACCCAGGCCGAGGACTGGGAGAAGCGTGCCGTGCTCGCGGTGCAGGAGGGACAGGACGATCTGGCCAAGCGCGCCCTGGTCCGCAAGCAGGAGCTCGACGAGTACGTCTCCAGCTACCAGGACCAGTGGCAGGCGCAGAGCGATTCCGTCGAGCAGCTCAAGGGGTCGCTGCGCGACCTGACGCAGAAGATCGAGGAAGCGCAGCGCAAGAAGAACATCCTGATCGCCCGCGCCAAGCGGGCGGAAGCACAGCAGCGCATCCAGTCCACCCTGAGCACATCCCGCGACACGTCCGCATTCGAGGCATTCGACCGCATGTCCAAGAAGGTGGACCAGATCGAAGCCCAGGCGGACGCCGAACGGGAGATCGGCGAGCTCGACGCCGGTGACAAGTCGCTCGAACGGGAGTTCAAGCAGCTCGAAGGCGGTGACACGTCCGGGGACAAGCTGCTGGAAAATCTGAAGCGGAAGATGGGGCAGATCGAGGACAAGTCCTCGGAGACCGAGAGCCAGGGCACGTCGCCGGGCGGCTGACGAACCGCCGGACAACGGTTTTTCGGCACGGTCGCTGATGCTTCACGTGGCGACAACCGGAGTGATGCAGCCACTCCACGGGTAGCTCCCGCTGCTGCCCGACTCGTCTCGTGCGGTCCCGCAACCGCACAGCCTGCGCCACCCGGGCCCACGTCGATGCCGGCGATGGGCCCAGTAGTTGCTCCACGGCGGCGTCTGAGGTTGCGACAAGGCCGGTGTTCAGCGACCGCCTCCCCACTTGGATACAGCTTGATTATTCAAATCATCTACATTTGACGCCTAAATTATGGACGGGACGGTAACCCCAGTCTAAGATGAATGGTAACGCGACCGCACATCCGCCAGGGATGGCGTCGCCTTCATGACGCACGTCTCGCGGCTGACCACGACCGAGGCGTGCTCTGTCGGGCGTCTGTGGACATGGCATGGTTGGGGGATCCGCCGCGAGTCTGCCTGATGGCATCGTCGGGCGCGCTCGCTGCGCGCATGGACGCGTACTCCCGGCGTATCAAGGGTTTCGCTCTCGACCTTGTCGCGGAGCCCCCCGCGCCGCGCGACCCCCGCTATGTGGCCGCGGTGATGCCGGCCGAGGTCGCAGAGCCCCTGCTCACGGGGCCGACTCAGCCCGCCTGGCCGCTGATTGCCTTCGGCCCTGACAGCGAGCTGCCGCGCCTGTTCCTGGCCGGCTGTGCCGACTACCTGCGCGATCCGTGGACGCCGGAGGAGTTCGAGCTGCGCGCGCTGCGCACCATCGAGGCCGCGGAGGGGGCCGCCCAGTTCGGCGACGGCCGCGCCCTGCGTCTGCTGGGGCGGACGCTCTCGGGACCGGCGGGCACGGGCTTCCCGGGCGCGCAGGCAGCGGAGGGCCCGCGCACGCTGCCTGTCCACCCCCGCGCCCCCGCGGCACGCC
>JAPOQV010000615.1 GCA_026710565.1 Spirochaetaceae bacterium | reverse complement strand
CCTCGGCGGCGACCCGCCCGTCGGGCGATGCCTTGGGCGCCAGCAGCGGCTGTCCGGCCACATCGCCGACGACGAAGATCGTCGGGTCGCCGGTGCGTTGCTGGTCGTCGTGCTCGATGAAGCCGTCCGGACCGACCCTGGCGCCGGTATGCTCCAGGCCGAGATCGTCCGTGTTCGGCACGCGGCCGACGCTCACCAGCATCCGGTCGTAGGTCTCGGTGCCGCTCGCCGCTCCCGACAGGGTCACCGCCAGCCCGCGTTCGGTCTCCTTGACCTCATCCACGCGGGTGCCGGTGTGGATGGCCGCCAGCGAGCCGCGGAGCCGGCGCTCCAGGATGCCCACCAGGTCGCGGTCGACGCCCGGCAGCAGGCCGTCGGTCATTTCCACCACGGTCACGGCGCTGCCCAGCGCCGCGTAGGCGCTGCCCAGCTCCAGGCCGATGTAGCCGCCGCCCACCACCAGCAGCCGCTTGGGGATGTCGGGCAACTCCAGCGCGGAGGTGGAGTCGAGCACGCGGTCGGAGTCGAGCGCCAACGCCGGCACCACCGCCGGCCGTGAGCCGGTCGCGATGATGGCGTGGTCGAAGCCGACGCGCTGCTCGCCGGCGCCGGTGACCACGGCGATCTCCTGCGAGCCGTTGAAGCGGCCGCGGCCCTCCAGCAGCGTCACCTTGCGCTGCCTGGCCAGCGACCCCAGGCCGCCGGTCATGCGGCCGACCACCGACTCCTTCCAGCCGCGCACCTTGTCCAGGTCGATGTGCGGCTTGGTGAAGCGGACGCCCCACTCCTCCGCTTCCTTGGCGTCGCCGATCACCTTGGCGACGTGCAGCAGCGCCTTGGACGGGATGCAGCCGCGGTACAGGCAGACGCCGCCCGGGTTCGGCGCCTCGTCGATCAGGGTCACCGACAGCCCGAGGTCGGCCGCCAGAAAGGCGGCGGCATAGCCGCCGGGTCCCCCGCCCAGGACCACCAGCCGTTGCGTGCTCACCGGCGTATCATCGCCACGCGGGGCCGGCAGGGCAAGCGGCGGCGATCACCGGGTCCGTCGGCCGCCTCCTGGACCCGAATGTGGACACGACGCACACGCCGGCTCCGAACGGTAGTATATTGAACGTATCGGGAGGAGCCGAAGATGACGATCATCCTGAGCATCGCGATCATGTTCGCCGTGGTGGCGGCACTGTCGATCAAGGTGCTGCTCGGGCGCGAGCGCGAGGTCAAGCGCTTCGGCTGCGGCAGCTTCAACCCCGCCGGTCCGGCTGCACCCGGTGCGGCGGCCACGGCCTGCGGCGTGTGCGGGGCGGAGGAAGGCGAAGCGTGCAGGAACGACGAAGACTCCCTGGCATCCCCTTCCGGCGAGCGCGACGACTTCTCGCGCAACTGAGTCCCCGCGACCGCCGGCAGACCGACCGCCGCTGTCGGCCCAAGCAGCCCTGTCGGCCCAGACGGCCCTGTCGGCACCACGCATGAGCGCGACTCCCCACTACCGCCATGCGGTCGACCGCCTCATGGGGCTGGCCGACTTCGAGCGCGCCCGCCACAGCCCCGCGCACCGCACCTTCCGGCTCGATCGCATCCGCGCGCTCCTGGAGCGGCTCGGCAACCCGCACCTCGCGGTGCCGACGCTGCACGTCACCGGCACCAACGGCAAGGGCAGCACGTCGGCGATGCTGAGCTCGATGCTGCAGGCGCACGGCCTGCGGGTCGGGCTGTACACCTCGCCCCACTTGCTGCGCGTGACCGAGCGCATCCGCCACGGTCTGGATCCGCTCGAGCCGGCGGCGTTCGCGCGGCTGGTGGACGCGGTCTGGGGTCCGCTGCAGCAGGTCGCGGGGGACACGCCGTACGGGGAGCCGACCACGGTCGAGGCGCTCACCGCCATGGCGCTGCTGCACTTTCGGGACGCCGGCGTCGACGCGCAGGTGATCGAGGTCGGCCTGGGAGGTGAGCTCGACTCCACCAACGTCGTGACGCCGTCGGTCTGCGCGATCACGAACATCAGCTTCGATCACGTCGCCGTGCTCGGCCCGACCATCGAGAGCATCGCCCGCGCCAAGGCCGGCATCATCAAGCCGGGAGTGCCGGTGGTGCTCGCGCCGCAGATGGAGGGCGCCCTGGAGGTGGCCCTGGGCGTGGCCGCCCGGCAGCGGGCGCCGGTGACCCAGGTCGGCACCGACGTCCGCTGGTCGGTGGACGGCAGCGAGGGTGACCGTCACTACCGCCCGGGAGCCCAGCACGGTACGGCGGATGGCCGCCAGCGGTTGCGGGTCCAGACGAGCCGCGGCTGCTACCGCATCGATCTGCCGCTGGCCGGGGACTACCAGGGGGAGAACGCGGCGGTGGCGGTCGCCGCCGGCGAGATCTTCCTGGGCGAGCGCCTGGACCATGCAGCGGTGCTGCGCGGCATGGCGGACGTGCGCTGGCCCGGCCGGCTGGAGCGCATGTGCTGGCGCGGCGTGGAGGTGATCGTCGACGGCGCGCACAGCCCGTACGCCATGCAGCGGATGGTGGGCGCGCTCGCCGGGCGGGTCGACCCGGCGCGGACCGTGGCTGTGGTCGGCGCCCTCACCGGCCACGACCTGGCGGAGACCCTG
>JAPOQV010000614.1 GCA_026710565.1 Spirochaetaceae bacterium | reverse complement strand
GCATCTCGATCGAATTCCGCCGCTGTTCGCGTGCGGTGACATGTCGCCCGGCGATCCGGCGACCGCCGGTGCCGTACGCGCGTTCCTGGTCGCGGTCTGCGACCGGCTCGAGGGCCGGGGGGCGGGGGTCAAGCCGCAGCCTGCCTTCTTCGCACGGCCTGGCTGGCAGGGCATGCCGGCCCCCGGCCGTATGGACATCCTCGGCTCGAGCCGCTCCGGGCAGGTCAGTCCGGAGCGCACGTTCGCGGTCACCGGCCGGGAGCGGCACGTGGCGACCGCGCGCGACCGGCATCTGCCCTATCCGCATCGCGCGATCCGCACACACGACTTCCTCTACATCAGGAACTTCGCCCCGGAGCGGTGGCCGATGGGCGACCCTCGCGGCATGGACGACCCGTGCGCGGCAGCGCCGCCGCGCGCTGCGCTGGAGCACGACACCCGCGTGGCCTACGCGGACCTGGACGCGAGTCCCACCAAGGCGTGGATGATCGAGAACCGCGCGGCCGACGGGGTCCGCGACCGCTACGCGCTGGGCTTCGGCAAGCGGCCGGCGGAGGAGCTCTACGACGTCCGCAGCGACCCGCACCACATGCGGAACCTGGCCGGCGATCCCGCGTTCGCGGCGCAGAAGCGAGCGCTGGCCGAACGGCTACGGGCGGTGCTGCGCGAGCAGGGCGACCCGCGCATGGACGCGGGGCCGTGCCGGTTCGAGGCCGCGCCGTTCACGGACTGGCCGTGCCCGGACGAAACCGCGGAGCAACGCGCCGCGCTGATGAGGGGAACCGCCGGATTGTGAGAGTCCCCCGCCGCACGCACCGGCGGGTCATGACAGTGACCGCCGAGTCGGACAACAGTTCCCTGTTATGGGCCGCTCGGAGCGGATGTTCGAGAGGATCCTGCGAGGACAGTCTGATGCGAACATTCCGTTTCGAGACCTGTGTAGACTTCTGGAAGGACTCGGCTTCTCCCAACGCATCCGCGGAGATCACCACATCTTCACGCGCGCGGGTGTCGATGAGATCCTGAACTTGCAGCCAAGGTCGGGAAAGGCGAAGGTATATCAGGTCAAACAGGTGCGTGCCGTGATCCTGAAATACCGATTGAGGAGCTGATCCATGGTGAAGTACGAGATCATCATCTACTGGAGCCAGGACGATGAAGCATTCATTGCCGAGGTTCCTGAGCTCCCCGGTTGCGCTGCGGACGGCGACACCTACCAGCAAGCTCTCGACAACGTCCAGGTCACCATCCGGGAGTGGATCGAGACAGCCACAGAACTCGGCCGGGAGGTGCCGGAGCCGAAGGGGCGTCTCATCTTCGCGTGACGGCGGCGAGGAAGCGCACGGGCGCCAACCAGGATTCAGCAGCTACAGCTTGAAGTTGCTGCCGCGAATCGGGCGGAACAGCAGTCGCGGTCGGAGTTCCGCCCCACGCGGACGCAGTCGACAGGAGGTCATTCGTGCCACTGACGCAGGACGAGGTCGAACGGTTCGAAGATCAGGGGTTTCTGCCCAGGGAAGGGATGCTGACCCCGCTCGAGGTCAAGGCCTTGCACCAGCGGCTGGAGGACATCGGCAACGGCCTCGTGCCGTTCCCGGCCGAGTACGTGCAGATCGAGCCGCAGGTCGAGAGCGGCCGGCTCGCCGCGGACCCCGTGCGGTTCAACAACGTCCGCAAGGTCTGGAATCTCACGCGCTACGACGAGCTGTTCAAGGAGTACGCCCGCCATCCGGCGATCCTGGACGTCGTCCACAGCCTGATCGGCCCGGATCTGAAAATCTACGTCGACCAGACCCTGTGCAAGCCGCCCCGCGTCGGCTCCGCCAAGCCGCCGCACCAGGACTCGGCCTACTGGACGAACATCGATCCGCCCAACCTGGTGATCTGCTGGATGGCGCTCGACGACGCGACCGAGGACAACGGCTGCATGCGCTTCATCCCCGGCTCCCACAAGCTGGGCGTGATCGAGCACAAGCGCCTGGAGGACTTCCGCGTCGAGGACGCCAACGTG
This sequence comes from Spirochaetaceae bacterium, assembly GCA_026710565.1. Next base: position 2,274 of record JAPOQV010000614.1, on the reverse strand, counting down.
GACTACGCACGCGAGGTCGCCGTCCCGCTCAGGGCGGGAGGCTGCTCGTTCCACCACAGCCTGGCGATGCACCGCACCGACGCCAACACCAGTCCCGACCGTCGCATCGGCCTGACGGTCGCCTACATGAGCGCCCGGTCGCGCTACATCGGGCCTGCCCCGCAGCCGGAATACGACCTGGTGGCCGGGCGCGCCTTCGCCGGGTGCGTGTAACGCGGCGGACCGCCGAGCCGGCCGGCGACGGGGGAGTGCGGCGATGCCGCGGCCGCTGACGACGCAGCTCGTCGGCAGCTACGCGAAGCCTCGCTGGCTGATCCGCCACCAGCGAGTGACCTCACCCAGCTCCTCGTTCTGGAGACCCGATCCCGACGTGCTCGCGGAGAGCCAGGACGATGCCACCCGGCTGGCGATCGCCGAGCAGGAGCGCGCCGGGCTGGACGTCATCACCGACGGCGAGCAGCGGCGCCAGCGATTCGACAGTTACTTCTTCCGCTTCGAGGGCATGGACAACGAGACGCTCGGGCGCTGGTCGATGGAGGGCCGCGACCTGAGCTTCATCGACCTGGACCCGGCTGTCGAACAGCGGCTGCACGAAGCCATGACCACCCGTGTCGTCGGGGATATCCGCTGGAAGGAGCCGCTGACACTCGACGACCTGCGGTTCCTGAAGCGCCACACCGGCCGCCCGGTCAAGATGACCGTCATCGGGCCGCTCACCGCCGCCGTCCGCCTGGCTGACGACCACTTCCCGGACGAGGAGACACTCGGCATGGCCTGTGCGCAGGCGATCAACCGGGAGCTGCACGCCCTGCAGGCCGAGGGGCTCGACGTCATCCAGCTCGACGAGCCCGACTTCCACTTCCGCCACGACGCGGCCGTGCGGTGGGGGACGCAGGCGTTGAACGCCGCGTTCGACGGCATCCGCACCGTCAAGGCCGTGCACCTGTGCTACGGATACGCGACCATCGGCGACAAGCGCCTCGATCCCAACTACGCCCGCGCGCTTGTCGCAATCGCCGCGTCGAGCACGGACCAGATCTGCCTCGAGTACGAGCAGCCCGGCCACCAGCCGGAGCTGCTGCACCACTGCGGCGGCAAGGACGTGATCCTGGGCGTGCTGAACCTGGGTACGCAGGAGATCGAGCCGGTCGATCACATCGCGGCGCGGATTCGCGCCGCGTTGCAGGTGGTGCCGCCGGAGCGGCTGCACCTGGCCCCGGACTGCGGCATGTGGTTCCTGCCCCGCGAGGTGGCCTTCGGCAAGCTCCGCGCGATGGTGACGGCCGCGGAGATCGTCCGGGGCGAGCTCCGGTAGGGGGCCTCACCTCACGGCGGCTGGGGGCGTGGAGCGACCCAGTAGACGTTGTTGGTGAGCAGGTCGCCGGTCCTGATGTAGTCCTGGACGTCTTCGAAGTAGCGCAGGTGGCCCCGCGGGTATCCCGAGGAGCCGTCGAACCAGGTATAGGCGGGCAGCTCGCAGGCGGGCACGACGTTCGCGCCCAAGGGCAACTCCGGGGCCGGACCGTTGGCAACCGTGCCCGGCTCCAGCTCGGGGAAGACCCGGAACCGCTCGCGGGCGGCGTCGGACACCAGCCAGACGGTGCGGTCCTGCCCGGTATCCCGGTCGCGCGTCGGCTTCCCGTGCGGTCCCTGGGTCAGCGGCTTGAGTTGCATCAGGGCGTAGAGGCTGCCGTCGGCTCGCATGCCAAGCCGTCCGGCGACCGGGCGCATGTCCGGCCACGCCTGCTCCGGAGCGGCCACCTCCCGGCGGTCCCAGCCGCCGCGGCCGAATGTGTGCAGCAGGAGCTGCCCGGGACGCTCCTCGCCGGAGACGCACAGCATGACGATCTCGTCATCGCCGCTGACGGTCAGCCCCAGGCAGTTCACTTCCGGGGGCGGCATCGGCTCATGGCGCGGACCGGTGGTCCGGTACAGAACGTCCATGCTCTCGGGCCGCGCGGGAATGGCCAGCGGCGTGCCGTCGGCTCTCATCCACGTCAGGCCGCGGTCGGGACTCCGCATGTGGCACAGGGCCTGGTGGAGGCCGCGCTGCTCGGTTCGGCCCAGTCCCTCGTAGAAGTAGCACGCGAAGTGCAGGGCGCCGTCGCGCCCGACCGCCAGGTGGCTGTGGTACGCCGCATACCCGCCCAGGTACTGCTCCGTCCTGCGGATCAAGCGGGCTTGGCGCCGCCAGGGCTCGCCCGGCTCCTTGATGAAGAGGTCCGCGCCGAAAGGCCGGTCCGGGCGCATCGTCAGGAACAGGGTGTCGTCCCG
>JAPOQV010000613.1 GCA_026710565.1 Spirochaetaceae bacterium | reverse complement strand
TGCGTGCTCGGCCTGGGACCGAACCTGTTCTACAACTCACCGATGGAGGCGTGCGTCGTGATCTGCCGGACGCGGAAGCCGCCCGAGCGCCGCGGCAAGGTGCTGTTCATCAACGCGGTCCGCCAAGGTGCGCGGGAGCGAGCCCAGAGCTTCCTGACGTCGGAGCATCAGAACCGGATCCTGACCGCGTACGACGCGTTCGTCGACGAGCCCGGATTCGCCGCCGTGGTGCCCAACGACGACGTGCTTGCCAACGACGGCAACCTGTCCATTCTCCGCTACGTCCCGCGGATCGCTCACGCGGATGCCGACACCCAAATCGGAGAGGATCTGCGGGAGGCGTGGACCGACTTCGACGCCGGTAGTGAGGCGTTCTGGTCGGAGATGCAGGACGTGGTGGCGATGGTCGAGCGGATCGCCGCGGAGAGCCGATCCGATGGGTAGCGGCAACCTCAAGCCCGGCTGGACGCTGGTGGCCTTCGGTGATGTCGTGCGGCAAGTCAAGGACCCTGTTGATCCAATCGCGGTCGGTCTCGAACGCTATGTCGCTGGCGAACACATGGACACCGACGACCTCCACATCCGCCGGTGGGGCACCGTGGGTAACGGGTACCTCGGACCGGCGTTTCACGCGCGCTTTCGGCCTGGGCACGTCCTCTACGGGTCGCGGCGCACCTACCTCCGGAAGGTCGCCGTGGCGGACTTCGAGGGGGTCACGGCGAACACAACCTTCGTGATCGAAACCAGGGACCCGAACGTGCTTCTGCCGGCTCTCCTGCCGTTCATCATGCAGACTGAGGCCTTTCACGGATACTCAATCAAGAAGTCGAAGGGTTCGGTCAACCCGTACGTCAATTTCTCCGACATCGCGGCCTACGAGTTCGCCCTGCCGCCGCCAGACGAACAGCCGCGGATGGCTGCCACTCTTCGAGAGTGTGACCGCGCTACGCAGGCTCTCCACGCACTTGTCGCAGCTATGCGAGTAGCGCGGGGCAGCGTGTTCGACACCCTCCTCGCCAACTCCATCACGAGAAGCGTCGTACTCGGCAGCCTGCTGACCGAGGCACCTCGAAACGGCTGTTCCGCCGTCGAAGCGTCCACTCCGACCGGTCATTGGGTACTGGGACTGGATGCGCTCACGAAGTCCGGATATCGTCCTGGCCGACTCAAGCCAGTCCAGCGAACCGCCGCCATGCTCAACTCCGTGCTCGAGGCAGGCGATCTGCTGATTTCCCGCTCCAACACTCGTGACCGCGTTGGCTTGCCGGGCATCTTCAACGAGGCTCGATTCGATGTATCGTGGCCGGACACGATGATGAGACTGCGCCCTGATCCATCTGTGGCTCGCCCTCACTTCCTGGAGTTGTTCCTCCGCTCAGCATCGGGGCGACGACAGATCGAGCGTTTCGCGGCCGGGACGAGCGCAAGCATGAAGAAGGTCAATGCGGATGCCGTTCGCCAGTTGTCCATCGCGTTGCCATCTCCCGATACGCAAGATGCCATGCTCCGGCAGGTCGGCGGCGTGATGGGAGCCGCCACCTCGTCGGAATGTCGGCAGCGCACGTTGAAGCGGCTGCGGTCCACGGTGCTCTCGTCAGCCTTATAGGTGTCCCCTGGTAGCCGCATTCGGAAAGCGCGAGTGCCTTCAGTCGCGGGCGACGAATCACGGGCTGTGCACGCTCAGCCGCCTGGCTGATGGCCTCGGGTCCAGAGACCGGCGAAGGGCCAATCCGCGGGCCTGCGTGCAAGTTCCCCGGCTGAGCGCTGGACGCCTTCGGCTCGTCGGTGAGGCGCGGGGACCCAGGGGACATCAGCACAAGTCTTCCCTCGGCGCCGACGCTTGACCGATGACGGGTCGTTGCGTACGCTGAGCCGATGGCGCACTTTGACCGGATCACGATCGATCCCGGCAAACGAAGCGGCAAGCCCTGCATCCGCGGCTTGCGTATGACGGTCTCCGACGTGCTCGACTACTTGGCGTCAGGCATGTCCGAAGATGACTTGCTCCGGGATTTCCCGGACCTGACACGCGAGGACATCCGGGCCTGTCTCGCGTTCGCCGCGGATCGCGAGCGGCGACTGGTTGCGGTCGGCGGAAGGTGAAGCTGCTCCTCGACCAGAATCTCTCGCCGGGTGCTGCGACCGCCTTCGCGACATCTGGACCGAGGTCGCTCACGTCCGAGCGGTC
>JAPOQV010000612.1 GCA_026710565.1 Spirochaetaceae bacterium | reverse complement strand
TCGCGCAGCAGCAGATCCATGGAGCCGTAGCACTCGATACGCGAACCGCGTACTTTGGCTATCAAGATCGCCAACTGCGGCAAGAGACGTGAAGGACGTTCGTGATAGGACGTGGCCGGCTCGCAGACCCAGGCGGTCTCGGTGGCCGCCTCCCAGTACTCCAGACGCCGGTCGAAGTGTTCGAGCTCAGCGCGCGACAGGTGCACCGGCGTGCAGCCGGGGAACGCCGGCGACGCGGCCTCGGCGCGCGACCGGACGGCCGCGCCGTCTACCCGCCCGGCAGGCCGTGTGTCGGTGGCGGTTTGGCCAGCGGCCATGCGCCAAGGTAGCTCTCCGCTCCGGGTGCTTACAAGCCAAGTTCGCGTCCTACGGTTCCGCGTTCTATACGCTACATCCGTTCCAGAGGCCGTTGATTGAGGAACACTTGCGGGAGAAGGGGTACCTGACGTGAGGGACAGTCTGTCATACAAGGGATTTGTCGGGTCCGTGCACTTCAACGCCGACGACGAGGTCTTCTACGGCAAGGCGGCAGAGCGGGCGACGGTACGCGGCATTTCACTGAATCGGCTGGTGCAGGAGGCGCTGGAGCGGGAGGTGGGCGCAGACGCCGGTGGCGGCGTGAGTGACGTCACCGTCGATAGGGCGCCGCAGGACGGCTGGCGGCGCACCGTTCTCCCGTCGATTCGTCAGAAATCGTCACTGCACACGGCACGTGGAGGGTCTGCCGCGCGGCGTCGACCAGCAGCGGCAAGCTCGGTACCGCGGAGTTGAAGTCTCGGCTCGGCAGGTACCTCGGGATGGTGCGTGCTGGAGCGACGATCGATGTCACCTCCTACCGCCAGAGTGTCGCCCGGCTGGTGCCGGCCGTCGAAGAGGAGTTGCTCATAGAAGAGCCGACCGAGTCGCCCGAGGCCCTTGCCCGGCTCGACCGCTTGCCGTCCGGCCGATCGATTCCGGGGGTGGCCGCGCTGCTGGCCGACCGCAGACGGCGATGACCGTCTACCTCGACACCTCGGTGGTGCTGAGCTGCGGCCGGACGCCGTTACCTTTCTGGTTGTTCTGGTTGCGGGTTCCGCCTTGAAGCCGTAATCAACGAGGCCCAATCGTCGGGTGGACTCCCCTGCGCGAGCATTCTGGCAAAGACGGCGTACGGATCGGTCTTGCTCCCCGAGGACCGTACCGTGCGTTCGTCATTCATCCATGAATAGACGATCACCTTTGCCCTGGCGTCATAGCGGAAGAACAGTCAGAACCGTCTGCCGATCCTGGCGCGCCGCCAGTGGCGGTAGCGTGTCCCGAGCGTATTCCCCTGCCGGTACTCGACCCGGGATGGGTCCTGCGGGATGCCTCCGTCATCGCCCGGTTGACCGCCGGCAGCAGCTTGACGTTCGCATTCGACTCAAGTCCGTGCGGGTTTCGCCGAGCGCGCTCCCTTGCTTCCTTGAGCTTTCCGAGCTGCCTGACCAGTTCCGGATGGAACAGGATCCTCCATCCGTGTCGTTCCACTACAGGTCCAAGTCGCCCTCGATAGGCTCATGGAGATCGACGTCGAACTCCGCGTCTTCTAGCATTATCCGTGCCAGACCGTCGGGCAGTTGCTCGATCAGGCGTCCGGCCTCAATGTCGCGTTCGAGCAGGTCGAGAAATGCTCCGATGGCTGGGTCTTCGTGCTCGGCGTCAGCGCGGCTCACACTGACCTGTCCGTTCTCGTGCAGTTCGAACGTCACCTTGGTCCCGGCGTCGACGCCGAGTGCCTGGCGGATCGGCTTAGGCACCGTGATCTGGCCTTTCGCGGTCATCGTGGCGATTTCGTGGATGATCGACATGATCGACACTAGGCGTGATGAACTGAACTACATCCGTTCCAGGGGCCGCATGCCGAGGACGAGCATGCCGTTGCGGAGGGTCTGACGCGCGGCGTCGACCAGCAGCAGCCGGCCGTCGCGCAGCGGCGCGGGCGCGTCCAGCACGGGACAGGCGTGGTAGAAGGCCGTGAAGGCGCGCGTCAGCCCGTACAGGTAGTCGGCCGCCACGTGCGGACTGGCCTCCCGCAGGGTGCGGGCCACCGCCTCCGGGAAGCCGGCGACCGCCTTGGCCAGCTCGAGCTCGGCGCCCTCGGCCAGCAGGCCGAAGTCGGCGCTCTCCGGGAGCTCCTGGCCGTGGCGGCGCAGCAGCGCGCACATGCGCGCGTGGCCGTACAGCAGGTACGGGCCGGTGTCGCCCTCGAAGCCGAGTGCCTCCTCGAAGTCGAAGCGCACCATCTTCTCGTTGGCGACGCGCAGGATGCTGTAGCGGACGGCGCCGTGCGCGACCGCCTCGGCGCGCTCGCGGTCGAACGCCACCCCGCGCTCGGCCAGCGCGCGCCCGGCACGTTCCACGGCTTCCGCCATGAACTCCTCCAGCAGGACCACGTTCCCGGAGCGGGTCGACATGCTGGCGTCGTCCAGACTGAGGAATGCGTAGTGCACGACCTCCGGCGCCTGTCCGCCCAGCAGGTCGATCGCGGCGCCGAGCTGCCGGTGGTGCAGCCGCTGGTCCTCGCCCAGCACGATCAGGTTGCGGTCGGCGCCGGCCTCGATCTTGTCCAGGGTGTAGGCGATGTCGCGGAGCTGGTACATGGAGGTGCCGTCGGAGCGCTCCAGCACCACCACCGGATTGCGTGACGGCAGGTCGTAGCCGTCCAGGTCAAGGACGGAGCGGCCTTCATCGTCGGTCGACAGCCGGCCGGTGCCGCGCAGGCGCTCGATCACATCCCGCGTGCGGCCGCTCCACAGGTACTCCGACTCCTTGTCGAAGCGGTCGTGGCGGATGTCCAGCGCCTCCAGGATGGCGCGCTGTCCGGCCACGCAGACGTCCACGATGGCGTCGAAGCGGCGCCGCGTGTCGGCGTCGCCCTGTTCGAGCTTGCGCAGCAGATCGAACGTCTGCCGTTCCAGGTCCGGGTCCTGCTCCAGGCGCGCGTTGGCCTGCACGTAGAGATCCAGGATCTCCGCGAACGGCACCTGCCGGTCGCCGGCGGCCAGCACCAGCAGCGCGATCTGCTTGCCGACGTCGTTGACGAAGTAGCGGACCTCCAGGTCGTAGCCCTCGAAGCGCAGCAGCCGCGCCAGCACGTCGCCGATCAGGGCGTTGCGCGCCCGCCCCACGTGCGGGGAGGCATTCGGGTTGATCGAGGTGTGCTCCAGGAGCGCGGTGCGGCCGATGCCGGTGCCGTTCGACCCGTAGGACGCGCCGGCCCCGTGCACGGCGCCGACCACCCCGGCGATCAGGTCGCCCGGATCGATGAAGAAGTTCAGGTACGCGCCGTCGGCGCTCACGCGCCGAAAGGCGGCCGGCATCTCGACGGCCGCGGCAAGATCGGCGGCGATCTGCGCCGGCGCGCGTCGCAGCGTCCGGGCCAGCGGAAAGCACGGCACGGACAGGTCCCCCAGCGACGGATCGGGAGGGGTGGCGACGCTCAGGCCGCCGGCGTCGGCACCGGGGGCCAGAGCGGCGAGCGCGGCGGAGACGGCATCAAGCGCAACGCCGCGATAGTCTTGCATCGGCGCACGCTACGGCTCACGGCCAGGTGACGCAAGGGGGTGCATTCCCATTCCGTGAGGTTGAAATGCAGCGCTGAGAGCGACTAGGCTGTCGGCGGGAAGCAGCATGGACCGACTCGTCGTGTCGATCGGATACTCCTTGCGGCGCTTCGCGCTGCTTGCAGTCGTGCTGGCCGTCGCCTCCTGCGAAGGACCGATGGACGCTGACGGATCGATGAACGGTCTCGTACCCGGCGCCCCCGCGCAACCGACACTGACGCCGGGCCACCAACAGCTCTCGGTTACCTGGAACGCGCCGGCGTCGCCGGTCAGGGTCGTCGCCTACAAGGTGCGGTGGAAGCCCTCCGCCCAAGGCTGGGCAAACGCTGAGGTGCTGCATCCTCCAATTGGGACCTACACCACCATCATCAAGGGGCTTACCAACGGCACCGTGTACGACGTGCAGGTTCTGGCGAGCAGCGCTGGCGACGACGGCCCGTGGTCGCCGTCCGCAACCGCCTCGCCCGCCGCATGTGTCGGCAATCCCGCACCCACGCAGACCGAATGGAGCTATCCCGCATCCGAAACATTGGACTTCACCGACTACGAACGGGACGCACTCGAGGCGCTGCACGCGGCGGGCTGGAACGGCGACGGCGTCCAGATCCTCATATTGGACCAATTCAACGAAGACCGGCCTTCGCCGGAAATCTCCACCCCGGCGCACGGCACCGGCGTCGCCCACGTAGCGCGCCGCTACGCGCCCAACGCAACCTTCGTCTATGCCCAAGATGGCGGCGAATCGCGGCCCGCCCCTCTCGACCCATATACGTTCTTTGTACAAAACAGATCCGTTGCCACGGCCCGTCCGCCCGATGTGCCCGATCGACTTCCGACGGAACAGTCCGGCAGCACGAGCGACCTCTCGACCGAAGGAAGGATCGTCCACGTCAGCGTCTTGGGGGGCGGCAATGCCGCCGGGGCGCTTCCGGGCGGCGCGCCGGCGCGCGCGACACCTGCCATCAAGCAGAGCGGCTTGGTCGCAGGTTACGCCGGGTTCCCTCCGGACAACGCGGGTGACGACTATCGTCCGATCGGACTCATGCACGCCAAGAGCGGCTTGCTGGTCGTCGGCGCGGTCGATCATCGCCCCGCCGATCAGTCGGCCGAAGGAGGCTGGATTCTGTCCCACGATTCGGAGGGACATTCGGTCCGCGCAGGCGCGGCCCGCAATGCCTTCCTCGTCGCTCCGGACGACAACCGGCCGTCGGCGTTTTCCGGGACCTCGTTTGCGGCGCCTCGCGTGACCGGCGCGGCCGCGGTGTTGAGCCAGATGTGCCCCTCCCTCACCCCGGAACAGATCGGATACGTACTGCTGAGGTCGGCCCGCGACCTCGGCGAGCCAGGTATCGACGCGGTGTACGGCTACGGTCTGCTGGACCTGGAGAACGCCCTGCTGAAGGCGAAGGAACTCATCGCCGGATTCGACGACTTCGACTCCACGATTCCCGCCGGTCCGTAGCGGCGTCCCGGGTGCCGCTGCCCGCCGATCCGGTACGGCAGCCGCGAATTCCGCCCTCAACTGCCGGAGGCACACCGCCGGCAACGCAACGCTAGGGGATCACTCGCTCGCGCGGCGGTGCCATAATCACGGTATGAAGTTGCGCGAGCTGGTGGCCGTGGAGCGGGTGGTGTTCCTGCGCAACCGCGACAAGCGTGCCGCGCTGGCCGAGTTGGTGCAGGCGGCGGCCCGCTCCGGCGGCCCGCTGGACGTAGAGGCGGTGATGGACGGCCTGTGGCAGCGGGAGCTGGCGCTCAGCTCGCGCATCTCCGACCGCATCGCGTTCCCGCACCTGCAGATCCCGGGATTCGGGCGGACGCTCGTGGTGATCGGCCGCTCCTTCGACGGCGTGAACTACGACAGCGGCGGCGACGATGGCCACGTCGCGTTGATCTTTCTGATCCTGGGCGACTCGCTGGACCCCGACGGGCACGTGGCGCTGCTGGCCGACATCGCCGCCACGCTGCGGGACAAGCGCCTGGTCGAGCGGCTGCTGCAGGCCGATCTGCCCGAGGCGGTCTGCCGGTTGCTCGCCGGCCCGGACAGTGCGCCCACGCGCGCCGGCGCCGACCGGATATCCGCGCGCGTACTGGTGCACGCGGGCGCGCTGGCCGCGGAGGTGGAGGCCAGCACGGTCATCCTGCACGTCGACGAGGTCTCCCGGCCCATGGTGCGCGAGTTCGGGGCCGCCGGCGGCTTCGGCATCGAGCGCCGCGCGGTTCTGGCCAGCTCCCATCCGGCATCGGAGGCGTCCCTGCCGGCCGGCTTCTCGGACCAGGTGCTGATCCCGTTCTCCGTGCCTTCGCGGTCCAGCCAGGTGGAGGTCGCCATCCTGCTTGCGTTGTCGCGCGGCGTGATCGACCACGCCGACCGCGTCGTCAGCGTCTTCGGCTTGCCGGACACCGGCGTGCTCGACACCGTGGTGGTCACGGACGTCGGCGTGGAGGTCGAGACCTTCGCCTCGGTCCGCCGGCAGCCCCTCGCGGAGGGGGCGCGGCGCGGGGTGCTCGAGCGGGTGCTGCAGATCGGCCGCGAGCTCGCCACCCAGGGGCGCGAGGGCCGGCCGGTAGGCGCGCTGTTCGTGGTTGGCGACCACGAGCGCGTGCTCGGCCACACGAGCCAGCTCGTGATGAACCCGTTCCGGGGCTACCCGGACGACGAGCGCAACCTGCTCGACCCGGCGCTCGATGAGACCATCAAGGAGTACGCGCTGATGGACGGCGCCTTCGTCGTTCGCCGGGACGGCGTGGTCGAATCGGCCGGCGCCTTCCTGGGCGCCCCGGCCTCACCGGCGCAGACGCCGGGTCTGGGCGCCCGTCACGCCGCTGCGGCGGCGATCACCGCCGCCACCGACGCCCTCGGCATCGCGGTCTCGGAGTCCTCGGGCGAGATCCGCATCTTCAAGGGCGGCCAGCTCGTCCTCACCATCGGCTGAGGGACGCACGCCGTTACTCAAGGCCGGCGCGCACCCTCAGCTTGCGCTGGCGCGACTACGAGAGCCGACGGCCGTACCGACGGAGTTCCGGGCTGGCGTTGATGGCAGTTACGATGTCATCGGCTGTAGAAGGCTCCGCATCGTGCAGATGCGGCGTGATCCATCGCTCCACGTCGGCCCAACGCCAAAGGCGCACCCGCCGGCGAGGATCGATGACTTGAGTGAGCGTGAGCACGGTAATGGATGGCGTTGTTTGCACGCTAATCGGTTGAGCTCCGGGTACCGTTCCCGGGTGGCGTAGAGAGAGCGGGAAGGGAAGCGTCAGGCTCATCGGCGAGGCGATAGCCGGCGGTGGACGTGACGAGAACGCCTTGGCTGCACAGCGCGGCAAGGCGACGGTAGAGAGTGGCGTTGCGGACGCGGCAGCGGGAACGCAGCGCGGCGACCGACAGCGCACCGGGGCAAGCGGCCGCGAGGGCGGTGGCGATGCGCTCATCGAGCGACGGCGAGGCTGACGTGAGCGGCGGCGGCCGGTCGCGGACGTCCAGGGCGACCGTATCGTCGTCGGCGCGCAGGATGAGCGGAATCGGCGCCGGCGCGGTGCTCGACGGTGAGGGTGAGCGAGTCGTCGAGACGGCGCAGATACAGGTTGCAGTCCCCCTAGGCGTGAAACTCCGATGAGCCGCGCAGCGCTTGGCCGTCGCGCAGGCGATGGGCGGCCTTCCTGGCGTGATGCACGACCAGGACGGCGAGTTGATGGCGGCGTTGCAGTTCGCGCAGATAGGCGAGCAACGGGGCGATTTCGCCACTGGGTTCTCGTCGACGCGGTGCAGGCGCACGAACGGGTCGAGGATGAGCAGCCGCGGCTTGAGCGCGGCCACGGTGTGCTTGAGGCTGGCGTGAGCGGCGTTCTGCGGCCGTGGTCGTGTAAAAAAGAGGGTACCCCCGGCGTGGCTGCGCTGCACCTGGGCGCCGTGGTGGCGCTGGTGCATGGATTCCCGGCCGGTCGGACACCTGCCGATGATCGTCTGCATGAAGCATCGACCGATCCTTACGGCGCTGGCGATCGTGGGCGGCGTCTGGACGCTGACCCTTGGCACTGTGGCCGTGGTGAAGTTCGGCCGCCTGGTAGACGCGATCGCGGGCGCCGCGCCCCTGGTGCCGTCGGTGAACGGTACTGACGCCCTGCCGGTGCCTGTGCAGTACGGAGCTTCGGCGGACGCAAGAGCAATCGCTAGTGCCCTGCGCTCGATCGCTAACGCGATTCTTGCCGTAGGCTGAGGTTCCGGGCGCCGGCCGTCGCGCCGGCGCTGTAGTAGTGCGCCCCCGCCTACTGCCCCACCCCGTACCGCCGGCGGGCGACCGGCCCGTAGCGGGCGGACTCGGCGGCGCACGTAGACCGGCAGCGTGGTCGGCGAGCGCCATCCGCCCGCCTGCTGGACCTCGACCAGGAACGCGCCGCTGGCGACGCCCCGGCGGTTCTGGCGGCTTCCCGGCGCCCAACCTATACTCCGCCGCCATGAAAGCGAGAGTGATGACCGCGCTGGTGGGCACGGCCTTGTTGGGCACGCTCCTGATGGCGTGCGAACAGACGACGCCGGTGGCCGGCCCTGCTGGCCCTGCTGGCCCTGCTGGCAATACGGCAATCACGACCAGAGTGTTCACGATTCAGTCGGCTGACTTCAGCTTTTCGACCGATGGCCAGATAGCCACGGTGCTATGGAGCATGCCAGAAGTAACGCAAGAGACCTTTGACAGCGGTATCGTAGTCGCGCACTGGCGGTATCGCAGGTCGCATGACTCTTGGCGGTCGCTGCCGGACGTGTTCCAGTGGGACGATCTGGTAGTAGCAACGACAATGTTCGTTTACTCGCCGGGCTTTGTGGGCTTGCAGATCGACTCACCCGACGCGATCGGGACGGCTGCGGTGGCCGCTAACCTCGAAGGCGGCTCCCAGTTGCGCGTTGTGGTAGTCCCGCCCCGATGATCCCAGAGCGCCTCCGGCACGCTGACGCGGTGAACCGTTCGGGGCGCCGGAGCTCGACCAGGGCCGCGCCGGCGGCGGCGAGCTCGCGGGTTGAACCAACCCAGAGCGAGTAGCCGATCGCTCCGGCGCTGGGGTTCGAACCCCGCGGCGCCCTGACGCCCCTTGGTGGCCGCCGGGCGGTGGTTCCTGGGCGGTCCGGGCACCCTGCCGGCCCGGGAGTTGCCGCCGTGGTCGACAGAAACGACGCACGAGGATTGCCTGTGAGGTGTTTTTCCGAAGGCGGGGAAGGGTAGAGGTACCCCCTGATTCGCGGGATCCGCGGGTATCGTATGGTCCCCTGCGGATGATCCACGCCACGACTCGCCGCTATCTGTCCGCCGATGCCGAAACGCGGGCGGCGCGCGCATGACCCCCAAGGACCTGGGCTCCGCAGTAGCGGAGGACCGCACCGTGCGTCGGATGCTGGTGCTCGGCACCTGGTGGGGGTTGGTCTGGCGCCTGATCCTGATCGGCAGCCCGCTGACCCTCGGAGCTAACGCGCTACTCAGCACAGGCGGCACGCTGGCGGGCACCGCAGTGGGCTCCGTGGTATGGCTGACAGTCAGCTTGTGGGCGGTGCGGAGGCTGGTGCGCGTGCCGTGGCCGTGGGTGTTCGCCGCGTGGTGGGCGCTGACTTGGCGCCTATCCCTGGTCGGCGGCGTCCTGTTCGCTGTCGCGAGCTGGGCACTCGGCACTGCCGCCGGGACGGCCGCTGATCTGTGGGTGGCACTTACGTTGGTCCTGCCGGTCAGCCTGTGGGCGGTGCGGGGTCTGATAGTCGTGATTGAGCGTAAGTACGCCCGCGCGGTGGCTGTGAACGCTTGAAGGCTCACTCGCGGCCGTCGCGGGCGACCGCACGCCCGAGCATCTGGCCGCCGGAGCTGGCGACCGCCGGCTCCATCAGCGGCCGGTCAACCGCCGTCGACCCGGAGCGCGTCCTTGGCGGCGCGGGCGGACGCGGCTCCCGATGAACGAGGCCGCCGACATGAGAGGGAGGACCCTTGGATGAGGAACCTTCGGTCGAGCGCCCTGGGGCGCTGTTCGTACTTACGGCGACGGGCGCCGTCTTCGCCCAACAGAAAGACGGCCTGACGATCGGCCGCTGCAGGCTCGACTCTGCGGTCGACCAGTTCACGGACAAGGTCTCGTCGGTCTTCATCCATCGCTGCGGCGCCACGCCCGGAGGCCTACTGCGGCTCGAATACTCTGTCGGCCTCGACGCGGTCTACGTCACCATCGGGGATGACGGCGTCCTCCATCCGTCCCTGGGGAGCCAGTATCTCGAATCCGGTACGCTCCGGCAGATATGGGTCGACGTCCGAGTCGGGAGTAACCCGGCCTTCCGAGTCGAGGCGGTATTCGAGGGTGACGGCCTGGCCCGTACAGCGACGATCGTCGGGCTCTCGACCGAGGCCCTAGTCCTAGTGGCGTTCTTGCAACAGCTTGTCGACGGCTCCGACCGGGTGATCTACCGGCTCGAAGGCCGGGAAATTTACCGGGTCGACATCCCGGACCGGATGTTCGACCTAGATAGACCGCCGGCGTGGTCGGCGAGCGCCATCCGCCCGCGTGCTGGAGCTCGACCAGGGACGCGCCGTCGGCGGCGAGCTCGCGCGCCGAGCCGACCCGTAGCGAGTGACCGCCGATCCGGCCGGCGATCCCGTCGACGGCCGCCGCGCGCGTGCGGACGATCGCCCGGATCGAATCGGCGCCCAGCCCGGCGTCGGTGACGTGGCCGCCCTTGCGGATCCGCCGGAACAGCGGCCCGTCGGTGATGCCGGCGGCTTCGATGTAGCGCTGCACGGGCGCGACCGTGGGAGCGCCGAGGAACCGCACCGCGCCGTCCCCCTGCTGGTCTGTCTTCGAGGCGCGGATGGTCACGGTGCCGCCGTCGCCGGTGGCTTCCACGTCGGACACCTGGAGCGCTGACAACTTCGGAGATCCGCGCCAGCGTGTCGGACATGACCCGGAGCAGGGCGCCGTCGCGCAACCCTGCGAGCGAGTCGCCGCCGTTCGCGGCGGCCCCACCTATTCCCGGAAGCGGTGGGGGTCACCTACGTGGCGAACAGAGCGGCATCGGCCGGCCTGATCGGAGAACCGGCCGAGTCGTCAGGGGCGGGTGCGCTTGCGGTCGCGGGGGAAGAGGGAGGCTTCCTTGACGCTCTCCAGGCCCAGCACCTTCTGGGTGAGGCGCTCCAGGCCGATCGCGAATCCGCCGTGCGGCGGACAGCCGTAGCGGAACACCGACAGGTAGTCGGCCAGCGATTCGACCGAGAGGCCGTTGGCCTCAATGCTTTCGGCCAGCAGGTCATGCTGCTCGATACGCCGGCCGCCGGTGGTGATCTCCACGCCCCGGAACAACAGGTCGAAGGACATGGTCTTGCCGTCCGGCGCCGGGTGCGTGTAGAAGGGCCGCTTGCGGCGCGGGTCGCCGTACACGAAGCAGCCATCGGTGCCGTGCTCGCGCTCGGCCCAGGAGCAGAGCTCGCGCTCCACCTCCGGCGACACTTCATACACCCGCCGGCCGACCAACTCGGAGGCCAGCGTGAGCGCCTGGTCGTGGTTCAGCCGCGGCAGGGCGTCGACCGCCTCCGGGGTCGGGACCGATGCGCCCCAGGCGTCGAGCTCGCGGCCGTTGCGCTCGGCGATCGCGGCGAAGATGGTCTTGAGGATGCGCTGCTCCAGGTCCATCAGGTCGTGCTCGCTTTCGATGAAGGCCATCTCCACGTCCAGCGACACGTACTCGTTCAGGTGGCGGGGGGTGTCGTGCTTCTCCGCCCGGTAGGCGTGGCCGATCTCGAACACCCGCTCAAGGCCCGCCGCCACCATCGCCTGCTTGTAGAGCTGCGGCGACTGCGCCAGGAACACCTCGCGGTCGAAGTAGCGCACCGCGAACAGGCCGGTGCCGCCCTCGGTGCCGGAGCCGATCAGCTTGGCGGTCTTGATCTCCGTGAACCCCTCGCCGCGCAGGTGGCCGGCGAAGCCCTCGACGATGGTGGCCTGCACCCGGAACACGTCCAGCAGCCTGGGCATGCGCAGCGCCAGCATGCGGTGGTCGAGCTGCGCGTCGAGCGACAGGTTCTCCGGCCGGCCGTTGACCGCCAGCGGCAGGTCCGCCGCCGCCGTCGACAGCACGCGGTGTTCCCGCACCTGCACCTCGAACCCGCCGGGCGCGCGGTCGTTGGCCTCCACGGTGCCGGTCGCCGTGACCACGGACTCGGAGGACAGGTCCACCGAGCCCGGGAACACGAGCTGGGCGATGCCCGAGCGGTCGCGAAGCAGCACGAAGGCCACCCGGCCGAGCGAGCGCACCCGGTGCACCCAGCCGGCCACCGTGACCTCGTTTCCGCGCCGGTCGCCGATATCGGCCACCAGGGTCCGGTCAGACCACGAGCCGGCGTCCGCCATCACTCTCCTCCTATCCGGGCCTGCAGCATGCGCCGCAGGGGCTCCGGGGCCGCGCGGCCGCCGGTTCGCTTCATCACCTCGCCGATCAGGAAGCCGACCGGCCGCCCGTCGCCCTGGCGCATCTGCGCGGCCGCCTCCGGGAACGCCGCGATCGCGGCATCGACGTATCCGCCGAGCTCAGCTTCGTCGGCGATCAGCCGCAACCCCTGCCGCTCGACCACCTCGGCCGGGGCCAGGTCGTCGGCCAGCACCGACTCCAGCACCCCCTTGGCGATCTTGCCGGAGATGGCGCCGGTGTCGATCAACTCCAGCAGCTCGCCGAGGCGGGCGGCGCTCAGCGGCGACTGCGCGAGGGTCATGCCGGTCCGGTTCAGCAGCCGGCGCACGTCGCCCGCCAACCAGCGGGCTGCCTGCTGGGCATCGGCGCCGGCGGCGACCGCACGCTCGAACAGCTCGGCGGTCGCCCGCTCCTCGCTCAGGAACTCGGCCTGCGCGCCGGAGAGGCCGTGCTCGGCTGCCAACCGGTCGCGGAGTGCCATCGGCAGCTCCACCTGCGCGGCGTCCACCGATTCCAGGAACGACGCGTCCGGCCGCAGCGGCGGCAGATCCGGCTCCGGGAAGTAGCGGTAGTCGGAGTCGGACTCCTTCACCCGCATCGGCGTGGTCACGTCGCGGTTCTCGTTCCAGTGGCGGGTCTCGACCCGCACGCTGCGTCCGGCCTCGAGCTCCCGGCGCTGCCGGTCGAGTTCGAACTCGATGGCGCGGCCGACGAACTTGAAGGAATTGATGTTCTTTATTTCCACCTTGCTGCCCAGACCGGCTCCCGCGTGGTTGATGGACACGTTGGCGTCGCAGCGCAGCGACCCCTCCTCCATGTTCCCGTCGCACACGCCAAGGTGGCGTACCACGCGGCGGAAGTACTGCAGGAAGGCGATCGCATCGTCGCCTGAACGCAGCTCCGGCGCGGTCACGATCTCCACCAGCGGCGTTCCGGAGCGGTTGAAGTCCAGCAGGGAGACGTCGCCAGCGTGGATCATCTTGCCGGCGTCCTCTTCCAGATGCACCTCCCGGATCGCCACCGGCCGGGTGGGGGAGAGCGGCGCGGTCAGCGAGCCGCCGGCGCCGATCGGCGCGCCGTACTGGGAGATCTGGTAGTTCTTGGGAAGGTCGGGGTAGAAGTAGTTCTTGCGCTCGAACACCGCCTCGGTCGACAGCGTGCAGCCCACGGCCTGCGCGACCACGTAGGCCATGCGCGCCGCCTCCCGGTTCAGGGCCGGCAGCACGCCGGGGAAGCCGAGGCAGATCGGACAGACCCGCGTGTTGGGGTCGCCGCCGAAGGCAACCGGACAGCCGCAGAACACCTTGGTGCGGGTGTCGAGCTGGATGTGGATCTCCAGCCCCACGAACGTGTCGTACGCGCCTGCGTCAGCACGGGCGGCGCTCATCGCCAGTCCTCCGAGTAACCCTGCGGCCGGGCCGGCGGATGCGCCGCCGCATACCGGGCCGCCACGTCCAGCAGCAGCCGCTCCCCGAAATTGGGTCCGATCAACTGCATCCCGATCGGCACCCGCGACTGCGGGGTGGGGAAGCTCACCGCGGGAGCGCCGGCCAGGTTGGCGACGGTCGTGTACCGGTCGGCGACCTTCTGCTCGAACGGGTCCAGTCGGGCGCTGCCGCGCGCGAAGGGCGGCACCGGGTAGACCGGCATGAGCAGCAGGTCGACCTGACCGAACAGGCCGGCAAGCTCGTCGCGCAGCGCCGTGCGCACGCGCTGCGCGCGCAGGTAGTAGCGGTCGTGGAAGCCGGAGCGCAGCACGTAGGTGCCGGCCAGGACGCGAAGCTTGACCTCGTCCCCGAATCCCTCGGAGCGGGAAGCGATGATCGTCTCGTCCGCCGACTCGGCGGCGGCGCGCGCCCCGTAGCGTACGCCGTCGAAGCGGGCCAGGTTGGCGCTGGCCTCCGCGCAGGAGATCACGTAGTAGGCGGCGGCGGCGTAGCGCAGCGTGGTGAGGTCGACGTCCACGACGCGGTAACCCAACTCGCCGAGCTGGTCGACGGAATCGTCGAGCGCCGCGCGCACCTGCGGATCGCGCAGCTCCGCCCGGCATGCGCGCGGCACGCCGATCGTCCGCACCTCGTCCCGCTCGGGCGAGCCCGCGACCGTGGACTGGTCGTGCTCGTCCACGCCGGCGATCACCTCCAGCACCTCACCGCACAGCGCAGGCGTCTCGGCGATGATGCCGATCACCTCCAGCGACGAGGCGTAGGAGACAAGCCCGAACCGGGAAACCACGCCGTAAGTGGGCTTGAGCCCGAACACGCCGCAGAAGGAGGCCGGCTGCCTGACCGAACCGCCCGTGTCCGATCCCAGGGCGAACGGCACGATGCCGGCCGCACCCGCGGCCGCCGATCCGCCGCTGGACCCGCCGGGCACCAGTTCGGTGTCCCAGGGGTTGGCGCAGCGGCCGTGCACGGATGCCTGCGTGTCGGAGCCCATGCCGAACTCGTCCAGATTGGTCTTGCCGGCCACGATCGCGCCGGCGCGCTGCAGCCGCCGCACGCAGGTGGCGCTGAACGGGGCCACGTGCGCGCCGAGCAGCGCCGAGCCGCAGCTCAGCGGCTGGCCGGCTACGGCGATGTTGTCCTTGACCGCGCACGGCATGCCGGCGAGCGGCCCGGCGGGCTCGCCGTCGGCGCCACCGTCCGCGTCTGCGAAGGACACGAAGGCGTTGATGCGCTCGTTCCAGCCGCGGGCGTATGCCAGCCAGCGGCGCCGTCCGCTCTCATCCGTGAATACCGCGCGCCAGCGCGCAACCTCCGCCATTCGTCCCCCGCTTCGAACGTTACAGGACGTTCGGTACGACGATGAACCGTTCGTCGCGGTCCGGTGCTGCCCGGACCGGGTCGTAGGCGGTGGGCAGGTCGGAGACTTCATCGTCGCGCAATCGGGATCCGGTCAGCAGCGGATGGGTCGTCGGCCTCAGGTCGTCCACGTCGGCCTCCGCAAGCAGGGCGAAGTAGTCGACGATACGCGACAACTCCGCCTCGAGCCGGGCGCTTTCGTGCGCGCCGAACCGCAATCTGGCCATGGCGGCGGTCGCCTCGAGCGTACCGGGCTCTGTCTGACCCACCGATCGAGTCAAGCACCATTCCCTGCCCCTGTCAATAGTTGCGTACGTGGCCACGGACCTGCTCCGCTTTGACATCGGAACCGCGGCCCGTGCTATGATCGCAGGCCACACTTCCCGCGCTTCTCTCTTGCAGGCACCAGTCATCTCCAACGTAGCAGTTCCGCAGCAGGCACCGGTCGTGAACACCACGAGGGAGGAGCTTCCCCGCCTCGTCCACGACCACCAGGCGCTCGTCGACCTGTTCGATGCCACCTGGGAGCTGATGCCCGGCTATTGGCGCCGGGGCGAGCCGGGAAGCGGTTTCGACCGGGTATTCTGCGATCCGGCGCAGGACCGCATGAACCAGGTGGCCGCCTGCTGCTCCACCTTCTCGCTGGTGTACTCGAACCGGGAGTTTCCGGTGGAGGCCCAGCTCGACGCATTCTACGCCAAGCAGCAGCCGTGCGGCGCCATTCACGGCGAATACAGCCTGGTCGACGGGCAGCCCATCCTGATCAAGGCGAACCCGCACGGCGTGCAGGCGCCCCTGTTCGCGTGGGCGGAGTACAACCTGTACCACCGCCTCGGCTCCAAGCGGCGCCTGCGCGAGGTGCTGCCGGTCCTGGAACGCTACTACCAGTGGATCCAGGCCAGCTTCCGCCGGGACAACGGCCTGCTGGCGGTTCCGCGCCAGGCTCTGAGCATGGGCAACAGCCCCCGCGACCGCATCGCCTATCCGGTGGATTTCAATGCGCAGCAGGCGGCCAGCGCGTCCTTCATCTCGACCATCGCCGACGCGCTGAACGACAAGGAGGTCGCCTTCCGCTACAAGCGCGAGTACTTCGCCCTGAAGACGCGCATCCAGTCGCTCATGTGGAACGAGGAGGACTCGATCTACTACGACCTGGACCGCTACGGACAGCAGCTCAAGGTCAAGACGATCGCGGCGTTCTGGACGCTGTTGGCGGAGATTCCGAGCGAGGACAAGGCGCGCCGGCTGATCGGCCACCTGAGCGACCCCCGGACCTTCGGCCGGAGCCATCCGTTCCCGAGCCTGGCGGCCGACGAGGCGCTCTACGACCCGCACGGCGGCGGCTACCGGGGATCGGTGCTGCCCTACGCGAACTACGCGATCGTCAAGGGGCTGGAGCGCTACGGAAACATCGGCATGGCGCGGGAGTTCGCGTTGCGCCACCTGTTCGCCATGCACGACGTGCTGGTCCCGGAACGTGGAGTCGGCGACCTGTGGGACGCCTATGCGCCCGAGCACGAGGCGGCGGCCAAGTGGCACGGCAAGGGAGGCTTTCCCCGCAAGTCGTACCTGCCGTTCGTCGCCCTGTCCACGGTCGCGCTGGTGATCGAGAACGTGCTGGGCCTCTCGATCTCACTCCCTCGCAAGACCGTGGACTGGACGCTGCCGGTACTGGAGGGCATGGGGATCGAGAACCTGACCCTGAAGCGCAACCTGGTGTCCATCCAGACCCACAACTCGGATCGCGGCTGGGAAGTGCGCCTGGAGTCCGAGAAGCTCTACTATCTGGCGATCCACGTCCTGGGGCGCCGCCGCAAGACCTTGCCCATTCCCTCGGGCAAGTGCGCGATCCTGGTCGACAAGATTTAGCTCCCCGTCACGCTCAGACCGCCGTGCGGCCGTTCAGGGCGCGCGCCAGGGTAAGGCGGTCCGCGTACTCCAGGTCGCCGCCGACCGGCAGGCCCAGCGCGAGTTGCGTGACGGTCAGCTCGCCTGCCGCCTCGTCGGCCGCCTGCAGGCGGTCGCGCAGGTAGAGCGCGGTGGTCTCCCCCTCGACCGTGGGGTTGGTTGCCAGGATCACCTCGCGCACGCGGGAGTCGCGCACCCGCCGGACCAGGGCATCGATGGTCAGGTCCGCCGGCCTGACGCCGTCGACCGGCGAAATCGCCCCGCCCAGCACGTGGTAGAGCCCGCGGAAGGTGTGCGTGGACTCGATGGTGATGACGTCCCGGGACTCTTCGACGACGCAGATCGTGTCGGTCTCCCGCGTGGGATCGGTGCAGAAGGCACACTGCTCCGCCTCCGCATACACGCCGCAGCGGGTACAGGGGCGGGTGTTGCGCTTGAGAGCGATCAGGTCGCGGGCCAGCGACTCCACGAATTCGTCCCTCGCTCCAAGCAGGAAGTACACCAGCCGCTCGGCGCTCTTGCGGCCCAGTCCCGGCAGGCGCGAGAAGCCGTGGACGAGGCGCTCGAGGGTCTGCATGCGCGTGCGCTCAGACGCCGGGAAACCCGGGTGGCAGGTTCAGCCCGCCGCCGACCTGCTGCTTGAGCTCCTCGCGAACCTTGCGCAGGGCGTCGCCCATCGCCGCCGTGATCAGGTCCTCCAGCACCGAACGTTCCGCGGGATCGATCACGATCGGGTCGAGCGTCACCTTCACCACCTCCAGGTTTCCGGTGAGCTCCACCTGCACCATATCGCCGCCGGCCGTGCCGGTGACGCGGACATCGGCAAGCTTGCCCTGCACCTCGGCCATCTGCTTCTGCATGCCCTGGATCATCTTGAACAAGTCGAACGGGTTGTTCGCCATGCGCGCCTTCAGCCTCCACCTTGCACGATCTCGCCCCGGAAGATGCTTCTGATCATCTCCACGCCGGGCGCTGCCGCCTCTCCGTGATCGTCACCGTCCCCCTCGCCTGAACCCAGTTGTACGCTGATTGCGCCCGGTCCGGCGAGTCCGTAGGCCGCCGCGACCTCCGCGGCGTGCTGCCGTACCGTGTCCGCCGAGTAGGCGTCTCCCTTGCCGAAGCGCACGCGCAGCTCCTCTCCGCGGAGCTCGACCGCCTCCGCCCGTTCCAACGCGGAGGCGACCGGCGGCCGGCGTTGGCGCAGGGCGGCGATCGGCTGCTCTGCCGGCTCTCCGGATGCCTCCGAGCCGGACGCCGAACCGGCGGACGCCGGACCGGCGTCGGCCGCGGAACCGGCATCGGCTGCCGAAGGCGGTTCGGCGGCCGGCGCGGCCGGCGCGCCAGGTGCCGAGGCGGGGGACCGCGCCGGGGCGGGGGGGGTCGGGGGCCCCGGCGCCGGCGCGGCCACGGCCGCCCGCAACCCGCGCCGGCGCGC
>JAPOQV010000611.1 GCA_026710565.1 Spirochaetaceae bacterium | reverse complement strand
GCCGTCCGCCTCCACCAGCACGTTGCGCGGCTTTCCAAGCCCGTCGAGCGAATCGGTCGTCCAGGTCAGGCCGCCGTCGGTCGAGCGGTGGTACCGCATCCGGATGCCATTGCCGGGAACCGCCGTCGACTCCACCGTGAGCAGCAGCGAGTCGTCCGGCAGCGCCGTCAGGCTCATCTCCTTGCCGTAGAGCGTCGTCTCACCGACTTCCCGCCACGTCGATCCGCGGTCGGCGCTGCGGTAGACGTGGACGCCGAACAGACCGTGAATGTCGATCCTGCGGCACGCCGCGGCTACCAGCGTGCCGTCGGACAGCCGCGCGATGGCTCCCTTGAAGTTGCCGCGCGGCCCGACGCGGGTGCGCACGGCGGGCGCCTGCCGCCGCACGAACACGCGTTGCAGGTTGACGCCCGTGAACCCCGTGATCGAGGACGGGTAGCGGTCGTAGTCATAGCCGGCGAGCAGCGGAACGTTGCGCGCCGCCTCCTCGGGTGTGGGACGGTCGCCGCCGGCTGCGGCAAGATCCGGCTCGGTCGCCACGGTTGCCTCCTCCCGCGCGGCCGGGTCAGCCCGGCTCCGCCGAGATCCGCTGCCTCAGATCGGCCATCTTCTGTTGCATGCGCGCCACGGCGTCGCGATAGCCGGCGACGGTCGGCGGCCGGGTCGACTGCAGGTACGCGAGGATCTCCTGCTCGGCCGCCACGAAGTCGTCGGCCAGCGCGGCCACCTGGGCGGCGATCCGCGGCGGGATGGTCACCACGCCGTTGCGGTCTCCATGGATCAGGTCGCCGGGGCGTATCGTGATCCCGCCGACCTGCACGGGGATGCCGGTGTCCACCAGGTAGCTGAAGCCGTGCGAGCAGATCGTCCCGCCGGTGAAGGCCGGGAAGCGCAGGGCCTCTACCTGCTCCAGGTCGCGTCCGGCGCCGGAGGTGACCACACCGCGCGCGCCGAAGGCCTGGTAGCTGCTGCAGGCGACGTCGCCGAAGCAGGCCGCGGCCGGCGGCTCGTCCAGGTCCTGGATCACCACCACCGCGGGACCGGGCAGCGACGCGAAGCTCTCGAGCAGGTCGGCGGGTTCGCTTCCCTCGCCCTCCGCCGCAGCGTAGGCGGACCGGTACGTAGCCGTCGCGGCGTAGCCGACCATCGGCGGCAGGTCGGGATACTCGCAGCGGATGCGCCCGTCCGTGTAGCCGGCGGCCGGTGAGCGGACGTCGAACAGCTCCACGATGTTGCAGATGGTCGGTGTATCGATGCGAGCCAGATCGTCGAGGAGTGACGTCTCCGCGGGCGGTGCTGCCATGTCGTGCTCCGTGTGCGGCAGCGGGTCGTCCTTGACGGTCGGCGGCGTGCTGCCTACGGTGTGTGATCTGCGCACCATCATCGACCAAGTCGATGCTCACAACAAGGGAGGAACCCCACATGAGAAAGGTCGCCGCAATTCTGATCATTTTCTCCATGGCCGTGCCGCTGTTCGCGGAGGGCGGCGGAGAGTCCGCAACGATGGAACCGGATCGCGGTATCTGGATCTGGGGAGTGCCGCGCGGCCCCTTCGACGGTGAGCTGCTCGACGTGTCCAACGAATGGGCGCTCGAAAAGTTCGGCATCACCGTCGACCGGATCGACAAGGTGCCGACCGGGCAGACCGCCGACCAGGCGCTGCAGCTCCTGATCGCGCAGGACCAGTTCCCGGACCTGATGTGGAACATGCCCTTCACGACCATGGCCGCCCTGGCGGCCGGCGGGCGGCTGCTGCCGCTCGACAAGTATTTCCGCGACTCCGTGAACTACCCGATCATCGCCAGCGCCTGCCAGAGCTACATGTCGAAGTACAAGGTCAACGGCCAGATCTACGGCCTGCCCGGCTGGGAATGGGCGGTGAAGTGCGAGGACGTGTCGATGGACATCCTCTGGTACATCCGCAAGGACATCTACGACGAGCACGGCGCTCCGCAGACCACCGATGATCTGCTCGACGTGCTGCGGTCGGTCAAGGCGTCCGGCCTGACTGACCTCAACGGCGATCCGGTCATCCCGTTCCAGTGGCGCAGCGCCTGGTCGCCGGTCAACAGCCGGGTCATCTATCAGCTCAAGGGCGCCGGCTGGGAAGTGGACGCCGAAAAGCGGCTGCTCCCCGAGTGGGCGTCGGTGGAGACCTACGAGGCGTTCAAGTTCCTCAACCTGCTCTGGAACGAGGAGTTGCTCGGCAAGGGTCAGTTCATCATGGACACGGCCGGGTTCCAGGACCTGCTGAAGACCTCCAGCATCGCGGTCGCCACCGGCGAGCCGTGGTACGCATCGCTCATGGCCGATGCCACCATCCCTGCGTTCATCGAGGAATACGGCCGCGATGCGCCGGAGACGAAGGCAGCGCTCGACACGCAGCTCATCATGATGGTCAACCCCATCAAGGACGCTCCGGGCCGCATCGTCAACAAGCAGCCCAACCCGTCGCTGCTCTCGGCGGACATCCCCAACCCCGACGGGGTGATGGACTTCATCCAGTGGCACATGACCGACGAGGGCCGGATTTCCAACATGTTCGCGGCCGGCTACCTGGGCGTGCACTGGGACTTCGTGGACGGGCCGGAGGTGTGGCGCATGAAGGCGGAGCTGCAGGGCCGGCATCCGCATGACACGCGGCAGATCGCCAACTCGCAGGACTCGGTCGAGATCACCCGGCAGGCGGGACGGCCGCCGCTGGTGACGCCGCACGCGCACTGGTTCGGTACGCCGAACTACGCCTCGTGGCAGCAGCGGCTCAACTACCACAGCCTGCAGTCGATGCGTGACAACGGCGTCCTGGTCGGCGAGCGCGCCGGCGATCCCACGGTTCCGTCGTGGTCGCCCGCGTTCACGATTCCGCTGGCGGAGGTGGTGAGCCCGATCCCGTCGTACGCGCAGTTGACGGTGGCGCTGCCGCCGCGCGAAGCCTCGGCAGTGGCCACGGCGATGGAGCGATTCGACGCCGCCCTCGCGGGGCTGGTCACTTCCGGCAACTTCGAGGCCGACTACGATGCCTTTCTGGCGAGCATGATCGACATCACAGACTGGCGGCCGATCTACGAGGAGCGCCAGCAGCGGTGGGAGCAGTGGATGAGCGACAACAACGTCGACGATCGTGACGCGCTGCTCACCGTCACACCGCGTGCCGAGTGGGCCGCGGTGATGGGCTGGTAGTCAACCGCGACGTTTCCGACCGGAGCGGAGAAGCAAGTGGTCGATGCGGGCACGTGCCCGCTCGACCACTTTTCGTAAGAGACGACAAGAGAGGCTCGATGCCGATGACGAAACGCTCTGCAGGGCTGGAGATCGCGTCTCGCCCCTACGTCACCATGCTCGGCCCGGAGGCGGCCGACCAGCTCCGCAAGTTCCACACGCTGGAGTGCCTGCAGGAACGCGGCTGCATCCTGCGCTACACCGACCAGGGGCTGCGCGCGCGCGTGCCTCCGATCGTTCCCTACGCGCCGTTCGAGCGCTCGCGCGTCTATACCGCCAGCCGCGAGGCGGGCTCCTGGAACATCGACTCGCAGCTTGCCGCGCTCGACGGCCGCTACTACTACGGGTTCACCAACGGCCGCCTCGACGAGGACACCGAGGGCCAGCAGGTCCGCATCTCCCACTCCGCCGACGGGCGCGAGTGGAGCGCGCCCGCATCGGTGATCGGCGGCGAAGAGGAGACGCGCGACTCCTACAAGTGCGTGGGCCTGACGGCGCTGAACGGATCGCTCTACATGCTGATCCGCTGGGCGCGCCGTGTCCGCGATCCCGACTCGACCGCGGTCGGCGGCGGCTACTACGCCGACTGGCACAACGCGCGCACCTACGTCTACGCCTCACGCGACGGCAGCACCTGGTCGCGGGAAGCGGAGCTCCCCGAGCGCGTGGCGGCGACCTACGAGTCGCCTCGCCTGACTTCCGAAGGACGGCTCCTGGGCGTGGCATCGATCGACCGCCGCAGCGGGCCGGCGATCCTCCTGTGGCCGGGCGCCGACATCCTGCAGGAGCCCGAGATCCTGCCGCTGCCGCAGCCATTCGGGGCGAAGCTGGACGGCGGAGAATCGAGCTGGTACCAGACCGACGACGGCACGATCGTGATCTTCTGGCGGGACGAGAGCCAGTCGGCCCGCGTCTGGGTCAACCACAGCACCGATGGCGGACGCACCTTCAGCGATCCGATGATCTCCGACATCCCGGACGCGATGTCGCGCAACTACGCGGGGCGGCTGACCGACGGCCGTTACTACCTGTGCAACAACGCCAATGCGACGCTGCACAACCGCATGCACCTGACGCTGCTGATCGGCGAGGACGGATATCGGTTCGACACGGTGTACATCCTGGTCGACGATCCGACCGACCAGCGGATCCTGGGGCTGCTCAAGCTGCCGGGCTACATGTACCCGTGCTGCCTGGAGGAGCCCGGCCGGCTGCTGGTCGGCTACTCGGTCAACAAGGAAGACATCGAGCTCGGCGTGGTGGACGTCACGGCGCTGTAACGGGCGCGGAGCGCTACTCCTTGATGGATCCGATCATCACGCCCTTGATGAAGTAGCGCTGGATGAAGGGGTAGACGCACAGGATCGGCACCGTCGTCACCACGATGAAGGCGAACTTCAGCGACTCCGGCGTGAGGCGGCCGAGTTGGCGCAGCACGTTGTGGTTGAGGCGCAGGTCGTCGCGGCCGGCGCCGCCGCCGTGATGCCAGAGCGCCGCCAGGTGATCTGACAGCCCGCCTTCGAGGATCGCCTCCTGCAGGAAGGTCTGCAACGGCCGCAGGTCGGGCTCGCTGATGTAGAACGCGCCGAAGAACCAGTCGTTCCAGTGCCAGACGGCGTTGAACAGGCCCATCGTGGCGATCATCGGCAGCGACAGCGGCATCGCGATCCGGAAGAAGATCGTCAGGTAGTTGGCGCCGTCGATCACCGCCGCCTCCACCAGCCCGTCCGGCAGGTTCCGGAACGAGGTCTTCATGACGATCATCATCCACACGTTGAAGACCACCGGTATGACGTAGACCAGGAAGCTGTTGATCAGGCCGACGGTGCGCAGGACCATGTACAGGGGAATCAGCCCGCCGTTGATGAACATGGTGATGAAGAACAGCAGGATCACGGCGTTGCGGCCCACGAACTCCGGACGCGTGAGCGCGAACGCCGCGCCGCCGGTCACCATCAGCGTGAGCGGCACGGCCACGCCCACCCGCGCGATCGTGATCACGTAGGCCTTCCAGATCCCGGTGACCGTGAACACCTGCTGGTAGTTGGCGTAGTAGAAGCCCCTCGGCCACAGGAAGCGCAACGGAAAGCCCGGGTCCGTGAACGACCCCTGCAGCACGAACCAGAACGGGTACAGGGTCGCCAGCGCGAACAGCGTCAGGAACAGGTGGTTGGCGATCCCGAACAGCCGCTCCGACCTCGTCAAGCGATATCCGGCAACCATCGCCGCTCCCTACCGTCCCGGCATCGCTAAGGCGGCAGCATGCGGAGGAAGTTCTCGCCCGCGATCTTCGCCAGCGTCTCGCCGTCCACACCGCGGCGGTCCAGCGCCTGGAACAGGTCGTCGAGGTGCGACACGTCCGCCGGGATCGCCTCGCTCCACATCGGCAGGCCGTCGAAGTCGGAACCGATGCCGACGTGGTCGGGTCCCATGACCTCGAGCGCGTGCAGAACGTGGTCGGCCAGCCGCTCCAGCGTCGGCTCCTGCCGGTCGATGAAGCCGGGGTAGAAGGCGATGCCCATTACCCCGCCGCGTTCGGCCAGCGCGCGCATCATGTCGTCGGTCAGCGAGCGGGAATGGGGACAGAGCGCGTAACACCCCCCGTGCGTGTAGCAGACCGGGACGTCGGCCACCTCCAGCACCTCCCAGAACGCCGCATCGTTGCTGTGAGCCAGGTCCACGGGCATCGCCAGGCGGGCCATCTCGGCCAGCGCCTCACGGGCGAACGGCGTCAGCCCCTTGGACTGCCGCCGAAGGGTCTCCCGCTCTGCCGGAGTGATGTACCCGAAGTAGCTGTCCGAGTACTGCAGCTCCGGAGGCCGGCCTCCGCCGTGCACGAGGTTGGCGATGCGGACACCCAGCCGGTGCCACGTGCGCAGGTGGCCGAGCCGCTCGCCGAACATGGCCTGGCCCTCGATCGTCATCACGATCGCGATCCTGCCCGCGGCGTGCGCCGCCCGTACGTCGCCTGCGGACAGGCAGAGCGCGTACTCGCCGCCTTCGTCCCCGCACATCCGGTACACCGCGTCGATCAGCGACACGGAAGCGTCCAGGTCCTGATCCCCGACCATGCAGTACAGGCAATCGACGCCGCCTGCCCGCAGGCGCGGCAGGTCGATCTGGTAGCTCGGGTCGGGGCGCGTCAGGTCGACCGGATCGCTCTTGTTCTGCCGCCGGATCAGGGTGTCGCAGTGGGCGTCCACCACCAGGAACGTGTCGGTCAGCCCCATCGCCTTACCTCTCCGTGAACCATTCGCACGGCACCACCTTGACCTTGGTGCCGAAGTGCTTGCGCTTGCCGGTGACCGGGTCCGGCCGCCACCCGTAGTCGTAGCAGATCACGGCGTCGGTGCCGACGAAGGTGATCGCCGAATAGGCGCAGCGCACCGCGCCGGGCGCGCGGTGGTAGCGCTTGCGGTCGATCGGTTGCTTGTAGCCGTCGATCGGCTGCTGATACACCTGCAGGGGCGGCACCGGCAACCGGCACTCGTCGTCCAGCGACTCCAGGTTCCTGAAGTGCTTCCAGGTGCGCCCTTCATCCGGGGACACCGCGCTGGAGAGGCGGTGCCGGGCCAGGCCGCAGGCGATCTCGTCGGGCGATGCCTGGTTCCAGATCACCAGCAGGTCGCCCGAGTCGGGCAGGCGCGCGGTGGTCGGTGGCGCGTCGGCGGCGGCAAGCCCGCTCGGCTGCGGCTTCGACCAGCTCACGCCGCCGTCCGCCGAATAGCTCATGAACAGCGTGCCCAGCCGGCAGCGGGCCAGGTTGATCAACCGGCCCTCGCGCAGCTCCTCCGTCACCGGCTCGCCGTACTTCTCGAACTGCAGGTACTCGGACAGGCCGGCCGGCTCCTCCTCGACCAGGCGGAACCCCTTGCCGTCCACCAGGTCGTACTCGACGTCGTTGTGCCGGATCATCAGCTCGTTGGCGCTGCGCTGCCACGTACCACCCTCGTCATCGGAGAAGTAGGCGAACGAGTAGGAGAGCTGCGTGCCGTCCTGCTCGGCGTCTTCCAGGTGGTGGCTGATCCAGCGGTAGGCGGGACAGAGGATGCGGCCGTCGCCGAGCACCCGCGCGCAGCCGTTGCGCACAAGCGCGAAGTGGGGGTCCACCAGGGTCTGCTCCGACCAGGTCCTCCCCTCGTCGGCAGATGTCCGAAACCCGAGCGGGCCGTCGCGGCCCGGCTGCTGGGGCAGGGTCGAATAGAAGATGCCGAGCTTGCCGGAGGCCAGCCGCAGCGGGCTGGAACGCCAGCCGGCGATCCGCTCACCCGACACCGACCTGAGGAAGAACGGCTCCTCCCAGGTCCGGCAGCGGTCGCGGGAGACGATGCCCTGCAGGCAGCGCACCTCCCGCAGGCTGTAGGTGAGCATGACCGCGTCGTCTTCGAGCGTCACCACGCTCGCCTCCCACGGGGTGAGATCCTCGGCGATCGGCATGCACGCGAACGGTTCGGCGGAAGACATCCTCGTCTCCTCCTCGACTATCAGAAGATCCCGTGACCGACCGAGCCCTTGGAGACGCGGTTGGCGATCAGCGTCAGCGCCAGCCCGACGACCGAATAGATCAGGCCGACCGCGGTGGCGAACGAGTACTGCCCCTGCATGAGGCCGATGCGGATCACGTAGATGTCGGTGATGTAGGCGACGCGGCGCGTCGCGGGGTTGGCAAGATTCCAGATCTGGTCGAGGCCGGCCTGCAGGATCGCCGGGACCTGCAGCACCAGCAGGATGGCGATGATCGGCAGGATCCCCGGTAGCGTGATGTTCCACGCTTGGCGCAGCCGTCCGGCGCCGTCGATCTCGCCCTGCTCGTAGAGCTCGGGATTGATGGTGCTCATGGCGGCCAGGTAGATGATCGTGCCCCAGCCCACCTCCTTGAAGATCGCCGTGATCACCACCAGCGGCAGAAAGAAGGACTGATCGCCCATCAGCGCCACGGACGGGAGGCCGAACAGGGAGCGCACCAGGTTGATCGGGCTGTCGGCCTCGAACCCCAGGACGCGGTAGGTGATGCCGGCCAGGATCACCCACGAGATGAAGTGGGGGAGGTAGCTGATCGTCTGCACCACGCGCTTGAAGCCGGGCCGCCGCACCTCGTTGAGCAGCAGCGCCAGGACGATCGGCGCCGGCCAGGAGAAGACGAACTTGACGACGGAGATGCGGACCGTGTTGCGCAGCACGTACCAGAACTCGGAGTCCTGCAGGAACCAGAAGTTGTAGAACAGCGGCTTCGACCAGGGGCTCCGGAACGGACCCAGCGATGCGTTGAAGTCCCGGAACGCCAGCGAGATGCCGTAGATGGGCAGGTAGTTGAAGACGATGACCGCCGCGACCGCCGGCAGGGCCAGGACATACAGCCACCGGTAGCGCCAGAGGTACTGGAGCGCTCCCATCCGACCGATCATAGCGCGGGCAGCGTGAGCCGTCCCGTCAGCGTGCCGTATCGGCCGTATCGCCCGCCTGGCGATCGGGTGTAGGGTCGGCCGGAGGCTCGCATGCTCGATCTGAGACCCGACGCGGGAGCCGACCGAGTCGCGCTGGTGCGCGACGGGAGCGTCACCTATCTGCCGGCACGGCGCGTCGAGCTGGTGGCAGAGGTGGCGAGCGGCGGCCTCTGCCGATCGATCCGGCGGTCGGCGAGCGGCGAGCTGTTCGTGATGGCGCCTGGCATCGGCCCGCGCGTGCTGCGCTCCGCCGAGGAAGGCCTTAGGTGGAGCTCCGGCAAGTTCCCCCTCGACCTGCCCCCGTTCGAGTCGGCCGATCCGGGAAGCGAGCCGTGGCTCGGCGCGTTCGCGATCCTGCGCGACGACACGTTGCTGGCTCTCTTCATGGTCGACGACCACCTGCCCACTCGGCGCGGCGTGATCGGCCGCTCGGACGACCACGGCCGGACGTGGTCGCTCTCTCCCCTGGACCCGGCGCTGCCGCCGGACACGCGCATGCAGGCGGCCAACTCGGATCTGCTGCAGCTCGCCGACGGATCGATCCTGCTGACCGTGGACGTCTTCCACGCGCCCGGCGGCGATCCCGCGGCCGACCCCTCCGCTCTGCCGGTCGAGCTGCAGGGGGTCTTCATCTACGCGCTGCGCTCGCTCGACGGCGGCCGTACCTGGGTCGACGAGCGGCCGGTCACCTCGTTCCTGCAGTGCTCGGCCGACCTGGCGCGCTTGGCCGACGGCACGCTGATCCTGCAGTACCTGCACCGCTACCCGGACGACCTTGCCCATACCGGCATCCGCGCCCGCGTGAGCGACGACGACGGCGCCGCGTGGCGGGAGGAGACCTACGTGATCAGCCAGGGCGAGGGGGAAGACCCCAACACCGGCTCCTCCTATCCCGGCACCATCGCGGGCGGCACGCACGGGGTGATCACCGTCTGCGCCAACACCGTCGCCGGCCGCACCCGGCTGGAAGCCGTGCACTGGCGGCCGGAGGCCGCGGCGCCATGAACGGGTTCGTCAACTCGCTCGGCCTGCGGATGATCGCCGTGGCGGGGGGCCGGTTCGACGCCTGGACGCCGAGCATGGCGCGATACATCGCGCAGGTGAGCGCCGGCGAGCGGCCCGAGGCCGCGTTCGGGCAGAACCGCCCGCACGTGGGCATCCCGTTCGAGCTCGGTCCCTACTGCCTGAGCCAGTTCCCGGTCACCAACGCCCTGTACCGCCGCTTCGTGGAGGAGAGCGGCCACCGGCATCCGAGCGGCGAGCTGATCACCTTCCACTGGGAGCCGGTCGCGGAGACCGCCCCGTGGGAGCATCCGGACTTCGCCGGCGACGATCTGCCGGTCACAGCGGTGCTGGACACCGACGCCCACGCGTTCTGCGATTGGCTGTCAGAAGGTGAGGGCCGCGCCTACCGCCTGCCGACCATCCACGAGCACGAGTACGCGACCCGCGCCGGCACCGACAGCCTCTACCACTGGGGCGACTACCCGGATGCCCGGCGCATGAATTACGGCGTGTCCATGATCGGCCACCCCACGCCGGTCGGCTCCTATCCCGCCAACCCGTGGGGGTTCCACGACCTGCTCGGCAACGTGTGGGAGATCTGCGCCGACGGCGACGGATCGCTGACCCGCGGCGGCGCCTTCAACTCCCCGCAGCACATGACCGGCGCCGACGTGTTCGGCTCCTTCAAGTACGGCGAGATGCGCCTGCTATCCGTCGGGTTCCGGGTCGCTT
>JAPOQV010000610.1 GCA_026710565.1 Spirochaetaceae bacterium | reverse complement strand
CGATCATCCTGCTGCAGGGCCTGGAGGACCGGGTCGTGCCCCCGAGTCAGGCCGAGGAGATGCTCGACGCCATGCGCCGGAAAGGGCTGCCGGTCGCCTACCTGCCGTTCGCCGGCGAACAGCACGGCTTCCGCAAGGCAGAGAACGCCAAGCGCGCCCTCGAAGCCGAGCTCTTCTTCTACTCCCGCATCCTCGGCTTCACCCCGGCCGACGCGATCGAACCGGTAGAGATCGAGAACTTCCAACGCGCCATCGACGACGGCGCTGCGGTGGCGGCTTCCAGCAGGCGGGTGCCGCCGATGGCGTCGGTCATGGCGTCGACGAAGTCGGTGACATCGCGGAAACCCGGCCGGTGACGATGTTGCCGTCGATCATCGCCGGCTAGCCGAAGTTGTCGCGGGCGCCCATCGTGATCACGTCGTCGCGGCACGCGGTGAAGCCCGCGATGCGGCGGCCGTCCTCGAGGTCGGCGGCCGCGAGCAACCGCGGGCCGTGGCAGATGCCCGCAGCCACCTTGCCGGCCTCGGCGGCGCGCCGGCAAAGCTCCACCGGCGAGCCCTCGTCCAGGCAGTTCCAGGGGCAGAAGGCGCGCCGGGAATCATCACCGCGTCGAAATCGTCCAGGCTCAGAACAGGCGGGCCGCACCACGGGAGACGTGATATGATCAGGCGCCGCGATGCTTTGCCACGACCCACGGCCGGGCTCTCGAACCGCATCGGCCATCCAGACGAGGCTATTGAACAGGCCGTCTTGCTTCTCATCATACGTGACATAACGTCCCGGCTTAGCGCCCGCGGTGGTGGATCGCACCGTTCGGGTCCTGGATCCACCCGGAGGGCGGCAGGAAGTGGAAGCGCGGCCGGTAGCGGTCGTCGATCGCGGTCGGGTCCTCAGTCTTCGGTGACGAAATGCTGGTAAAGCGGCTGCACGTCCGCCGGCAACCGCTCGAACACCGTGCGTCGCATGGGCACGGCGTCGTAGTTCTTGCCGCCGGTGGCCAGGACCATGCGGTCGTGGTCGGGGGTGCCGCGGATCGAAGGCGTGAGGTTCAGCCACCACGGCGCATAGCGGATGATCAGCGCCACGCGCATGTCCTCGCTCACGTTGGCCGCCACCGCGTGCCAGAGGCGGCTGTCGTAGAGCAGCACGCTGCCGGCGGTGCCGGTGACCTGGAGCTGGTCGGGGTGGGGGCCGTCCTTGTCGAAGCCCTGCAGGGTCTCGCCGGCCGGGTTGTCGGTGAGCTTGTGGCTGCCGGGGACGATGAAGGTGCCGCCGTTCTCGGTGGTGAAGTCGGTGAGCATCGAGATGCCGTACAGGTGCATCAGCACGTCGGGATAAGGGGCCTTGACGTGCGTGGAGTTGGTGGCGTTGTAGGGCCAGTCGGAGTGCCAGTAGCCGCTGGCGCTGCCGGGGTTGGTGATCACGCAGTCGGTGCAGGAGATGCGCACGTAGTCGCCGAACAGCGCGGTGGCGACGCCCAGGATGCGGGGATCGGACAGGTACTCGGCGAAGCACTGGGTCTCGTTGATCACCTGCCGCAGGTTGTCCACGCCGGGTGCGCCGACGCGGTGGCCGCGCGAGCGCGTCTTCTCCAGCTCCGCGAGGGCCTGCGCGTGGTTGGCGCGCTGCGCGGCGAATACCTCTTCGCGCACGTGGCCGACCTTGTCGGCCGGGATCACGCCGGGGACCACGCAGTAGCCGTGGCGGGCGAGCGTGTCGACGATCTCCTGGGTGGTGCTGCCGGTGGCGGGACTGCGGGCGGGTGCGACGGTACTCATGACGGGCAGGGATTATAGCAAATGGGAGGTCACGACGCTGGGGCGAGCTCGATCCGGTGCGCGCCGCCGCTCAGCCGCAGGGTCACGGATGCCGGAGACAGCTCGACACCCTCCGCGGTTGCGGCACCCGCGGGGATCGCGGTCGTGCTGTCGTCGAGGGTCAGCCGCAGGTCCGTGCCGGCCTCGCGGGGCAGCACGACCTCGGTCTCGAGGCGGTCGGGCAGGTCGACCTGCAGGGTCAGGGCAGCGTCGCGCCGCTTCCATCCGACGCCGATCGGCCCGCGCGCCGACGGCAGCACGCCGCGCGCCCAGCGCAGGTCCGGCACCGCCGGGGGCGCGATCCGGCAGCGCGCGAAGCCGGCCTCGGCCGGCAGGATGCCCAGCACATGGCGCGACAGCGTCCAGGCGGGGGCGACCGACGAGGAGTGCACGAGGCCGGTCAGCTCGCCCGAGTAGGGGCTCGGCGACGCGAACTGCGGTTCGGTGGTGAAGCGCGATTCGGCGCGCGCCATGGCGCCGCGCTCGCGCACGAACATGCTCCAGCTCTCCCACATGGTGGGGGCGTCGGAGGCGGCCATCATCGGCGCGTAGCGCTCGCGCATGATGCGCACCGCCAGGTCGGTGCGGCCGGCCGCCGCCAGGCCCTCCAGCACGACGAACAGGATCAGCGGCGTGGTGCGCAGCAGGTCGTCCGGGGGCTGCTCCATGTGGGCGACGATGCGCGCGGTCTGCCGTTGGTCGGCGATGCCCGCGACCAGCGCCATGCCGTTCGAGAGCTCGGAGACCGTCTTCGAGCGCTCGCCCTGGTAGACGCTGTCGACGAACAGGCCACGCCGGTCGTCCCAGTGGCTGGCGCGCAGGTGCTCCCGCAGGCGGCCGGCCTGCTCCCGCCAGGAGGCCGCCGCGTCCGGCTGCTCCAGCGACTCGGCAAGGTCGCCCAGAACCGCGAGGAAGCGCGCGTACAGCACGTTGAGCGCGAAGCTGGCGCCGCGCATGTCGTGCGGCATCCAGTCGATGAAGGTCTCCTTGGGGAGCTGGTAGAGCACGAGGTCGGCGTCGCGCTGCCGCTCGAACCACCCGGCGGCGCGCACCAGACACGGATAGAGCTCGGCGGCCAGGCGGCGCTTCGCCTCCGAGCCGCCCAGGTAGCGCTGGTGGTCGCCGGCGATGACCGTGAAGTACAGGGTCTCGGTGGGGTAGTTCTTGGGGTCCTCGAACACGGTGGCGGTGAGCGGGTCCGCGGTCTGCTCGCCGCGGTAGCGGCCCTCCGTGCCGGGGTACCAGGCGCGCAGCAGCCCGTCGCCGAGCTGGCCGCGAGAGGTCAGCCGCAGGTGCCAGTCGGTGAGCGCCACATCGCCGTACGCCGCCCACACCGCGTACAGGCCCAGGGCGCCCGCGCCGGGCCAGAAGCGGCGTTCGCGCGCGGCGTCGCAGGCCAGCCCGTCCTCCATGTGCAGGTCGACGGTGTCGATGGACGCCTGCCAGACCGCGTTGAGCACGGGGTCGGAGCAGGCGAAGCTGCCGGTGCGCTCGGCGGGGTAGCGGTAGGCGCGCACGCCGGCCGCGTGCAGCCTGACCGGCTCGTCGGCGCCGCGCACCACCACCTGCAGGTAGCGGAACTGCTTGTACTCGAAGGTCTGCCAGACCTGCGTGCCGGCGCGCGTCAGGTAGCGGTCGCCGTAGCGGATCTGGTTGGCCAGCGGCATGATGCGCCCGGCCACCAGCACCGGGCCGTACGTCATCTCGACCACGGCGCCGGCCGGCCCTTCCAGGTGCAGCCGCGGAAAGCCGAAAACCTGCCGGCCGAAGTCGAAGATAAGGTACGGCGAGCGCACCCCCTGGCGCGGGGCGTCGCCGGGCCGGGAGGTGCAGCGCTGCAGCACGGCCGGCTCGCCTCCCGGCGCGAGGGCGTTGCCGGCTCGGTCGATGCGGGCGTGCTGTAGCCGCAGGTGCGGCTCCACGGCCAGCCGCTCCGGGACCTGGACGTCGGCCGCCATGCGCGACAGCTCGATGATCTCGCCCTGCTCGACCACGCGAGTCGGGTACTCGTCGACCTCCTGCAGCATCGGCGTTTGCCGCGGCTCCAGGTACGCCCAGGACGCCATCTGCTCGGCGATCACCTGCGCCGGCTCCCACGCTTCGTCGTCGAAGCCGGCCTCGTGCCAGTCGGACGGGTCGATCCGGGCGTCGTACACCTCGGTCACGCCGAGGGTGACGCTGACCAGCCCCACGTCGCGCCGCCAGCCCTCCGCCGGCCGGACCCGCCACGCGCCGTCGGTGCCGATGACGGTGCGCGTGCCGTCGGCGTCCTCGGCGTCGAGCTGGACGAACAGCCCGGCGCGCGCGTCGCGCGTGTAGTTGTTCTGGCAGCCGTAGTGGTAGGCCAGCACCGCGATCGCGTTGCGTCCGGGCCGCAGGGCGGCGGTCACGTCGTGGGTGTCGTAGGACTTCCAGCGCGGGTCGCTGCGGGCAGGTCCGCGGCCCAGGTAGGTGCCGTTGACGTAGAGCAGGTAGCGGTCCTCGGCGGTGATCGCCAGCCGGGCGCGGCGGGGCTCGGCCGGCAGCCGGAAGCCGCGGCGCGCCATCCGGAAGCGGGGGGACGGGGAGCGCTCGGCCGCGTGCCAGACGAAGCGCCCGGTCCAGTGGCCGGGGTAGCCGCCGCCTTCGGCAATTGGGTCAGCGGCCATCGGGCCCTCCCGCGCGGCGCGGCTCCAGGTCGACCGTCAGCGAGCGGAGCACGGGTCTGAGCATGCCCGGATGGTAGCTCGGCTGCTCGCCCTGCCGCAGCGCTGGCCCGTGGGCCAGGAGCGCGGGCAGGGCGATGGCCGTCTCCAGCCGCGCCAGGGCGGCGCCGATGCAGAAGTGCACGCCGTGGCCGAAGGCGACGTGGCGGAGCTCGGCGGCGGGGCGCCGGATGTCGAACCGCTCCGGGTCGGCGAACACCTCCGGGTCGCGGTTGGCGGAGGCGAGCATCAGGTGCACGAGCTGGCCGCGCCGCAGGCGGGCGCCGCGGACCTCCACGTCCGCGGTGACCACGCGGCGTACCGCCGGCACCGAGCCGACGCAGCGCAGGATTTCCTCGATCGCGGACGGCAGGAGCGCCGGATCGTCGCGCAGCAACGCCATCTGATCCGGATGGCGGAGCAGGATGAACAGACCGTTGGCGATCAGGTTGGCGGTGGTTTCGTGCCCGGCCTGGAACAGGATCGCGCAGGTGGCGAGCAGCTCCTCCTCGCTCAGGAAGTCGCCCGACTCGTCGGCGCCAGCCAGCGCGGTGAGCAGGTCGTCACGGGGGGCGGCGCGCCGCTCGGCCAGCAGCGCCCGGAAGTGGTCGTAGACGGCGAGCGTGGTCGCCTGCACCCGCAGCGCGTTGTCCGCGCTCAGGTGGCCGTTGCCGTCGAAGTAGGCGCGCAGCGCCTCCGCGTATTCCCGGAACAGGGGGTAGGCGCCGGGGCCGGCCGACGGCGGCACGCCCAGAAGCTCCGCGATCACCCACATCGAGAGCGGGTAGGCCAGCTCGCCGACCACTTCCAGCCGCCCCGACCGGTCGGCTCGGTCCAGGAGCTCGGCGGCGATCCGCTCCACGCTCGGCCGCAGGCCGGCGACGATGCGCGGCGTGAAGGCGCGCTGCACCAGCCGGCGCAGGCGCGTGTGGTCTGGCGGGTCGCTGTTCAGCAGGCCGCCCGCCGCGAAGATGCGGCGGAGAGGG
>JAPOQV010000609.1 GCA_026710565.1 Spirochaetaceae bacterium | reverse complement strand
GGGGGGCGGGGGGGAGGCGGGCGCCGCCCCGCCACTCGCGAGTGGACAGGACCGTGTGCAGGTTTTCCGATCGCAGCTCCTCGCGCCGCGTCGCGAAGGTTCGGCCGCGGCGCGCTCTCGGTGTCTGGGCGGTGTGGTAGTCGATGAGTGGCCGGCCGGGTGCGTCCGTCCTGACGGCGTAATGGAGAGCGTCCTCCAGCTTCCGGTGGGCGGCTTCGTCGGCGCGCTTGTTGCCCAGCGCGGCCGCCACCAGTCCGAGGACGGCGGAGCGCCCGGGGCGCGCCCAGCTCATGCGGCGCTCGCCGACGGCGACCTCGCCGAACGATGCCATGGGTGCGTAGAGCGTGAAGAGGAGGATGCGCACGGTCGTCACCCTTCTGCGGCGTCGTCACCAGCCCGGCGAACCGCGAACTTGATCAAGCCCTGCAACGTTCCCTCGCCTGTCTCGCAGTTCATCGCGCAGCGGCCATCCGCGCACGGACCGTACGCGGCATCGAGACGGTCGCGAAAGCGCTCCAGCACCTCGATGGATGTCTTGCCCTGGTCAGAGCCGGTCACCGGCTTGAGGAAAGCGGCAGCGAGGCTCCGCGGCTGCGCCGAACCCCGCTCCGCGAGCACGTAGAACGCGCGCGCTCGGCTCGCGAAGCTCGCCTGCTTGCCGCCCGGCGGGACGGTGGTTGCCGCTTCGACGAGGGCGGTCAGACTGGCGTCTCGCACTGCCTTCGCGTCGTCCCCCCCACCGAGATTGCGAAGCAGCAGGTGCCGGTCCACGCAGACGTAGAGGTAGAATACGCCAGCGCCGAACTCCTGGACGCCGACGAACCCGGCCCCGGCATCGTCCGGCTCCTCCCGCGACTTCAGATCATCGACGGCCGTGTAGTAGTCGTCCTCCGCGATGGCGCGGTGCGTGGTAACCGCGTGCGCGACCTGCACCGCCGCCTCGCGGTTGAACTTCGGGTTGTCGGCCAGCATCCGTCCGAACATCGCGACATCGGCCGCCGAATCGGACTTCATCAGCAGGTCATCCGGGGATGGATTCTCGAAGGTCTCTCCGGCAAGCACCTTGTCGGCCAGCACGAACGCCCGATGCCGCTCCTCTGGTGACACGAATGCGAGCTGCTCGGTGAACGTCGGATTCTGGTCCCTCTCGCTCTTGATCTTGCCGAAGACGCTGGCAATGGACCGGGCCGCCTCGAGAGCCTCGGCTTCCTCCATGCCGCCGTCGCGCAGTCGATCGAAGACGTTCTTGCCGAGCCGTTGCGTGCGGTCGGCGAGGTGGCCATTGAGCTTCGCGGCGAATACCTCGGACGTTCGCCACGCTCGCTTCAGGCTTTGGGACGACACGCGCAGGCGCGGCACGCCGCCGAAGACGACGCTCTTGGGCCGCCCGGTGTCGTCCCGGTTCAGATTGGACGGGCCGTAGGCGGTCAGGAGATGCAGTTGCAGAAAGTCAGTCATTCTCTGGTCCCTGGCGTTCCATTCGGTCGGCGGCCGGCGAGTCGGACGCACGATCGGGTGCCGCCGTGCCTACCGCGTAGTAGTCGAATATCCACCGCTTCTTCTCTCGGTCGCCCCAGTAGAGAATCGATCGAGAAAGGTCGCGTACGCTGATCGTCCCCTTCGTCATGCGAACGAGTCGGCGCATCGGATCCATGAGGTCGCTGGCGGGGACCTGAAGGAGGCGCCGGAAGCGGCTCTCGGACAGGAGAGCCGACTTGTCGTCGTCGAGCGATACGCGGCCCACCGCCCGAGCGACACGCCGGTCGTCCGTCTCGCGTACGAACGCCAGCACCCCCGCAAGGATGGCGACCCGCTCCGAGTCTCCGAACGACGGGAGCCTCGCGGTGAGGCGCAGCGCCTCCGGCTCCTGGAAGACCTCGATGGGCGTACCGGCTCGCCGCAGCCGCGCAAGGGCCGCACGCTGATGGCCGGACGGTTCGGTGTCCTTCGGATTCAGGCCACGCCACCACTCGTACGCGATCGAGTCCGCGCTGCCTGACCGTTGCTCCTCCGTCATGCCGCCTCCCGTTCGTGACCATTCGGCTGCGGGGTATTCGGCAAGGGAATCCCAAGGTCGCCTTCGAACAGGGACTTGCCTTCCCGTCCGCGCCCGCGCAGCGCGAGCGTCAACTGGAACCTCGCCCTGACGTGGCGGTGCATGATCCGGTCTTCGAGACCGTCGGAGGGGGAATACTCGTCGAACAACCGCAGCGCGGCTCGCTCCATCACCGGCGCCCAGTTCTCGCGTGTCTTGATGGTCGGATCGTCACCATTCGGGTCGTTCTCGATGGCGGACGCGGCTGCGTCAAGCGCAGCGAAGAACGCGGCTTCCGTGTCGCGATAGAACCGTTGCGCGACGAATCCGAAGTCTCCGCTCGCATTGCGGGGGTCGTCGTACAACGCCGATTTCACGCGGATCGTCAACAGGCGGGCCACCGTATCCGCACCCCGCGCTGCCCGTCGGATGAACTCCTGCAGCCACTCCCGTGTTGCGCTGTCCATGCGCAAGAGCGGCATCTCGCCTTCGATCCAGGCCCGCGCCTTCATGTTGTCCATGTCGTACCCGAAAGCGGCAAACCGATGGGCGCATGCGTTCTGCGCCCGTTCCTGCTGCCAATGGCGAATCACCTGCGCAGGCTCGCGAAGCGTGTCGTCACTCGCAACGACGAGGCCCGGCCAGTGTCGATAGCTGACGCCGCCGGGGTTCGGATGGACGGGGAGCTTCGTGACCGCAGTCGCTTTCTGCCGATAGTACGGCGTGAGTGGGTGTGCAAAGCCCTCCGAGTAATCGATTCCGTAGTTTCTGGTTCGGTAGCGTGCCACGACAGCGGAGTCAGGCGTGCCGGTCAGCCCGCATCTCCGCGCTTTCCCCTCCTCGAACACCAACCTGATACGCCGGGGCATGCCCCAGTAGACCTGCAGAGGGTGGACGTCGGCGGGCGTGGTCGAACCGCCGCCGGCCTTCGGATTGGAGGTGCGGGTGGATACGAGCCAGGGGAAGATTCGCCAGGGGTCGGTGTCCAGCTTCGCTTCCAGGGCGCGGGCCTTGATTTGCTCCCGGCTCTCGACGTTGGGCCAGAGCCGGCCCCAGAGGGTCGCGCCTGCGCCGCATTCCGCAATGATCAGTGTGGTCATGGGCCCGCCGCCCCGAAGCGACGTTCGATGCCCGGCGCCGCCAGCCGGAGCAAAGGCGCTCAGCGTGAACAGGGCCATCGCCGCGGCAGCCCGGGAGAGCACCGGCGCGCTTCCGCGTTTGACGAACAGGTCGGCATTGTTGCGCAGGGTCTGTGCGCCGGGCGCTTCGATCAGCAGCGCCGCGATCTCCTTCTCTTCGGCGCCGTCGAGTGGATCGAGGTCCTGTAGGAACCGCGGGCTGGGGCCGTCGAGGTCGAAGGCGTGCGCCATCGTTGCAAAGCGCTGCCGCAACGCGTCCGGCGCAGGCGGCGCGAGCCACCAGTCCTCCCATTCGTCGTCGTCCTCGGGCGCGGCGGCGGTGGACAGCAGGCCGATCAGCAACTCGTGAGCCGCACCGTTGAAGTCCGGGCGCGGCCATGCGAAGCCGACGAAGGGATTGTCGGCGATGCCCTCGGTCACGCGCCACGGCTGGATGCGCTCGATGGTGCCGCTCCGCCGCTGTGCCGGGAGCCATGGCTCGTCGATCAGGTTGAAGACGTCTCGCGTGGATTCCGCCCTCGCTGAATCGGTCATCCCTCGTTCGTCTCCACTGTCAGGCCCTGACCGGAATCGTATCGCAGGTGCACTTCCTGCGGATGTTTGCCGCCGGACACCGCACGTCCGCGCCAGGTTCCGTCGGCAGCGTCCGTCTCTTCCAACACCACGAGAATCTTGTCCGAGTCGAACCGCGACCAGTCCGCCCTGGCGTCGCGCGCGGCGGCGGTGGACAGCAGGCCGATCAGCAACTCG
>JAPOQV010000608.1 GCA_026710565.1 Spirochaetaceae bacterium | reverse complement strand
CCCCTTGGAGCCGAGGTCGCTCCATGCCTCTTGCTTGAGGATGCGGCGGTCGATCTCGAAGTCCCAGTAGACCTCCAGCGTCTGTCCCTGGGAATCGTCATCGGCGCAGGCCAGGCTCACCCGAGCGGACTGCTCGGGAGGCTCCTCTACCGCCTCGACCAGCCAGCGGCGCGAGCGCACCTCGACCAGATCGCCGATGCACGGCGCATGTTCGGGTAGCAGTTCGGCAACGCGATCCAAGGTCTACGTTCTCCTGCCGACCGGTGGACCGGCCGTCCATGGTCAATGATGCATGAACGAGGTTCTGTGTGGCGAACACGGACCCATGCGGACGCGGACGGCCCGCGATGGCACGGATCATGATGGGACCGAAGCCAGTCCTTGCCTCAGAATCAGAGCTCCGAGGGGATTCTCACATGAAGTCTATAGATTCATAAAGTAACGAAATACGTTATCTTGGGCTTCCATGGACACAAGCCGCTGAAGTCCTCACTTTCAAAAAACGATCTATAACGTTACTTTTCCATGTACAAAACTCAGCGGCCGTGGTTACACGGAGCAGGGACTCTCACACGAGAAAGAGGATTCCGTGCGAAAGACGTCAGATTACCTGGATGACCTACAAGCTGGAGGACGAATCGTCTTCACTACGGAGAACGTGGTTGAGGCCCTGGGCGCGTCCGTGACCGCCGCACGGGCCAGACTGCGCCGGCTGAAGCAGAAGGGCTCGGTTGCCGACCCGTACCGTGGGTTCCATGTCGTTGTGCCCCCCGCCTACCGGCGGCTGGGCTGCCTGCCCGCGGACCAGTTCATCCCCGAGCTGATGGCCCACCTCGGAGAGCCCTACTACGTCGGGCTGCTCAGCGCAGCGAAGTACCATGGGGCCGGCCATCAGGCGCCGATGGTGTTTCAGGTCGTCGTGCCCAAGTCGCGACGAGGCCTGCAATGCGGAGCTGTTCGAGTGGACTTCGTCTCCCGGCGAGACATGCACGACACCCCCGTCATCGAGCGGAACACACAGACTGGGACCATCCGCATCGCGACCCCGGAAGCAACAGCCCTGGAGGTCGTCGGCTACCCTGAACGCTGCGGCTACTTCAACAACGTCGCTACCGTGCTTGCCGAGCTCTCCGAATCGATGAATGGCGACCTGCTGGCAGCCGAAGCCCGGCGCGCGCCGATGGCGTGGGTCCAACGCCTCGGCTACCTGCTGGAACTCGTGCAGGAGGCGGATCTGGCAGACTGCCTCGATCCGGTGTTGGCGGAGCGCACGGCCTTTCCCGTCGCTCTCGCCCCGTGGAAGGAGATGAACGGAACTCGGCGCGTCTCGCGATGGCGTGTCGCGGAGAATGTCGAAGTCGAGCCCGACGTATGATTCCACGGGCGTACATCACCGACCGACAGTCGCGAGTTCCGGGAGGGCATTCTTCCGCTGATGAACCCGATCTCCAGCCGCGACTTTGCCTTCGATGACGCACTGGACATCGTTCGGGACCAGCTCATC
The DNA here is from genome assembly GCA_026710565.1 of Spirochaetaceae bacterium. The sequence continues at coordinate 3,787 of JAPOQV010000608.1, read as the reverse complement.
GCGATGCTTCCGGGGCGTCCGTGGAACGGAGTCAGTGCTGCTCCCGAGACGGCGCGGTCTGATACGCTGCCGGGCACATGAGGCTGAGTCAGAAGCACGTCGATCGGTTCGTCGAACAGGGGTACGTGGTGGTCGAAGAGGCGCTCTCCGACGCGGACCTGCAGCCGGTGATCGACGACTATGCGGCGATCGTCGACGGCGTCGCGCGGCGGCTGCGCGCGGAGGGCCGGATCTCGCAGCTCTACGCTGACGAGCCGTTCGACACGCGGCTCGCACGCATCTGCGATGAGGACTCCGCGACCTACTTCGAGTCGGACGCGGCCCTGGACATCGGGCGGACGCGGACGCGCGGCCTGTTCGAGATCATGCGCAACCCGAGCCTGCTCGACCTGGTCGAGGGCTTCATCGGCCCGGAGATCGCGTGCAACGCCATCTCCCACGTGCGCGCCAAGCTCCCGTCGGACGAGGCCGAGAACAAGGGCTCCAACATCGCCCCCTGGCATCAGGACGCGATCTTCACCACGCCGGAAGCACGCGAGCTGTTCGTGCTCACCGTCTGGTTCCCGCTCAACGATGCGACGGCGGACAATGGCTGCCTGCAGCTCTGTCCCGGCCTGCACCGCCGGGGCACCGTGTACTGGAGCCTCGACTCGCAGCCGCCGTGCGCCCCGGTGACCGTGCCCATGCGCAAGGGCGACGTGATCTTCATCCACAAGCTCTGTCCGCACGGCTCCGGCCCCAACCGCACCGGCGGCATCCGCTGGAGCATGGACCTGCGCTACCAGACGCGGGGCACGCCCTCGCCACGCCCGGAGTGGCCGAGCCTGGTCGCGCGCAGCAGCACCGCGCCGGACTCGCTGACCACCTACGACGAGTGGAGCGCCGCGTGGAAGGCCGGCATCGAGAACCACCCGCAGAAGCTCTCCTACCCGCGCCCCGCCGAACCGACTCCCTTCCTCGGCCCCATGTATCCCTGGATGCAGGCCTAGCCTGTCTCGGTCGCGGTCCCCCCATGTATGACGAGCTGCATCGCCCGCAGTTCCACTTCAGCCCGCGGCACTCGTGGATGAACGATCCCAATGGGCCGGTCCACTATCGCGGCGAATACCACCTGTTCTTTCAGCACACGCCGGGGTTCATGAACCACGCGGCCAACTCCTGGGGGCACGCGGTGAGCACCGACCTGGTGCATTGGCGCGAGCTCGACACCGCCATCGCCCCGGACGATTACGGATTCATCTGGTCCGGGTCGGCGGTGGTCGACACCGACAACAGCGCGGGCCTTGCCGACGGCGGCGGTGAGCAGGCCCTGGTGGCGGTCTATACCACCGGGGGCTTCGGAGCGCCGCGGCCCGACCAGCCGGGCGCCACCCCGTGCGTGCAGGCGATCGCCTCCAGCACCGACCGCGGGCGCACCTTCCGGCGCTATGCCGGCAACCCCGTGCTCGGCCACGTGCGCGCCAACAACCGCGACCCCAAGGTGATCCGGCACGCGCCCACGGGGCAGTGGATCATGGCGCTGTTCCTGGACGGCAACGACTTCGCCCTGTACGGATCGCCCGACCTGAAGCGGTGGCGCCACCTGAGCGACCTGGAGGTGGCGGACACCGGCGAGTGCCCGGACCTGTTCGAGCTGCCGGTGGACGGCGACCCCGGCGACACCCGCTGGGTGTTCTGGGGCGCGGCCGGCGTCTACCGCCTGGGCCGCTTCGACGGCACCGTATTCACCCCCGAGTCGCCGGCGCTGCGCAGCGAGCTGGGTCCCAGCGGCTACGCCGCCCAGACCTGGAGCGACGTGCCGTCCGAGGACGGCCGCCGCATCCAGATCTCCTGGCTGCGCGGAGGGCACTTCCCGGCGATGCCGTTCAACGGCCAGATGTCGTTCCCGGTCGAGCTGACCCTGCGCACCACGCCGCAGGGGGTGCGCCTGTGCCGGCAGCCGGTGCGCGAGCTGGAGGTTCTGCACCGGCGCACGCTGCGCTGGGACGACCACCGGCTCAGCCCCGGCCTGAACCGGCACGACCTGTACCACGTGCACGGACCCGGCTGGCAGAGCCGCCTTGCCACCGAGTATCGCAACCTGGCGCCCGACACGACCTGGGACCTGTTCCACCTCGAAGCGGTGATCGACCCCGGTGACGCCGCCGCGTTCGGCATCATCATCCGCGGCCACGACCTGCGCTACGACGCCGCGGTCGCCCGGTTTACCTGGCTCGGCCACACGATCCCGGCCCCCCGCGACGGCGACGGCTGCCTGCGCCTGCAACTCCTGGTGGACCGCACCTCGCTGGAGCTGTTCGCCGCCGGCGGCCTGGTGTCGGCATCGTTCTGCTTCCTGCCGGCCGCCTGCGACATTCCGCTGGAGCTGTACGCCGACGGCGGGAACGTGCGCCTCGTCTCGCTGGCAATCCACGAGCTGAACTCCGCCTGGCCGCAGGCGCACGGGACCGGCGGTTGAACGCACCACGGCAACCGCTTGCCGGACAGGTTGCCGTGGTCGCCGGGGCCACGCGCGGCGCCGGCCGCGGCATCGCCCGCATGCTGGGCGCGGCGGGGGCGACCGTCTATTGCACGGGCCGCAGCGTGGCCGGGAACCCGGCGACCGCCGGGCGCACCGAGACGATCGACGAGACGGCGGCACTGGTCACCGCGGAGGGTGGCCGCGGGATCGCCGTCCGCACCGACCACACCGTGGAGCCGGAGGTGGAGCGGCTGTTCGGACGGATCCGCGCCGAGCACGGCCGGCTTGACGTGCTGGTGAATGACATCTGGGGCGGCGACGAGCTGAGCGAGTGGGGGCTGCCGTTCTGGGAGCTGTCCACGTCCAAGGGGCTGGCGATGCTGGAGCGCGCCGTGCACAGCCACATCATCACCAGCCGCCACGGCGCTCCGCTGATGGTCGAACGCAACGCCGGCCTCATCGTGGAGGTGACCGACGGCGACACCCTCGGATACCGCGGCAACCTGTTTTACGACCTGGCCAAGAACGCGGTGATCCGGCTCGCCTACGCCATGGCGGCGGACCTGCCCGCCCAGCGCGTGCCCGCGTTGGCGATCACGCCCGGGTTTCTGCGCTCGGAGGCGGTGCTCGACGGACTCGGCGTTACCGAATCGAACTGGCGGGACGGCATCGCGGCCGACCCCTACTTCGCCGAGTCGGAGACCCCCTGCTACGTCGGCCGCGCCGTGGCGGGGCTCGCCGCCCACCCGCCCGTTGCCGACAAGAGCGGCCGCCTTTTGTCGAGCTGGGAGCTGGAGAAGGAGTACGGCTTCACCGACCTGGACGGCCGCCGGCCCGACTGGGGAACCTTCTTCGCGCGCAAGGTGCACGAGATCGTGCACCGGGACTCACCGCCCGACGAGATGGACGTATTCGTGGTCCGCACCCGGCTCCGCCAAGCCGAACTCGACCCGTCCGCCGCCCAGGAATCCGCCCACCTCCGCGCCTGGCTTGAGCGGTCATTTCCTCGACTCTGAGGTAGCGTAACCAACACGATCGCCATCTGCGGATACCGATCCATGGCCTTCGACGGTGGCTCGGTCCATCACTCGGATCAAGCGCACTCATGACGGACCCTGCGGGCGCTACGCTCCGTCCCGGTAGGTGACGATCAACTCCACGCCGTCTATCCGTAGCGGCTCGTCCGACTCTCCGGCACGAGCCTCCAGCGCGATCCGCAACCGGTTGCTGCCCTGGCGGGCCCGCACGTCACCGCACCCGAGCTGCTGGCCCCTCGCCCCGCACGCCCACCGGCGGGCCTTGAGCTCGCCCCCCCCCCCGCCCCCT
>JAPOQV010000607.1 GCA_026710565.1 Spirochaetaceae bacterium | reverse complement strand
GGCGGGTGTCGGTCAGGCCGACGTTGCTCCAGGTCGCGCCGCCATCGGTCGAGCGGTAGACGCCGTCGCCGTGCGAGACGTCCACGCGGATGCACGCCTCGCCCGTGCCGGCGTAGATGACGTTGGGATCCGCGTCGGCAACCGCGATCGCGCCCACCGCAGCCGTGCCGAAGGAGCCGTCGGAGACGTTCTCCCAGTAGGTGCCGCCGTCGGTCGTCTTCCAGACGCCGCCCGCGCAGGCGCCGAAGTAGAAGGTCTGGGCATGCGAGGGGTCCCCGGCGACCGCCACCACCCGGCCGCCGCGGTGCGGCCCGATGCAGCGCCAGTCGATCGTCTCGAACAGTTCAGGTGCGAGCTGAGTGCGTCCCATGGTTGCCCCGCATCATACGACGATCGCGTCTCTGCCGAACGGGCTCCTCGCCAGCGGGAGGCGTTGATGTGGACTGCAAGACCGGGTTGGGCTACGTTGTAGCTCACTCGTGGAGGGCGAACGATGAACACCGTCGTGCGTGCGCGCATCGACCAGAAGATCAAGGACGAGGCCGGGGCCGTGCTCGCGTCCATCGGCCTGACGGCGTCCGATGCGTTCCGCATGATGATGATGCGGATCGCCGCGGAGAAGCGGCTTCCTTTCGAGCCCCTGGTTCCCAATGCCGAGACGATCGAGGCGATGAAGGCAGCCAGAGCCGGCGATCTCGTCACCGTAGGGGGTGTCGACGATCTGTTGTCCGACCTGAATGCGGATGATTAGGCGTACCGCGGCATTCAGACAGCGCCCCGCTACGTGGGCTTGAGAGGCATGATGAAAGCCAGCGTCGGCTTGTCACGCTCCATCGGTTCCACGGCGAACCCCATGTCCAGCTTGAGCTGCCGGTTCGCGCGGTGGTCTGCGCCGCTGACCGATCGCACCTGGTAGCAGCCGAGTTCCCTGGCTCGGCGTATCGCGTGCTCCTGGAGCGCCCTGCCGATGCCCTGGCGGTGGTACGACTCCTTTACTCCGAACGCGACGATCTTCGCTTCCGTGAGCTTCTGTCCGTCGACGACCAGGGGCGGATGATTTCGATCATGGGGACCGATGTCCCAGACGACGTACATCAGGAAGCCCACGATATTGCCTTCCCGTTTTGCCACCACGTAGTGGCGTGGAACCGCTCGAACTGCGCGTCGAATGCCCACCTCGCCTGGCCCTCCCTGGCGATTAGGCCGACATAGTGCTTCCAATCACGATGACCCGACGTGAGCTCCTGAATCGAAAGACGAGGCAGGTTCACCGTCCTCCCTCTCTGCAGTGATACGCCATGCGATGCATCGGGTTGGTGCGGTCACTCGGATGCGGGACTGTCGGGCTCTGAGGAAGCCGCTAGAATGCCCGCGACGAGGCGCGTGCACAGCCCGTGGATCCGGCGCGCGTCAGCCGCCGCTTCCTCGGCCGCCGGGGCATCCTCCGTGTGCTCGAAGTAGAACGCCGGCGCCCGTTTGCGGGCAAGTCTGGCCGAGACGGCGGTTACGTCCGCCGCCTCCTCCTGGCCCAACGCCATGCCCCTGGCGGACACGGTGGCGACGAACACGGCCGCCGGATCGTGCACCTTCGGGAAGTCTACCCCCAGATAGCTGAGCACCCCTTTCAAGGATAGCTCGACGACCTCCTGTGCTCGGCGGACCACCGCGTTCCACGACTTGCGGCAGTAGGAGGCATCCATGTCCTGCAGGTATTCGGTCGCCATCGCCATCAGCCGGCGCCCGCGCTCCTCGTTGTCCATGACAGCCGTTCCGCCGCTACAGGGCGATGACCTCGCCGGGGCGCAGATCGGGCTTCAGGTCCCAATACCAGGAGCCGTCGGCCAGCTTTATGCGGCGAGAGCCGAGCTCACGCAGGCGTGCGCGCAGGCTTGCCAGCTTGCGCGCCAGAACCGCCCGTGGATCGAACAGGATGATGCCGTGGTCGCAGACGTCCAGCAGAAGCCATGGCGTATCCGCCAGTTCCTCCTCGGAACGAAACACGGGATACGGCTCGGTCGGGGCGTCGCGTGCCTGCAACTCCGCTACCAGCGGATGGTCCCGCAACCGGAGCGCCACCTCGAGGAAGACCTCGAACACGGCAGCACGCTCGCCGCGATGGACCACGAACAGATCGATGTCGCTGGCCGCGTGCGCCTGGCCGCGGGCAACCGAACCGTAGAGGGCCACCGCGGACACGTCTGCCCCGAGCCTGTCGCGCACCTCGGCCAGGTACAGGTCGAGCAACGGTTTCAGGTCGGGGTATCCGTGACCCCGATCCTCGCGGGGAGACGACACCGGACCGTTAGAGTAGCACGAACCTGTGGGCGATGGGCTGCGTTGGCCACGAGATCAACCTTGCGAGTACCACGTCAGATTGATAGACTGCAATCCCTCCCAACCGTCCGGCGCGGTCGGATCAGACTTCGGCGCACGCCGCCTCCTCGACGACCGTCACCGCCCCGACCATGTCTTCACCGACCGCGAGAAGCTGACCGAACAGGTCGTCACGATCCAGCTTCCGCTGGTGCAGCAACCCTTCCAGCATCATTCCTTCCGGCAGGAGGCCCTCGAAGAACGGCGGGAAACAATCGAACGAATGCTCACGCCGTGCGACCGGCATCGACAGCGAGACCGGCGGACCGGAGTAGGTTTCCAGATAGCGAAAAACGAAGCGGCCCGCCTCATGCTTCTCGAGGAACCCTGCCGCCTTGTCCATCACGCGTACCGTGGCCCGCCTCACCGGTCGTTGTCGGCCGTCGAATGCCGGCGTTCCGCATCCATGGTTGGCGCTGGATTCCGCCATGAGCGGTCCGTCCAGCACCAGCTCGATGTTGAGGGTGTGCAGGACTGCAAAGAGTGTCGTCAACCGTACCGTGGGCTTCCCTCTCTCGATGCGGGAGATCGAGGCCCTGCCGACCTCGGCAAGCTCGGCCAGCGCGCGCTGACTCAGACCGCTTCGCTCTCGGTGAGACCTGATCGCCTCTCCGATCGACTCAGGGGAGCGCATCTTCAAAATGAGCTGTACTCTACTCGTGGTCTTGGTCCACTGACGAGATAAGGTCGTCCACCGTGACCACCAGGGCATCGGCCAGCTTCCGCAGGGTGCGAACCGAGCCGCTGTTGCGGTCTGCCTCAATGTCCACGATCTGTACCCGATTGACTCCGCTGGCGCGAGCGAGCTCGGACTGGGTCAGATTGCGGAACTCCCTCCACACCCGTAAGGGCGGCTCCCCGTCGAGGAGTCGGTCCACCACCTCTGCCGGAATGAGCTCTTCCTCGCCCGTGGCCAGCCGCGCCTCGACCGCCAGGGCCGTCTGTATGTCCGAAAAGTCTTCTTCAAGCGCACGCAACCTGTCGTACTCGGCCTTGGGAATCGTCACGGTCTCGCTCATGGTAGTCACTCCTTGTAGGCGTCGCCTCGGCTGGACACGCTCAGAATCGTGAGAACCGATTCGTCGCGCATGATTACTCGCCAGTCACCTACCCGAAGACGAACCAGCCCTTCGTGACCCTTCATCCCGGTGACATTGTTGGCCTGAGTCGCCGGATCTGCGGCATAAGCCGCTATCTTGTCCCGGATGCGTCTCGCCCAGTTCCGCGGCATCCGAGTCAGGACCTTCTGTGCCGTGCGGCTGTATGCCACCGCTCTCACGCATTGACCTGTAGTCCATGACTACAGCGTTCGTCAAGTGGCAGTCTACTCGCGGATCTGCCGCTGATCCGACCCCGGGTCAGGGGTCACACCCCGATGCGGGGGTTGAAGCGGATGCGGTTCAGGCCGGCGGTGGAGACCACGGCGTTGGCGGCCGGCGGCATGTAGTGGTCGACCCAGAGGCGCTGCGCGACGGCGTTCTCCAGTCCCAGGTGGATCATCCAGTGATCGGTATCCCAGCGGCTCAGGCCGGTGGCGCCCTGTCGGTAGCAGCCGTCGGCGCGCGTGCGCACCTCCCGCACGGTCATCGCGTGGTCGGCGAAGCTGCCAATTGACGGGACCAGCTCCACGTCCGTCCCTTCCAGCGCCTGCGCGTACTGCCCCACTCCGTCGACCAGGAGCTCCCCGACGTCCTCCCGCCGCTCGATCCCGCGCGGGTACGGCGCGACGACGTCGACCAGCCCCGCACGGCCCCAGGCGCCCACGTCGATCCCGTAGCCCAGGCACCACTCCATGTCGGGGCCGGCGATCAGCGCCAGCTTGCGCCGCTCGTACCGCTCCGACGGGCCGAACCCATCCAGCAGCTCGCGGATCTCCCGGATCCACTCGGTCGTGATCTCCGCCCATACGGCACGCAGCCGCTCGTCGCGGTCGTCCAGCTCGCGCGCGTCACCGCCGTAGCGCTCCCGGAAGCGGTCCAGCACCGGCT
>JAPOQV010000606.1 GCA_026710565.1 Spirochaetaceae bacterium | reverse complement strand
GAGACCGACGAGAAACGCGGCCATATCGGCGGCTGTATCATCTCCGCATCGCAGGTGGGCCACCCGATCAACTGGAATTTCCCCGGCCGGCCGCTCTGGGGCGAGGCGGCGAAGGACGGCGATCGGGAGTTCTACAATTACTCCATGAAGATCGGGCTGATCCTTCACGACATGCCGGTGGAGAGCAACCGGGTCGACCTGGACCCCGAGGTCAAGGACGCCTGGGGTATGCCGGTCGCGCGCATCACCCACAAGCCGCACCCGAACGACGTGAAGATGGCCAAGTGGCAGGTCGACAAGAATCAGGAGATCCTGGACGCGGCCGGCGCGGCCAAGACCATTCCGGTCTATCTGGAGCGCAGCACCGGCAACACCTGCCATCAGCACGGCACCCTTCGCATGGGCTTCGACCCCGACACGTCTGTTCTCAACGAATGGTGCCGGAGCCACGAGGTCCCCAACCTCTATGTGCTCGATGGCAGCGGTTTCCCCACCGCTCTCGGGGTCAACCCGACACTCACCATGATGGCCAACGCGTGGCGCTGCTCCGAATACATCGTCGAACATCACGCGAACGGGAACCAGGTTCGCCTCGACAAGCCCAGGGTGGAGGTTTCTGCCTGAACACGGAGGACGCGTATGGCGAGCAAGGCGGAGTGGCCAGCGGCGCCGGCCGATCTCACGCAAGAGTCGAATGAGCGCCTGTTCTTCAGCAATCACGAGTGGGAGACGATAGACGCGGCGACGGCGCGCATCTATCCCTCGGATCACCAGCCTGGCGCGCGCGAAGCCCGGGTCGTCCGCTTCATCGACCGCTACCTCTCCGGCATCGACTACATCTATGCCAGCGCGGACGGGAGCGGCTTCCTGCAGATGAGCGGGAAGCTCGCCGATGCCTGGCGCGCCCGCAACGCCGCCATGCGGCGCACTTATCGTGAAGGGATCAGGGAGCTCGACCGCATCGCCGCCCGGCGCAACGACAAGCCCTTCGCTGAACTCACGCAAGCGGAGCAGGACGGCGTGCTCGAAGAGCTGTCGGGCGCGCCGAAACCGAAGCCGGTCACGCTGACCGACACTGGCCCACTCGGCACCATGCTGCAGGGGGTCGCCGACGACGGCATGGGCTTCTTCGACGCGCTCTGCCTGCACACCCGCCAGGGCATGTATTCCGATCCCGCCTACGGAGGAAACAGGGACCATGTGGGTTGGGAGATCGTCGAATTTCCGGGACCGAAGTCGCTCGCCGACACCAACAATTGCAGTTACAGCGTCAAGGAATACTTCGTGCACGACTACGCGTGGGAAGACCTGATCCCCTTCATGAGGAAAAAGGGGTAGGCAAGTGCCTGCGGCCGCCGAGACCGCGCCGGAGGATACCCGATCCGCGGCCGAAGTGCTGGCGATCAACCACCTGGTGAAGCGGTTTCCCGGCACGATCGCGGTCGACGATGTAAGCTTCGCCGTTGAGCGTGGCGCCATTCATGCGCTGGTCGGCGAGAACGGAGCCGGCAAGTCGACCATCATCAAGCTCCTCTCCGGTGTCTATCAGCCGGACGGCGGTCAGATTCTGGTGCGCGGGGAGCCGACGCGCATACGCTCGCCGCACCACGCCCAGGAGCTGGGCGTCACCACGATCCATCAGGAACAGACCCTCATCGACAGTCTCACGGCGATCGAGAACGTGTTCCTGGGGCGCGAGCACTTGCGGGGTCCGCTCCGGCGGGCCCTGAACATCGTCGATGCCGGGCGCATGCGCCGCGAGGTCCTTAATCTCTTTGAGGACTTCGAGTTTGACATCAGGCAGCTTGGCCGCTTCGTCCGCGATCTCTCGGGCCTGGACAAGCAGATCGTAGAGATCGTCAAGGCCCTCGCCTTCCGTTCCGAGGTCATCATAATGGACGAGCCGACCGCCGGGCTGACGGAGCACGAACGCGTCGCACTGTTCCGTCATATGCGCCGGCTGCAGGATCGCGAGACCGCCATCCTGTGGGTGACCCATCGTCTCGAGGAGCTGGAGGGGATGGCCGACCGGGTCCATGTTCTGCGCGACGCGCGGCTGGTCGGTACGCTCACGAAGGAGGAGGTGACACCCGCCCGAGTCGTGCGGATGATGATCGGCCGTGACGTCGACTCCATGGAGAGCTTCGTCGCCGAGCAGCGGGGAGCGACGGTGGAGGCCTCCGACGATGACGAGGTTCTGCGCGTCGAAGGTCTTTCCAGGGGGCACGAGTTTGCCGATGTTTCCTTCATGGTCCGCCGGGGCGAAATCCTCGG
>JAPOQV010000605.1 GCA_026710565.1 Spirochaetaceae bacterium | reverse complement strand
GCCGTCGGCCCCGGGCCTGGACTCGGCGTGCACGGTGTTGACGAGCTGTTCGGCGCCGCCGCGCCACAGCGAAATGTTGTGGTGGCAGCCCGAGGCCGAGACGCCCATGAACGGCTTCGACATGAAGCAGGCGATGATGTCGAACTCGCGGGCCACGGCGGCGCAGATCTGACGGTAGGTGGTCAACCGGTCGCAGGTGCGCAGCGCGTCGTCGAAGTTGAAGTTGAGCTCGAGCTGACCGGGAGCGTCCTCATGGTCTCCCTGGATCATGTCGAGGCCCATGGCCTGGGCGTATTCGACGACCTTGAGGAATACCGGACGCAAGATCTCGAACTGGTCCAAGTGGTAGCAGTTGGGCTTCGAAACGCCGCCGTCCGGAAGCCCGTCCTCACCCTTCTTCAGCCACATCATCTCCGGCTCGGTGCCGTGCCGCAGGTGCAGGCCGTCGTGCTTGTCCTTGAATTCGTCGTGGATGCGGCGCAGGTTGCCGCGGCAGTCCGAGGTCAGGAATCCCCCGGGATTCTCGAGCTCCTCGCGGTTCCGGAAACAGGTGCAGAAGACGCGGCCGACGCGCTTGTCCCAGGGCAACTGGGCGAAGGTCTCCGGATCGGGAATACCGACCAGTTCCGACGCCTCCGGGCCGTAGCCGATGTAATTGGCGTGTCGGTCCGTGTAGAGGTTGGCCGTGGCGCCGTAGACCAGTTGGAACCCGCGTTCCGCGATGGTCTCCCAATGATCCGCCGGGATGCCCTTGCCGACGATGCGTCCCGTGACCGAAATGAACTGGTAGTAGATATATCGAATATCCAGTTCATCGATCTTTTCGCGAACCTGCCTGACCAGGTCAGAGCGGCCCTCCGCATTGACGTATTTCTCAAGATCCGTCTCGGACATCTGCTACCTCCCGTAATGTCCCTTGCCGTCCGTGTTCACCGGCGTCTGTCCGCCCGTGAGACCTGTTGATCTTTTTCGGATTTTGCGGTCAGGCCAATTTCAGAAACCGTAGCGAATGTGCATCCACCTGTATAGTTCAGGTTAACCAACATTGTACCTAAGATCAACATTGGCTTGTACTTTGGACCCGTTCTGGTGCAGAATTCCTTTGAATGCGTGGTGGCCGCATCTTTAGAGATCCAATTATGGACCAATCGATCCATGAGCCGGGATCATGAGTGACGCAACGCCAGGATGGGTGGCGGGTTCGGGGCGCGAGGCCAGACAACCGAACTCGAGCGACATCGTTGCATCGCTGCGCTCCCGGATCGTATCCATGGGACTGATGCAGGATGACCGGCTTCCTCCGGAACGAGAGCTTGCCAGGCAGTTCGGGGTTGCCCGGGGGACGGTACGCAAAGCCCTGCATCGCCTGGAGGACGCAGGGCTGGTCGAACGCCGCATGGGCAGCGGCACCTACGTCACCTATTCCGCGGCCGATCAGACCCAGACCATCATCCAGTCGACCAGCCCTCTGGAGCTCGTGGATACGCGATTTGCGCTCGAACCCCAGATGGTGCGCCTCGCGGTCCTCAATGCCACTGGCCACGACCTCGACCAGCTTCAGCTGACGATGGAGGCGGTGGAGAACATTGACGAGGACTATCGGGCATTTTCCGCTGCGGACGAGGAGTTCCATCGGGGACTCGCCAACTGTACGCAGAATTCCCTGATGATCTGGATGTACGAACGCGTGAACGAAGTGCGGCGCCACAATCAGTGGGAGACCATGAAACGGCTGACCCTCACACCGCCGGAAATCGCCGGCTACAATCGGCAGCACCGCGCCATCTTTGAGGCGATCGTCCGGCGCGATGCGGAGGCGGCGGCCGGCGCCATGCAGGGGCATCTGCAGAAGGCTCGCGACGCGCTTGTCCGCGCCACCAAGGCGTAGGCGACGTGCCGGTCGGGGTGAAGAGGCGATGAGAGAGTCTTTCAAAGCGGCTTGCGTGCAGAACTGCGCCGGCCCCGACATGGCCGCCAACCTCGCAGAGGCGGAGTCCCTGGTGCGGCACGCGGCGGGCCAAGGCGCCTCCCTGATCTGCCTGCCGGAATTCTTCTCCTGCCTCGATTTCCGCGATGGCGCCTTCGACGTCGGTGATCGCGCGGAAGAAGAACACCCCGGTCTTCCCTTGTTCCGGGGGATGGCCGACGAGCTCGGGGTCTGGATCCAGATGGGATCGCTCGCGATCCACTCTCCCACCGGCAAGATCCGCAATCGCGCTTACATGATCGACGACCGGGGAGGCATCGTCGCCTTCTACGACAAGATCCACCTTTTTGACGTCGACCTGGCGGGTGGCCAGAGCTATCGCGAATCCAGGAGCGTGGAGCCCGGTGCCTCCGCGGTCGTCACCGAGACGCCGTGGGGCAGGCTCGGGCTCAGCGTCTGCTATGATCTCAGGTTCGCACAGCTTTACCGGGCACTCGCCCATGCCGGCGCCGAGTTCGTTGTCGTGCCCGCGGCCTTCACCAAGACCACCGGTCAAGCCCACTGGCACGTGCTGCTGCGGGCCCGCGCCATCGAGACCGGGTCCTATGTGCTGGCAGCCTGTCAGTGCGGAACCCACGGCGAGGCCGAGAGCTATGGCCACTCGCTCATCATCGATCCCTGGGGCTGCATCCTCGCGGAAGGCGGCGAGGAACCCGGTGTGATCGTCTCCGACATCGACCCCGCCAAGGTCGCGGAGGTGCGGCGCATGATTCCGGCGTTGACTCACGACCGCGAATTCTCGGTGCCGGACCCGGACGTTCCGGGGATCAAACTGGCCGCAGGAGAGTAGAGCCCCATGACAATTCCCACCCAAGCCACCTACCTGATCATCGGTGCCGGCATCCACGGCCTGAGCACCGCCTGGCATCTGGGCGAGGCCCTCGCCGCGCGCGGCCAGACGCCGCGCAACGACGGCTCGGCGGTCGACATTCTCGTTCTCGACAAGACCGGCATCGCGGCCGGCGCGAGCGGCATCGCCTGCGGCGTCGTGCGCAACAACTACGCCCAGTCGGCCATGCGGGAGCTGATGGCCCACAGTGTCGCCGTCTGGGAGAGCGACCCCGAAGCATTCAGCTATCACCCTGTGGGCTACATGCAGATCAGCCCGGAAGGCATGTTCGAGTACGTCGCCACGATCGCGCAGGAGCAGGCGGCGATCGGATACGAGTCGACCTTCATCGAGGGCGCCGCGCACAGCGACAGGTACATGAAGGACTTGTTCAGCGACTGGCAGGCGGAAGGCATCACCTCGGTGCTGCACGAGAAGAAGGGCGGCTATGCCAACAACGCGGCCTCCATCCACGGTCTCGCCGGCAAGGCCGAGGCCGTCGGCGCGCGGATTCTCTCCGGCGTCACGGTCACGGGCTTCCGGGTGGACGGCGGCGCGGCGGCGGCAGTCGAGACCGACCGCGGCGTGATCCAAGCCGAACAGGTCATCGTCGCGGCCGGGCCCTGGGGCAAGACCATCTGGGACATGCTCGAGCTGCCGGCTGCCATTCCCGTCAGGGGGTCCGACGGCGTGATCCACGAGGACGTGCCCATGTGGGTCTACTGGAGCCTCCAGGAAGGGACTCTCGGCGTCGACCCCGGCCTCCAGAAGACCAACGACGGCG
>JAPOQV010000604.1 GCA_026710565.1 Spirochaetaceae bacterium | reverse complement strand
GGCGGGGGCCGCGGGGGGTCCCCCGCCCCGCTCCCCTCAATCACCACCGCCCCCTCCCGCGCCCCCCGGGTGGGGGAGCCGGTGACCGCCACCGAGAAGCTGTACGACGTGATGGTCCGCATCAGCGCCGCCTACGGGGGCTCCGGCCTGACCGCACACGCGATCAGCGCCGTGGACCTGGCGCTGTGGGACGCCAAGGGCAAGTGCCTGGGGGCGCCGGTGTACGCGCTGCTCGGCGGCCCGCAGAAGGAGCGAATCCCCTGCTACGCCACCGGATTCGACCTGGAGTGGTACCGGGAGCTGGGCTTCCGCGGCTTCAAGCTGCCCAACCCGTACGGGCCTGAAGACGGCACCGAGGGCATCCGCCGGACCGAGGAGATGGTGGCCGCGGCGCGCGACACGCTCGGCCCGGACGCGGAGCTCATGCTCGACTGCTGGATGGCGCTGGACGTCGAGTACACCGTGCGGCTGGGCGAGGCGCTGCGCCCGTACCGGCTGCGCTGGATCGAGGACTACCTGCTGCCGGACGACATGACCGGCTTCGCCGAGGTGCGGCGGCGACTGCCCGGGCAGAGTCTGGCCACCGGCGAGCACTGGTACCTGGCGCGCCCGTTCGCGGAGGCCTCCGAGCGGCGGCTGGTCGACTACTTCCAGCCCGACCTGCAGTGGGCGGGCGGGATCTCCGCCTGCGTGCGCATCTGCCACATCGCGGAGGCCGCCGGCATCGCGGTCGCTCCGCACGGCGGCATGAACACCCCGTACGGCCAGCACCTGGCGATGGCCATGCCGGCCGTGACCTGGGGCGAGCGCTCCAGCGGCGTATCCCCGCCGGGGGTGCCGCTGGCCGAGACCGTGGCGCTCCCCGGCACGCCGGTCATCGACGACGGCTACCTGGTCCCGCGCGACGCTCCCGGCTTCGGCATCGACTTCGACGACGACTGGCTTGCGAAGGTCGCGCTGCCCGGTACGCGGACCCGAGCCTGACGCATACTGCGGGGCGGTAATCGATGCGAGGACAGAACGCCGGCGAGCAGATCGTGACGCACCGCCCTCTGCGGTTCGCGGCGGCGGCACGGCGCGATGCGCTGGGCACGGCGCTGTTGTTCGGCCCGGGGTTCGTCATCTACCTGGCGTTCATGGTCCTGCCGATCGCGCTCAGCCTGTACTATTCGTTCTTCGATTGGGACGGGATCCGTTCGACGATGAACTTCGTCGGGCTGAAGAACTACCTACGAGGCCTGAACGACCGCCACTTCCACAGCGCGTTGCGCATCACCTTCTTCTTCACCGTCCCCGGAGCGTTGCTCGGCAACGCGCTGGGACTATTCCTTGCCCTGCTGGTGAATCGACCGGGGCCCATGACCAAGGTGTATCGGGCCGCGTTCTTCTTCCCGCTGTTGATCAGCTCGGTGGCCGTCGGATTCATCTGGAAGGCCCTCCTCAGCTACAACGGCATCCTGGGCGGACTGTTCGCGGCTGCCGGCATGGAGCCGATCGACTGGCTGGGCAGCCCGCGGCTGGCGCCGTGGTCGGTCCTGATCATCAATCTCTGGCGCGACACCGGGTTCGTCACGGTGATCTACCTGGCGGGGCTGCAGGCGGTGCCCGGCGATCTCTACGACGCCGCCACCATCGACGGCACCTCCGCGTGGCAGCGCTTCACCTCCGTGACGTTCCCGTGGCTGGCGCCGGCTTTCACGGCCGTCATGGTATTCCTGTTCACGGGCTACATGCGCATCTATGACCTGGTGGTCGTGCTCACCAGTGGCGGCCCGGCCGGCGCTACCGAGACCATCGCCCTGCAGATCATTCGCGTCGGCTTCCAGCAGAACCGCATGTCGTACGGGTCCAGCCTGGCCATCTACATGCTGCTGATCGTCGGCCTGGTCTCCATCACGCTGGTCCTGCTGCTGCGGCGGCGCGAAGAAAAACTGGTGATGTAGGGACGCATGTGAATCGCACGAAGAGAGGGCTCCGCGATCTGCCTTC
>JAPOQV010000603.1 GCA_026710565.1 Spirochaetaceae bacterium | reverse complement strand
CGAGCCATCATCATGAGCTGCGCGATACGGCCGTGCAACAGGCCGCGCACCGCCTGCGGGTTCTCCCGCGACTGGTCGACGAGCAGGTGCGCGAAGCGGGGCACCCACGGCCAGTCGCGCACCGAGTCGGCGAACAGCTCGGCGAACTCGGTGGCGTGGCGCCAGCGGCCCGGCCCCTGGTAGAAGACCAGGGGGACGATGGGGCGCAGCCGGCGCTCGCGCGGAAACTGCGCGCGGGAGCGGTCCCAGATGCGGCAGCAGTACTTGAGCAGGCGGAAGCGTATCCAGCGATCGGGCCGCGATTGGTGCTCCACGAGCACGTACAGCCATGTCGGCGGGGCGCCGGCCTTGCGCCTGATCGAGAAGAGCAGGTCCGACTCGGTGTCGCGCAGGTCGGGGTCGACGAAGCTGCGGTCCTGCAGGGTGAGGGTTGACCAGCGCAGATCGCGGGCGAGCGCCTCCGGCAGGTGGGCGCGGAGCAGGGCGGCGGCCTCCCCGTGGTCGGCGAAGACGGTGCGAAAGAGCTTGTCGTGCGGTCGCTGCACGCCGTGGGCCATCGACCGAGGAAGCGTCGCGGCCGGCGCTGGTGCTTTCGCCGGCCGGCAATGTCGGTTGGCAGCGGCGATCATCGCCAGTATCGCGATCGAACTCCGGCGCGGACCTGACGCGGCGCGGCTACGCTTCCAGATTCCACCACGCCACTCGGCCGTCTCCTGACCGGTCCTTGAAGCGCCAGCGACCGCGCGCGGTTATTCATGGTGCGGCCCCGAACCATGCTTCACGACGAGAACTACAAGCGCCTGCTCGCCTCCCCGCTCATGGTCCAGGATGTGCTGCGCGCCTGCCTGCCCGCTCGCCGGCTGGCCGCCGCCGATCTCTCCAGCTTGGGAGAGCTCTCCCCCGAGTACGTCAGCGACGAACTGCGCACGCGCCACGGCGACACCGTCTGGCACCTGCGCCTTGGCCGGCGCCGGGCGTTTCTGCTGGTGCTGCTGGAGTTCCAGGCGCAGGACGATCGCTTGATGGCGCTGCGCATCCTCACCTACACGGGGTTGCTGTTGCTGGAGCTGGCGCGCAATCAACCCCCGGAGGTGGCCGGCGAGCGGCTCCCGGCCGTGCTGCCGGTGGTGCTCTACAACGGCACCGAGCCGTGGACCGCGGCGCCGGACATGGGCTCCCTCATCACGCCGGTCGGGCCGTGGCTGGCGCCGTATCAGCCGTCCCAGCGCTACTACCTGATTGACCTGCAGCGGGTGGCGGCCGATGATTTGCCCTACCGCAACCTGCTGCGTGCGGTGGCGCGGTTGGAGCAGAGCCGGTCGCCGCAGGACGTGATGCGGGCGGTGACGGCGCTGCGGCGCTGGTTGCCGAAGCGGGGCGCGGAGGAGTTGCGGCGCGCGTTCGCGGATTGGTTGTGTCAGATAGCCGGACGGCTGGCGCCGCCGGGAGCGTTGGTGCCGGCGATACGGACGCTGGAGGAGGGGTGGGCGCATCCGGTTGT
>JAPOQV010000602.1 GCA_026710565.1 Spirochaetaceae bacterium | reverse complement strand
GCTGGGCGTTGGAGCCGACGGGACGCCCGAGCAGGCTGCGTCGATGGTGCCGGCGCGTCCGGATCATCCGGTGATGCTGGCGGTGGCGCCGATTGGCGAGACAGGAGTGCCTGGGACGCCGCTGGGCGTTGGAGCCGACGAGACGCCCGAGCAGGCTGCGTCGATGGTGCCGGCGCGTCCGGATCACCCGGTGGTGCTGGCGGTGGCGCTAGGCGTACCGGGCGAGATTGGCGTGCCGGCAGGCGCCGGTGAGGACGGGCCGGTACAGGTTGCGTTTGCGGTGCCGGAGCGTCCGGGTCATCCGGCGGTGGGCGCCGTGGCGCTAGGCGTACCGGGCGAGACGGGCGTGCCGCTTGGAGCTGGCACCGGCGGGGCACCGCAGCTCGGTGCACAGATCGAGCCGCCTCGACCGCCTCACCCGGAGTTGCTGGCATCGGTACCGATGGCTGCCCTTGTCGAGCCCGGAGCGCCGGCGAGCACCGACGGAGCGGACGCGGTGCGTGATCGCGCCGGACCCGTTCCGCCGATGACGCCGCCGCATCCGTCCATGGACTGGTCGGTGCCCGCGGTGGCGGTACTGGCGTCGCCGGCCGGCGCGGCCGGACCGTCGGTCATCGACGGCCCGACGGACGCAGACTTCGACCGCGTGCGCGTGCTCATCGCGCGCGCCGAAGAGGTCGATGCCGACTTCTACGACCCGCAGAACATGGACGCCGCCCGCGAGACGCTGGCCCTTGCCGAACGGATTCGCACGTCCGATCCGGTCGGATCGTACGTGGCGTTGGCGGTGGCCGAAGCGAGGGCGACCGAGGCGTTCGAGAATGCGGTACGGCTGACCGCGGAGCGGCTGCGCAAGCTGCTGGCGGAGCGCCTCGAGGAGTTGCGGGAGATCCAGGCGGATCTCTGGGTGCCGGTGTCCTTCCAGGAGATGGTCGACGCCGTGCAGCGCGTCGAAGAGCTGTTCGAATCCGGCGATCTGTTCGGGGCGTACGAGCTGGCGCTGGCAACCGCGGACGACATGCTCGCGTTGCGCGACTCGCTGCTCGATCGGCTGGAGTTGTTGTACGGCGCGCGGGCCGAGACGGAGCGCTGTCTTGCGGCCGTGCGGAATCTCGACACGAGCACCTGGACGGATTCCAGGCTTGCGGAGTTGCAGTCGCTGCACGAGCAGCTCAACGCCCTGTACCTGGCCGGTCTGGAAGCCATGCAGAGCTACCGGCTGGAGGATGCCGAAGAGGCGTTCGGTGCCGCGGTAGACGTTTGCCGCAGACTGATGGCGGTGGCCGACGATGCCTACATGGACCTGATGGAACGGGCCGCGGCGCTGATGAAGGCGGTGATGGAGGAGATCGAGGAAGCGTCGAGGCTGCACGTGGTAACCGACACGGGCGACGTGATCAGGCCGCAGCCGTGGAACGGCCAGGACGTACTGGACCAGCTCCGCGCCGGCGGCAGCCAACGCGACGCGCTCCTCGACGAAATCGACCGCGACGGCCAGAACGACCTGCAGAAGGCGCAGGGGCTGTGGACGGAAGGAGTGGTGGAGTTCGACGACGAGAAGTACGGACAGTCCATCAGCCTCTTCGAAGACGCGCGGCGCTACCTGGAGCGCTACAAGTTCTACGTGGTGCTCGGCATCCATACCGTGCGGCTGATTCCGGAACGACGCGAAAGCCTGTGGCGCATCGCGGAGTACCCGCAGTGGTACGACGATCCGTTCCTGTGGCCGAGGATCTGGCGGCGCAACCGTGACCTGATCCAGAACCCCGACCTGATCTATCCGGGCTGGCAGTTGATCATCCCGGCGATCTGAGCCACGGCGGGGCGGCCGTGTCAGGCGGAGCGGCCATGCCAAGCGGCGCGGCCATGCCAAGCGGCGCGGCCCGGCTCTGCCTGGCACTGACAGAGCCCACGTTGGCGCGCGCGGCCGAGCTTGCGCGCGCCAACGCGGCGCGTATCGACATGGTCGAATTGCGGGCCGACTTCCTGGACGACGGGGAGTTGGCCCGGCTCTCCAGGTTCCCGGACATGGTCGCGATGCCGGCCATCCTCACCATCCGGCGGACCGCGGAAGGAGGGAAGTTCCACGCGGACGAGCGATCACGCCGCCGGCTGATCGGCGAGGCGGCCGGCGCGTACCGTTACGTGGACCTGGAGTCCGACGTGGATCGCTCGTTCGATGAGGCGGTACCTGCCGGCACCCGGGTGATCCGGTCCCTGCACGACACCGCCGGCGTTCCCTCCCGGATCGAACGGGTGATACGCGATCTCCCCCGCACGGGGAGAGAGATCGCCAAGGCGGCCGTGACGCCCCGCACCGGCAGCGAGATGGTCGACCTGTTCGAGTGTGCGCGACGGCTGGGAGCCCCGTCCCCGGGCGCTCCTGAACGCATCCTGCTGGGCATGGGACGGTTCGGGCTCCCCACCCGGATCCTGGCGGCCCACCTGGGCAACTTCCTGACGTTCTGTTCGCGTTCCGGTCGCTCGGCGGCGCCCGGCCATCTCGACCCTGATACCATGGTCGAGCTCTACCGGTTTCGATCGATCCACGCGGGCACGCGCGTGTTGGGCGTGGTCGGCACCCCGCTGTCACACTCGCGTTCGCCGCAGATCCACAACCCGGCGCTCGCCGCGGCAGGGGTCGATGGCGTCTATGTGCCGATCGAGCTGGATGACCTGGGGGAGCTGGACCGCCTGGCGCGGCTCCTGCCGCTGGACGGCTGTTCGGTCACCATCCCGCACAAGGGCCATGCGGCCCGCATGTCGGAAGCCGGGCCGATGGTGCAGCGGGTGGGCGCGTGCAACACGCTGGTGCGAACACGGACCGGGTGGCGCGGCGAGAACACCGATGTACATGGCTTTCTCGCGCCTCTCCGCGAAGGGTCGATCGTTCCCCTGCGCGCGACCGTGATCGGAGCCGGCGGCGCGGCGCGGGCAGTCGCCTTCGCGCTGCGCTCGCTCGGCACCGAGTTGCTGTTACTCAATCGGACCGAGCAGCGCGCGCGGTCCCTGGCGCGGGACTGCGGCGGGAGGGCAGGCGCGCTGGACGCCGCGGGGCTCGCGCAGGTCCCGGAGTACAGCGAGTTGATCGTCCAGACCACGAGCGTGGGGCTGCCCGACAATCCGGGCGATCCGCTGGCGGCGTACTCCTTTCGTGGACATGAGCTGGTCTACGACCTGGTCTACGGCGAGGGGCTGACGCCGATGCTCCGGCGAGCACGTGGGGCGGGATGCGCGGTCATCGACGGCAGCCGGATGCTGGCCGAGCAGGCGTACGAGCAGTTCCGCCTGTTCACCGGCAGCGCGTTTCCCGACAGCGCAAAGCCCGGCCCGGAGCGGACCCGGAGCGCGGCGAACGGCCGCTGAGGGGACCGGTCGCTGGCGATGGTGGTAGGGGTCGCCGGCAAGCTCGGCTCCGGCAAGAGCGTCGCGGCGGGACTGCTTGCGGACGCCGGCTGGCGGGTGATCGACGTCGACCTGCTGGGACACCGTGCGCTGGACACGGAACGGGATCGCATTGTCGATGCATTCGGCCGGGGCGTGCTGGATCGCGATGGCAGGATCGATCGTCGGCGCCTGGGACCACTGGTGTTCGGGAGCGCGGATGCCAGACGCCGCCTGGACGCGATCGTCCATCCCGTGATGGTGAGCAGTGTAAGGAACCTGGTGGAGACCGGACCGGGCGAAATCGTCATCGACGCGGCGCTGTTGTATCCCATGGGGCTCGACAAGCTGTGCGACCTGGTGCTGTGGGTGCACGCGCCGGTGCTGCTTCGCCTGTACCGCGCGCTGGTGGTGGACCGGAAACCGAGGGCTACCGTGTGCGGGGCCATGTGGGTGCAACGCGGCCGGCGGCTCAAGCGTCCCGTTGAGGGCGTCGATACACGTAGTGTCTCGCGGCGCACCATCTACAACGTAGCGACGCGAGGGATGCTCCGGCGCCAGATGGAGTTGATCTTCTAGCGCCGCGGACCATGGAGGAGGCGCAATGGAAAGGCAAGCGGCTGATACACAACGGATTCTCTGGGCGGTCGTGGCGGTCAGTCTTCTGGTCATCATCGTCCTGGCGGGAGGGCTCTACTTCCTCCGGCCACGAGGCGCGGAGGCGACCGAGGTCGCGACGGCCGACTCCGACGCGTCTGCGTTCGATCCGTTCGAGTACGTGCGAAGCGAGCAGGAGACCCCGGGGCTGGAGGAGACGACGGACGCCCCCAGGCAGGTAACCCTGGTGGTGGGCGATGTTCAGGCGCAGGCATCCACCGCACCTCCGACGGCAGGCGAGGCTCCCACGTCGCAGACGACGACCACTCCGGCCGTTGTGACCCCGGCAGCGGTGAAACCGTCGCCGGCTTCCGTGTCGAACATTCCCGTCCCGGCAGCGTCTCCGGCGTCGGCACCCGCGCCGGCACCGGCACCACGTGCAGCCAGCGACTTCCAGTACTGGATCCAGGTCGGTTCGTTCTCCTCCCGATCACGAGCCGACGACCTGCGCAAGCTGCTGGGCGACCTGGGCTACGCGGGGAGCATCACATCCCACGACGCCGACGGCGTGACCATGCACCGGGTGCGGATCGGGCCGATTGCGTCGCGTCCGGAAGCCGACCTGATGCTCGGGAAACTCCGGACCACCAACGACATGGACGGCTGGATCGCCCAGGTGAGGGGCTGACGGCCCCCGAGAGCGTGCCGCACCCACGCGCGGACTCGGCGCAAGCAACGGCCAGGTACGGATTTGCAATGCTGGATGGCGGCGGCTATGGTGTATCGGTATGGCGCTGCTGCCGGTGATCGCGCAACGGCGGAGCTGTCTGCGCTTCGATGGTCGAGCTGTCGACACCGCCAAGCTCGACCAGATCATAGAAGCCGGTCGTCTGGCGCCTTCGGCGAAGAACCGGCAGGAATGGCGCTTCATCGTCATACGCAAGTCCGACCTGCGCGAAAAGATCGCGGCGGCGGCGTTCCGCGAGCAGAACGTCGGCACGGCCCCCGCGGTGATCGCGGCGTGTACGACGAACATCGACTACCTGATGCCCAACGGGCAGTACTCGCACCCGATCGACCTGGCGGTGGCCACCACGTTCATGGCGCTTCAGGCCGAGGAGGAAGGACTGGGGAGCTGTTTCATCACGACGTTCGACGAACAGGAGGTCAAGGACCTGCTGAGCGTCCCGCATCGCATGCGGGTGGTGCTGCTGCTCGTGTTGGGCTACGCGGCGGAACAGACGCCGCCGCAGCCCCGCAAGCGGCTCCAGCAGATCGTTTCCTACGACCACTGGTGAGAACCGGACTCTATACCAGCTCCTTTCCCACGCCGATAGCATGAGCGCCTACCTGCAGGCGCCGCGTGCGGGCGGGGGACTGTCGTTCGGACGGGCCACGGCCCGTCGCCGGCTGCGCGAGCGGCTGCTCGATCTGTTCGCCCTGTGGGGATACCGGCTCGTGGAGACGCCGGTGTTCGACTACTTCGAGGCGTTCCGTCCCGTGCTGGACCCGGAGATGCTGGAGCGGGTCTACCGGCTGATCGATCGCGACGGGGAGCTGCTGCTGGTGCGCTCGGACGTCACCCTGTTCGCGGCGCGGCTGGCCGCACGCACGCTGCGCCGCGCCGAGTTGCCGCTGCGGCTGTGCTACGCGGATTCGGTCGTCCGCCACGAGGATGCCGAGAGCATCTCCCACAACGAGTCGTATCAGGTGGGCGCCGAGCTGATCGGCCGCTCCGGGACGGACGCCGACACGGAGATCATCGCGCTGTGCCTGCGCGCGTTGGAGCACGCCGGCGTCGAGAACGCGGCCCTGCACGTGGGGTCGCGCGCCGTGTTCGACGGCTGCTATGCGGAGGCCCCCGGCGCCGAGCTCGTCGAGCTTCGCCGAGCGATCCGAGACCGGGAGTGGGACGTGGTACGGGAGCGTTCGTCCGCCGCCGGCGTGGCACATGCGGACGCGCTCGTCGAGCTGTTCGCCATGATCGGCGGGGTCCGTGAGCTCGAGGATCGGGTCGCCGAGCTCGGGAACCGTCTGCCCGTCGCCGCCCGCGAGGCGGTCGCGCACTTGGTGGCGGTGGCAGATGCGCTCTGCATGCTGGACGTGCCCCCGGTCACCCTTGATCTCTCCGAGCTCGGCGCTCAGTCCTACTACTCCGGGATCGTCATGTCGGCGTACGTGGCCGGCGCGGGCGGCCCGATCGCGGTCGGTGGTCGCTACGACGGTCTGCTCGGGCGATTCGGGGGCGAATGTCCATCCACGGGGTTCGCGCTGCTGCTCGGACGCGTCGAGCGTCACGCGCGCCACGTCGAGATCGCCGCCGATGAGCCGGTGGACCTGAGCGGCAGCCCGTTCACGGCTACCTACAAGCAGGCCGAGGCGTTGCGCGCGCGCGGACGCGCGGCGATCCAGTAGGCCCATGCCGGACGACAACGGCGAATCCGTCCTGAGCATCGCCCTGCCGAAGACCGACCGGCTGCTGGCGGCGATACTGGAGCGATTCGCCACGGTGGGCCACGAGCTGGAGTTCCGCCCGCGCGAGCTGATGGCAGAGGACAGGAGCGGACGGATGCGGGCGATCCTGGTGCGCAATCACGATCTGCCGATCTATGTCGACCACGGTATCGCCGGCCTGGGGATCTGCGGAAGCGACGTGATCGGCGAGGCGGACGGCCGTTTCCTGCGCCTGCACCGGTTCGACTTTCGCGGCGGCATGTTCTGCCTTGCCGCCGCGCGCGGCACCACGCTGGAACGGGTCCTGGAAGATGTCAGCGGGCTGACGATCGCCACTTCCTATCCTCGGTTCGCCCGCGGCTACTTCAGCCGCCAGGGGATACCCACGCAGATCATCCGGTTGACCGGATCGGTCGAGCTGGCGCCGGTGCTGGGGCTGGCTCCCTGCATCGTGGACATCGTCGAGACCGGGGCAACGCTGGCCGCCCAGGGGCTGGAGGTGATAGAGCGGATGGAGCCGACCGCGGTCTACTTGATCGCCAATCCCGCCTACTATAAGTTGCGGTTTCGCGCCGTCGACCGGCTGGTCAGCCGGTTGGCAGCGCGCTGATCCCGATGGCCGGCCGGCAGTATTCCTTCGAGCGCAACACCAGCGAGACCGAGGTCGCGGTGCGCCTGGACCTGGACTCCACGGATACCGGAAGCGTCCCCGTGGTCGAAGTGTCCTCGGGGGTGCCGTTCTTCGACCACATGCTGCACGCGATGGGGTTTCACGGCGGTCTGGGACTGCAGGTCACGGCCACCGGAGACCTGCTGGTGGATGCCCACCACGTCGTGGAGGACGTGGGCATCGTGCTGGGCGAATGCCTGTTCCGGGCGATGGATCTGGGCCCACCGCTCACCCGCTTCGGGCATGCGGTGGTACCGATGGACGATGCCCTGGCGGAAGTGACCGTCGACGCGGGCGGCCGCTCCCACTGCCGGTTCGACGCCGCGTTTCCGCAGGAACGCGCGGGTGACTTCGACGTGTGGCTGTTGCGCGAGTTCTTCACGGCCCTGGCCGGGCGGGCGCGCATCAACGTCCACGCCTCGGTCCGCTACGGCGACAACTCCCACCACATGGCCGAAGCGCTGTGCAAGGCGCTGGGCCGCGCCCTGGGTCAGGCGTTCCGGACGGCTGCGGGGCGGGAGCCGCGCTCCACCAAGGGCCGGGTCGGCTAGGTCTGGGAGGCGGGCTCCAACACCGCGCGGATGCGCCGCACGCCGCCCGATGACGACTGCTCCTTGACGATCCGGAACGCTCCGAGCTCCCCGGTGCGGCTCGCGTGCGGACCGCCGCACACCTCTTGGGAATAGTCGCCGATCGAGTAGACCTTCACGTCCTCCTGGTACTTCTCCCCGAACAGTGCGATGGCGCCGCCGTCCAGAGCGGCCTGCAGCTTCATCACCTGCATGCTGATCGGCAGATCCTCGACGATGCGGTCGTTGACGGTGGCCTGAACGCGCTCGACCTCCTCCGGAGACATCGGCTTGCCGTGCGAGAAGTCGAAGCGCAGCCGTTCGGCGGTGATGTTGCTGCCCTTCTGCTGCACGTGCTCGCCCAGCTCGTCGCGCAGCGCCTGGTGCAGCAGGTGCGTGGCGGTGTGCAGGCGCTGCACCGCATCGCTGGCGTCGGCAAGGCCGCCCTTGAAGGTCTTGTCGGCGCCGGCCTTGGACCGCTTCTGGTGCTCGGCGTACCGCCGGTCGAACCCGGCGCCGTCCACCGTCAGCCCATGCTCGCGGGCCAACTCCTCGGTGATCTCCAGCGGGAATCCGTAGGTGTCGTAGAGGCGGAACGCGACATCTCCCGGGATCACCCTGTCGTCGCGCGCAAGCAAACGCGGCAGCACCTTCTGCAACTCCGCCTCGCCCTTGGCCAGAGCGGCGGAGAAGCGCCCTTCCTCCTGCGACAGCTCGCTCAGGATCGCACCGCCGTGCTCGGCAAGCTGCGGATAGGCGGCGCCGTAGTGGTCGATCACGCTCTCCGCGGCGGCGCGCAGCATCTCGCCGGGGATCTCCAGCTTGCGCCCATGGCGGATCGCCCGCCGGATGAGCCGGCGCAGGACGTAGCCCTGACCCAGGTTGGAGGGGGTGATGGCGGCCTCGTCGCCGAGCATGAACACCGCGGCTCGTACGTGATCGACCACGATGCGGATGGACCGGTCGCGCTCGGCATCCTCCCCGTAGGTAACGCCGGCCTGCCCTGCGGCGGTGGCGACGATCGGGGCCATGGCGTCGATGTCGTACACGCTGGCCGCGCCCTGCAGAACGGCGGCGGTTCGCTCCACGCCCATGCCCGTGTCCACGCACGGCTGCTGCAGCGGGACGAAGCGCCCCTCGCTTGTCTTGTCGTACTGCATGAACACGTCGTTCCAGATCTCCAGGTGGCGGTCGCCGTTGCCCGGGGTGCGTCCGTCGTCGCCGGCGTCGGGATGGAGATCGATGTACATCTCCGTGGTCGGGCCGCAGGGTCCGGTCTGGCCGGCCGGCCCCCACCAGTTGTCTTCCTCGAGGAAGTGGATGTGATCCTCGGGGATGCCCAGCGCCCGCCAGGCGGAAGCCGCCTCCTCGTCGCGCGGGACCGTGTCGTTGCCTGCGAAGCAGGTCACGTGCAGGTGCTCGACGGGGAAACCCAGCCAGCGGCTGTCGGTGAGGAACTCGTGGCTCAGCTCGATCGCGCCCTGCTTGAAGTAGTCGCCGAGCGACCAGTTGCCGAGCATCTCGATCAGCGTCAGGTGCGACAGGTCGCCGACCAGGTCGATGTCGATCGTGCGGATGCACTTCTGCACGTTGACCAGCCGCCGGCCGGACGGGTGCGGAGCGCCCAGCACGTAGGGGACCAGCGGGTGCACGCCCGCCATCACGAACAGCGCCGTGGGGTCGTTTTCGGGGACCAGCGAGTGGTTGGGGATGCGCGCGTGGCCCTTGGACTCGAAGTAGCCCAGGTAGAGATCGCGAAGCTCCTGGGCTTTCATGGCGGACTCTCGTATGGCGGACGTTGGCATGACGAAATGTGTTCAGGCGCCGGCCGTGGTGTCAAACCCCCGCGGCTCAGGTGAGCGGTTCGACCAGACCCTCCGCTTCGGGGGTGAGCAGGTCCGGGAACACGTAGACCATGCCGCCGCTCCTGCGCACCCGCAGTTCGGCGTGCCCCCGGGAGACCAGGTCGTCGAGGCATGCCTTCGACTCGTCCAGACTGTAGTCGCCATCCACGGCGATCTCCGTCGGAGTGACGACCCCGCCGTGCGCCCTGGCCGCGCGCAGGATGACGGTCTCGATCGGTTCGATGGGACCGGACGACGGGCCGGATTCGGGCGGCAGGCGGGTCGGCGCCGGCCCACCGATGCGGCGCGTGGTCTCCGCGTCGACCATGGTGGGAATGGTGAACAGGTCGATGATGTTGCCGATGCCGAACAGTCCCCAGGTGCACAGCCACAGGATGCCCGTGCCGATCCGTCCCAGGTAGAAGCGATGGATCCCGGAGACCCCGAACAGGCACAGCGCCCACAGCAGGTAGGCGGTGCCCCGCGAGTAGCTCATGCAGCGCGCCTGCTCTAAGGGTACAACCGTTGCAGGGTGCGGGGAAACGCGATCGCCTCGCGCACGTGGGGGATGCCGGCGATCCAGGCGAGGGTGCGCTCCAGGCCGATGCCGAACCCGGAGTGCGGCACCGAGCCGAAGCGGCGGAGGTCCAGGTACCACTCGTAGGCGTCGAGGGGCAGCCCGTGCGCCTGAATCGCGGCGACCAGCGCGTCCAGGTCGTCCTCCCGCTGCGAGCCGCCGGCGATCTCGCCATAGCCTTCCGGCGCCAGCAGGTCGGAGCAGAGCACCCTGTCCGGGTCGGTGGGGTGGCCCTTCATGTAGAAGGCCTTGGCGGCGCGCGGGTAATCGGTGACGAACACGGGGCGGTCGAAGCTCTGGCTGACCGCCGTCTCCTCGTCCGCGCCCAGGTCCTGGCCGAGTTGGATGTCGGCGCCGGCAGCTTGCGCGATGCGCACCGCTTCCGCGTAATCGATGCGCGGAAACGGCGGGGCCAGCCGCGCGAGCGGCGCGGTGTCGCGCTCCAGCGTGGCGAGCTCGCCTTCGCAACGCGTCAGGACGCGCTTGACCACGGCGAGCACCAGGTCCTCCTGGAGCTGCATGTTCGCGTCGCTGTCCGCGAAGGCGACCTCGGCCTCCAGCATCCAGAACTCGCTGAGGTGGCGGCGCGTCTTGGACTTCTCGGCACGGAACGTCGGGCCGAAATTGTACACCTTGCCGAGCGACTGGCAGGCAGCCTCCAGGTAGAGTTGGCCGGTCTGCGCCAGGTGAGCCTCGCCCAGGTCGTAGTAGGGCAGGGTGAACAGCGACGACGCGTTCTCACCCACGGCACCGGTCAGGATCGGCGTGTCCACCAGCACGAAGTCCCGCCGGTGGAAGAAGTCGTGCATGGTGATCCGCAGCTCGCTTCGCAGCCGCATCAGTGCCTCCTGCCGGCGCGAGCGCAGCCACAGGTGGCGGTGCGCCAGCAGGAAGTCGACGCCGTGCGCCTTTTTCGCGATCGGGTACTCGGCTGTCGGCGACTGCACGACCCGCAGCGCGTGCAGCAGCAGTTCGTAGCCGCCCGGAGCGCGCGGCTCGGCCCGAACCGTGCCGCGCGCGATCAGGCTGGACTCCCGGGGGAGCCGGGCGGCGCGGGCGAAGGAGTCGGCCTCCGTTTCGCCTTCGATGGCGGTGGCCTGCATGCGCCCGGTGCCGTCGCGGAGCTGCAGGAACAGGATTCGCCCCTTGGAGCGCGCGTTGTACAGCCAGCCGGCCAGCTCGACGGCGCCGCCGTCGTGGGCGCCCACGTCCCGGATCGCCACGCGGGGCGGGCCGGTTACCGTCATGCTGGTTCCGTCATGCTGGTTCCGTCATACCGAATCCATCATGCCGAATCCATCATGCCGAATCCATCATGACAGCGCGTCATGGATGCGCCCCAGCAGTCGCCCGGCATGCTCGGCGTCGAAGGCGGCGCTGAGCAGCCGGCGCGCAGCCGCCCGTCCCCCCGTCGCCGTGGAGCGGACGGCGGAGGGAGGGATGCCGTACTCGTCGACGACCCGGCGGGCATCGCGCTCGCTCACCGCGTCCAGGCGGGCGATCACGCCGCAGATGCCCAGGACTTCCTCCGAGTCCAGAGCGCGCAGCACCGCCGCCGCCGCGTCCGCGTCGATCAGCAGCAGGAAGTGTGCGGCGCGCTCGTAGCCGGCGTCCCGCGCTTCGTCCTTGGCTCGATGGGCAAGCTCGCCGGGCGTCGGCGCGCGCGTCGCGGCGGGAGCGGGCGTGGCGTGCGCGGGCGGCGGCGTGGTCACAGCGTGATCTACGGTAATCGCGGCCGTCGGCACGGTCAAAGGGCGACCGGGAGCCTCGGTGCTATGCTGGCGGTGGCGAGTCGGGATCGATTCCATGAAGCGCAAGCTGCCCATCGGCATCCAGACGTTCCGCACGATCCGGGAGGACGGTTACTACTACGTGGACAAGACGGCCCACGTCTGGAAGCTGGTGAGCGAGGGCACGCATTACTTCCTGTCGCGTCCGCGGCGTTTCGGCAAGAGCCTGCTGGTGGACACGCTCAAGGAGCTGTTCGAGGGCAACGAGCCGCTGTTCCGCGGCTTGGCCATCCACGCACACTGGCCCTGGTCCGACCGCCATCCGGTGGTGCGGCTGAGCTTCGGCAGCGGAGACTTCACGCGCGCGGGGAACCTGCACGAGGAGACGATGGCGCAACTGGATCGCCTCGGCACCCGCGCCGGCGTCGGGGTGCGCTACGACACCGCGCCCGCGCGCTTCAGTCATCTGCTCGAGATGCTGCACGACCACACCGGCCGGCGCGTGGTAGTCCTGGTGGACGAGTACGACAAGCCGATCCTCGACGTCCTGGACACGCCGGAGACGGCCCGGACCAACCGCGACTATCTGCGCGGGCTGTACGGCGCCATCCAGGACAGTGACGCGCACGTGCGGTTCGCGCTCCTCACGGGCGTAAGCAGGTTCAGCAAGGTCAACCTGTTCTCGGTGCTCAACAACCTCACCGACCTCACGCTGGACCCCGGCTGCTCGACCATCTGCGGCTACACGGAGGCGGACCTCGACGCGGTGTTCGCGCCCGAGTTGCGGGGACTGGACCGCGAGGCCGTTCGCGACTGGTACAACGGGTATAGCTGGCGCGGCGACGAGCGGGTGTACAACCCGTTCGACGTCCTGCTGCTGCTGCGCACCCGCGAGTTCGCCGCCCACTGGTTCGAAACCGGGTCGCCGGCGTTTCTGATCGACACGATGGTGAGCCGCGGCATGCCTTCGCCGGATCTGGACGGCCTGCTCGCGGACCGTGAGCTGCTGAGCACCTTCGACGTGGGGGACATGGCACCCGAGGCGCTGTTGTTTCAGACCGGCTATCTGACGATCCGGGGGGTGGAAGATCATGGCGGCGAGCCGCTGTATCGGCTGGGTTATCCGAATCGGGAGGTCCGGCAGAGTCTGAACCGGAGCCTGTTGCGGGCCTTGGCGCCTGCGCCCGCGCTGCGAGCGGTTCCCGCCTACCGAACGCGGCGGCTGCTGGAGGCGAACGACTTCGCGGGCCTGGAAGCGGCGTTCCGGGCGTTGTTCTCCGCCATCCCGTACGAATGGCACTCGCGCAACGACATCGCGCGCTACGAGGGGTACTACGCGAGCGTGTTCTATTCTCATCTGGCGGCGTCGGGTCTGGACGTGACCGTTGAGGATTCGAGCAGCCGCGGCCGGGCGGACCTGGTGGTGCGCTGCGCCGCGCAGGTGCACCTGTTCGAGTTCAAGGTGGTGGAGATGGCGCCGTCCGGGACGGCGCTGGCGCAGCTTCGCCAACGCGGGTACGCGGACAAGTACCTCCACCTCGGCGTGCCGATCCACCTGATCGGCGTCGAGTTCAGTCGCGACGCGCGCAATGTCACAGCGTTCGACGTCCGCCGGATTGCCGCGTCATCGGCAGATCGACAGACGCCGTGAGGCGATGGTGCCGGTAACCGGCGGCGCTACGGCTTCCGATACTGCGCGTCCAGAAGATCGGCGACCGGCAGCGGGTCGCAGACCGACGGCGCGCACCGCGTGCCTCCCCGGGTCAGGTTCAGTCCGTGGTCACCCACCGCCTGCGCCACGGAGGCGTCGTCCACGCGTTCCGGAGCGGCGTCCAACACCGCACGCAACATGGGCTGGACCTCCCGAAGCGCCTGCTCGAACAGATCGAAGATGCTCTCTGTCGATACGTCGGCGGGATCGCACGGGTGGCACCAGCGCCGGTGTGACTCGTTGGCCCAGTCGACGCCGCGGTCGATCCCTACCGGATGGAAGACCGCCAGGCGTCGGCGGCCTCCCTGCTCGCGCCGTTCCATCTCCATCGCGCGACGGCGGAAGCCGGGGTTGCGCGGGTCGGTCATCGCGAAGAAGCGCAGGGCGTCGCGGTAGGCGTTGCCGACGCGCGCGTGATCGGTGCCCGGGTCGTGGGCGCGCGGGTACACCTCGGCGATGGCGGCGACCAGCCCGATACGCAGGGCGGACGGGAGCTCCTCGCCCAGACGGATATCGGAGAAGACGTCGACCGCACGCACGTCGCCGCGGAGCCGTTCGGCCAGCAGGACGTCCAGGATGCGTTCCAGAAAGGCATGACAGCGGCGCAGGCGATGCGTGGCCGGATTTCCCGGCACGAACCAGCCGGCGTGGTAGACCACGTACGGGTGCCAGGAGCGGTCGAGGGCGGCGTGGGTGGCCATTCCCGCGGCGAACGCGGCGGTCTCCGCCCCCGGAGGGGCGTGGCGCAGGAAGGCGGCCACCAAGCTGCCGAAGCGGGCGCGGTGCATCAGTGGCCCGAAGCGGAACCCCTGCGGCCGGGTTCGCAGGGCGTGGAAGAACAGGTCCGGTCCCTGCGCACCCAGGCGCAGCGCGTTGCCGGCCGCGCACAGCAGCGCATCGCCTTCCGCGCCGAGACGCCGCAAGGCCTCCTCGGCGAACAGCAGATGGGAGACGTGAGCGGGCATGGCTGCCGACGAGTCTGTCGGAATGGCGGCGTCAGCGGAATGGCCACAGCCGGCGGCGGCGGAGCGGGTATTGTCTGCGCTCTGCGCAGATGGTAGAACACGCTCCGGAGCCGCTGTAGCTCAGTTGGTAGAGCAAGGGACTGAAAATCCCTGTGTCAACAGTTCGATTCTGTTCGGCGGCATCCTGTTCGGGGAACTCGGGCAACCCTTCAGTTGCGTTTCCACGCGTACGGTCCGCTGAGGTAGCCGCTTCCGTCGTCAGGCGGCTCAGCGTACACATACAGCAGCAGCTCGTCGGCAAGGATGCCTTCCGGGAGCGCGGATTCCAGGTCGATGCGCTCGGCGAACGCCGCCGACGCCAGGCGAGACCCCGCGCTGCCGTACAGCCACACCTCGTACGACGCGAAGGGGCCGGCGACGGCCAGCTCGTTCGCATCGATCGCGACCTCGATCGCTTCTGCCTGCCTCCGGGCCTCGGGCCCGGTGCCGCCGGCGATCCGGAAGCTGTCCTCCGCGGTCTGACCGGCGATGTCCTGAACGATCACGCGGTAGACGCCGGCCGGCAACGGCTCGTCCTCGGGCATCGCCAGCGCCGTCGACCCGATCCAGGTGCCGGACTCGGATCGATCGACCACCCAGTCTTCGGGCGTCAGCCTCCAGAAGAGCTGCGCCTGGTCGTTCATCACGTACAGCGCGTCCAGGTCGTCCAGGCCGTCGGCGTCGCTGACCCGGGCGAACAGGGTCAGCGTTTCGTAGGTGCGCCCGTGGCGCAGGTCCTCGAACACCACGCGCTTCCAGAACAGCTCGTGCGTCTCGGGAGCCGCCACCTCGCAGGCCGCCAGCAGGCAGGCCGCCAGCAGGCACAGGCAGAACAGGCACGGGATACCGGAGGCGCGGATGAGAGCGCCCCGCCCGCTACGGCCCGCGGGGTGCAAGCACATCGGCCAGCCCGGCCAGCAGCGACCGGTTCTCCGGCCCGGTGCCGATGGTGATGCGCAGCCAGTCGGCCAGCGCCGCCGGTCGCGTCCAGCAGCGCACCACCAGCCCGCGCTGCAGGAGGGCGTCGGCCACCGTGGAGGCCCGTTCGCCGAGCCGGACCATGATGAAGTTGGTGTGCGTGGGCACGAAGGGCAGACCAAGGGCGTCGAATCCGGCGGTGAGCTGCTCCTTGCCGTCGCGGTTGACCTGAAGCGTCCGCCGCAGGAACTCCCGGTCATCCGCCGCTGCCAGGCCGGCGGCCTGCGCGGTCACCGACAGGTCGAACGGCGGGCGCACCCGGTGCATGAGGTCGATCACGCGCGGATCGCCGCAGGCGAAGCCGAAGCGAACGCCCGCCAGGCCGTGGCTCTTGGAGAAGGTGCGGGTGACCACCAGGTTGGACACGCCGTCGCGCACCCGCCCCACCGTGTCGGGCCGCAGGGCCGGGTCGGCGAAATCGGCGTACGCCTCGTCGTGGATGAGCAGCACGTCATCCGGCAGCGCGGCCAGGAGCTCGGCGAAGCGCCGCTCGTCGATCAGCGTCCCGGTGGGGTTGTTGGGATTGCAGAGGAAGACCGCCTTGGTCGCGGCGGTGACCTTCTCCAGGATCGCGTTCACGTCGATCGCCATGCCGTCCATGGCCGACCGCACGACGCGCGCGCCCATGGTCCGGGCGACGATTTCGTACATGCTGAAGGTGACCTCCGGAACGATCACCTCGTCGCTCGCGTGGAGAAAGGCCATCGCAGCGGCAAGCAGCAGCGCGTCCGATCCGTTGCCGGCGATCAGGTGCTCGGGGGTCAGGTCCAGGAGGGTGGCGAGCCGCTCGCGCACCTGCCGTGTGCTCGACTCCACGTAGCGGTGGGAGAGGTCGAGCGCGTCGCGGATGGCGGCGACCGCGGCCGGCGATGCGCCGAGCGGATTCTCGTTGGAGGCCAGCTTGATCACGTGGTCCCGGCCGGACTCTTCCCTCGCCTCTTCCAGGGACTTGCCGGGGACGTACGGAGCGATGTCGAGCACGGACGGGTTGGCCCGCCGGTAGGGATCGAACGGCATGACGTGACGCTATCCGATTCATCGTTGACGGGTCATGTTGACAGGACATGCAATAATGTGCATGAATATGCCATGCCCGATCGAACACTCAGGTTGGCGGCGATCCGCAGGATCATCAGCCGGGGCGTGACCACCCAGCAGGAAGAGCTGCTGGCGGCGCTGGCGCGCGACGGCTTCACCGTGACCCAGTCGACCCTGTCGCGCGATCTGCGCGACCTCCGGGTAGCACGCGTGCCGGACGGCGAGCATGGCTATCGCTATGGCTTCGCCGAGGCGGAGCCCATGGCTGGGTCCCATACGGGGTTGGTGAACGACATCAAGAACGGACTGGTGGAACTGATCTTCTCCAGCAACCTTCTGATCGTGCGCCCCCTGCCGGGCCACGCTTCCAGCGTGGCCCGCGCCCTGGACAACTTGCCGATCGACGAGCTGGCGGGAACGATCGCCGGCGACGACACCGTCCTGGCGGTGCTGCGGGAGGGGGTCGACCGCGATCGGTGCCTGCGCGGCCTGGCGGCGGCGGTGCCGGGTCTGGCGGGGCTGTCCGCATGAAGGCGGCAGTCCTGGGCGCGACCGGCTATGCCGGGGCGACGCTGGCGCGCCTGTTGGCCGAGCATCCGGACGTGCAGGCCCTGATCCTTTCCTCAGGCTCCCGGGCGGGTGCGCCGGTAGCGGAGGCGGTGCCGGAGCTGTCGCCGCGCGGGTTGTCGGCCGTTGCCGGCGGCGTGCTGGCTTCGGTCG
>JAPOQV010000601.1 GCA_026710565.1 Spirochaetaceae bacterium | reverse complement strand
GCCGCTGCCGGACGGAAACCGAACGGCGCCGTCACTCCGACGGCGAAGCCGCGCGCTTCGGGCCGCGCCATTCCGGCGGCGGTGCGACGACAGGTCTGGCAGCGGGACGGAGGCTGCTGCAGCTACGTCGATCGACAGACTGGACGCCGCTGCAACTCGCGACATATGATCGAGATAGACCACATCCTGCCGTATGCGATGGGCGGCAGCGCCGATCTTGAGAACCTCCGCTTGCTCTGTGGAGTCCATCACCGCCATCGGCACGCGCCGCATGGCTCAAGGCGCATTCCTGACGGATGAGCCCTGCAGCCGCCCGCGTCACCCTCCGTGGTCTCGCCCACACGGAACCGGAAGGCCCCTTCATGTTTGGAAAACGACCCATTGCCGACCGCCGCGCGCCTGTCCCTATACTCCCGCTCCATGACGGCGAGCACGCGGGTGGCAGTGGTGCTGGCCCTCTCGCTGCTGCCGGCCCTGGGAGCCGCAGGCGAGGAGGCCGGCCGGCCGATCGTCTACGACGTCACGGTGGCGCGCCTGGAGCACTACCGGGACGCGGATCTGCAGCAGATGATCCCGGCTGCGGTGACGCGCCACGTGGACGGCGACACCTTCGAGGTTGCGATCGCCGACCCGCCACGCGGCATGCGCGCCGTCGAGCGCGTGCGCCTGATGGGAATCGACCCCCCCGAGCGGGACGAGCCGCTGTTCGCCGAAGCGCGCGCGCACGTGGAGCGGCGGGCGGGCGCCGGGCCGGTGTACCTGGCGTTCGACTTCCGGCGGCGCGACCAGTTCGACCGGCTGCTGGCCTTCGTCTACCTGCGGGACGGCACGCTGCTGAACGCCGAGTTGCTCGAGACCGGGCTCGCCGTCGTCTATCGCCGTGACGACCTGATGTACTTCCTGCCCCAGTTCGAGGATCTGGAGCGGGAAGCCCGGTCGCGGGAGCTCGGCGTGTGGCGGGGCAAGGCCCGCGCCAGCGTGATCATCGTGGACATCGCCAACCAGAGCCGGGACGAGCACGTGCTGCTCCGCAACGACGGCGACACAGCCGTGGACATCTCCGGCTGGCGGATCCTGGACGATGACGGGGACGGGCTGATGATTCCCTCGCACGTGGTGCTGGCTCCCGGCGATACGCTTGCCGTGGGCAGCGGCACCGGCTGCGTGGCGACCCATCACACCTGCCGGCAGCTCTCGACGAAGAACATCTGGAGCAACAGCGGCGACGTTGCCGAGCTGCGCGACGGCCGCGGCTCGGTCGTCCACTCCTACCGCTACTGACTCCCGGTTCGATTGACGACCCCGCGGTCCGAACCTACCTTCGGCCGGTGAGCACCGCGGCCCCATCGCCCGAGCGCCGCGACCTCAGCCCGGCGCAGCGCAGCGCCGCGCAGCGCACCTTCCACGTCTTCACGCTGTTCAACGTCTGCTCGTTCCAGTGCCTGTCGGGCAACCTGATCACGCTGTTCGGACTCCGGGTCGGGCTGGGCAGCGTGATGATCGGCGTGCTGTTCGCCGTCATCCCGCTGTCCCAGTTCATGCCGATCATCGGCCGGCTGTTGGTCAACCGGCTCGGCTACGTGCGCTCCATGGGCCTGTTCCAGAGCGCCCGCTACGTCATGGCGGCGCCGCTGCTGGTGGTGGCGCTGTTCGCGGGCGCGGGGCAGCCCACCACCGCGATCGCGCTGCTGTTCATCGGCGTGCTGGGCTTCAACCTGGCGCGCGGTGCCGGCATGGCCGGCATGCAGCCGGTCATCGGCCACCTGACCACGCCGCAGGACCGCGGCCTGTTCATGTCGCGGATGCAGCTCATCATCCACGCCGTGATCGTGGTGACCGGCCTGCTGATGGGCCTGGTCCTGGACCGGGAGTCGCCGCTGGCGGTGTTCACGGTCATCCTGGCGGTGGGCGTGGCGACCGGCGTCATCGCCGCCTTCTACGTGTTCCGCCTGCCGGAGCCGCCGCGCGAGGAACGCTCGGGCCCGCTCCTGCGGGCCGCCGTCGAGGCGCTGCGCGGCGCCACCATGCGCCGCTTCCTGCTCCTGATCCTGGCGGTGTTCGCCGGATCCTTCATGGTCAGTCCGTTCTTCATCGTGTTCCTGCGGCAGGTCTACGGCATGGGCGACAACTCGATCATGCTGGTGACGGTGGTCGGCTCCGTCGGCGCCATCTGCATGGCCCTGCTCAGCGGCCTGATGACCGACCGGATCGGCGCGCAGCCGCTGCTGGTGCTGTCGGCCGCCGCCATCGCGGTGGTGATGCTGCCGCTGGTGGTGGCGCCACCCCTGCCCGCGACCGCGGCATGGATCTACGGCGCGGCGGCGTTCTTCGTCTTCATGCTGGGCACCAGCGGGCTGCAGAGCGCCTCCACCGTCTACTTCCTGTCGATCAGCAAGGCCTCCGAGCGGCTCAACCTGGGCATCCTGTACATGCTCGCCACCGGGCTGGGCGGCACGCTGGGCTCGCTGGCCGGCGGCGCGCTGCTGGACCTGCTGGGCGGCGCGCTGGGGGTGACCGGCTCGTTCCGGGCCTATTTCGCGATTGTGACGGTGCTGTTCGCGGCGATCGTGGTCGGCATGGGCGGACTGGAGCGGCTCGGCGCCTACCGCGCGCGCGACGTGCTGTCGATGATGTTCTCCATCCGCGACCTGCGCGCGCTGGGGCTGCTCAACCGGCTGCAGCGGGTGCGCAGCCCGTTCGAGGAGGAGCAGCTCATCCAGGAGCTCGGCTCGGCGCGCTCGCGGGGGACCGCCCGCGACCTGGTGCGCAAGCTGTCCTCGCCGCGGTTCGCGGTGCGCGCGGAAGCGCTGACGGCGCTCAGCGCCGCCGACACTCGCGAGGACCTGGCCCCGGCGCTGATCAACGAGCTGCGCAACCACGACTTCACCACCGCCTACCTTGCCGCGAACGTGGCCGGCCAGAAGGGCGTCACGGAGGCGATCCCGGCCCTGCGGGAGAGCCTGGACTCCCGCGACTTCTTCCTGGCCGGCAAGGCGATGGTGGCCCTGGGGCGGCTCGGCGACCGGCCGAGCGTGGGGCGGATCGAGCAGCTCCTGGCCGACACCGAGAACCCTCGCCTGATCATCCATGCGGCCACCGCCCTGGAGCTGTTCGGCAGCGCGACCTCGGTCCCGGTGCTCGTCGCCAAGCTGAGCCGCCGCTTCGCGCCCTACGTGCGCGACGAGCTGATCCTGGCGATCGCCGCGATCCTGGGTGCGGGCAGCTTCCTGTATCCCCACTACCGGAGCTTCCTGGACTCCGCCGACGCCGGCCTGGACAGCCTGCGCGACGAGTTGACTCAGAATCGGCGGTCGCGGACGCCGCGCGAACCGTTGAATAAGATGCTCGACCTGATGGGCGAAGACCATGCGCGCTTCGCGAAGGCCGCCGGTTCACTGCTTGCCACGCTGTCCGGCACGGCGCTCGACGCCCGCGCGGCCGAGCAAGTCGCGGCCGGCCTGGCAGACCGCGAGATCCTGAGCCTGGACCGCTACCGCTTCCTGGTCGCCGCGCTCGTCACCTGGGCGGCCGTGCAGGGTTCGCCCCCGGCCTCCGGACGGGGATCGGCATGAGCGGCGGCCCATGAGCGAATCCGCTCCCGACTCGACGGCTCCGCCGGCATCGCGCGCCGCGCGCGTCGAGGACGGCGCGGTGATCGTCGCGCTCGTGCTGCTGGCGATCATCCCGACCGCGCAGGTGATCGTCCGCCTGCTGTTCGATGCCGCACTGACCGCGGCTGCCGGCTACGTCAGGCACCTGGTGGTCTGGGCCGCCTGCCTGACCGGCATCGTCGCCACCCGCGAGCGGCAGCACCTGTCGCTGAGCGCCGGCCTGCCGAAGCTGCCCGCCCCGTACGACCGCTGGGCGGCGGTCGCCGCCACGACCATCACCGTGGCGGTCACCACCGGCATCGCCGTCAGCGCGGCGTCGCTGACGCTGGTGGCCTTCGGCGCCTACGAGCGGGTCGGGATGTTCCCGAAGCGGGCGGTGCTGGCGATCCTGCCGATCGGCTTCGGGCTCATGGCGTTGCGCCTGGTGCTGGCCGCCGCCCGGCCGCAGGAGGAAGGCCGTCCGGGACGGGCGGAGACCGCGGCCGGCGTGCTCGGCATCGCGCTCGGCGTGATTCTGTCGACGCAGCCGCTTGCCAACCTGATCGTCAGCGTTTCCTGGGAGATCGGCACGGGGCTGCCGGCGGCGATCGAGACCGCCCTCCTGGACCTTGCAGACACCGTGAACGGCGCGATGAGGTCGCTGCGGCTGCCGCTGCTGATCGTCATGATCGTCTCGGCGGGGGCAGGCGTGCCGATCTTCGCCGTGCTGGGCGGCATCGCCCTGCTGATGTTCGCCTCCAACGGGGTGCTGGAGACCGTCCCCGACGAGGCGTACGTGATGCTCATCGGCGTGCACGTGCCGGCGCTGCCGCTGTTCGCCCTGTCCGGCTTCCTGCTCTCGGAGAGCGGCGCGGGACAGCGCCTGGTCAGGCTGTGCACGGCGGTGTTTTCCCGCTACCGCGGCGGCCTGATCATCGCCGCGACGCTGATCTGCGCCTACTTCACCACCTTCACGGGCGCCTCCGGCGTGACCATCCTGGCGGTCGGGGGCCTGCTGGCGGCGCTGCTGGCGGAGAACGGGTTTCGCAAGGATCTGTCCACCGGCCTGCTGACCGCCTCCGGCAGCATCGGCCTGCTGTTTCCGCCCAGCCTGCCCATCATCATGTACGGCGTCGTCAGCGGGAACAACATCAAGGCGATGTTCGCCGGCGGCGTAGGACCCGGCATCCTCCTGGTGTTCGCCCTGATCGCCTTCACGCTGGTGCGCGCCCGCATGGCGCGGCGCTCCACCCGCGCTCCGGTGCCATCCGACGTACCGCCCGCGTCCGGCGGTCCGGGCGCCCCGGTGCCTCTACGGGAGGTCGGACGGGCGCTGCGCCACGCCGGCTGGGAGGTGGCGCTGCCGGTGATCATCCTGGGCCTGCTGTTCGGCGGCCTCACCAACCTGGTGGAGACGGCCGCGATCGCCGTGGTCTACCTGCTGGTCGTGCAGATGCTGATCCACCGCGACCTGTCCTTCCGCGACCTGCCGCGCCTGTTCGCCAAGGCCGCGCCCATCATCGGCGGCATCCTGGTCATCCTGGGAGTGGCGAAGGCGCTGTCGTTCGCGATCGTGGACGCGCAGGTGCCGCAGGCGCTGGTGCAGTGGTTCTCCGACCACGTGCGCTCGCCCTACGTGTTCCTGATCCTGCTCAACCTTGCGTTGCTCGTCGCCGGCTGCCTGATGGACATCTTCTCCGCGATCGTCGTGCTGGTGCCGCTGCTGACCCCGATCGCGGAGTCCTACGATATCGATCCGGTCCATCTGGGAATCATCTTCCTGGCCAACCTGGAGCTCGGCTACCTGACCCCGCCGGTCGGCCTGAACCTGTTCCTGGCCTCCTACCGGTTCGAGATTCCGCTCGCGAAGCTGTACCGCACCACCCTGCCGTTCCTGGCGATCCTGCTCGTTTCGGTGCTGGTGATCACCTACGTGCCTCCCCTTACCACGACCCTGGTCAGCCTGCTGGGCCTGTCCGGCGGTGCGGTGAATTGACGCTCCCTGCACCGCACGCGACCATGCTCCCTATCATGGAACACGCAGTCTTGTCGGGAAGCTTGCCGGGAAGCTTGCCGGGAAGCGCCGAGCGGCGCGGCAGCCCGCGATGGCTCCCGGCCGCGCGCCGTGCGTGCGCGTGTCTGGCGCTGCTGGCGTTGACGGCGGCGGGCGCCGCGGCGCAGAACCTGAAGTTCGCCAGCCTGGCGCCCAAGGACACGCTGTGGGACAAGGCGCTGCAGCAGATCGGCGCCGAGTGGCACCGGCTTTCCGGCGGCGACATCGAGGTGACCGTCTTCCCCGGCGGCGTGGCCGGCG
>JAPOQV010000600.1 GCA_026710565.1 Spirochaetaceae bacterium | reverse complement strand
GGGGGGGGGGGCCGCCAGCGGATCAGGGCGCCGGCGTTGCGGTAGTTGCCGTACGCGGTGAGGACCGATCCGTCGCCCACCGAGACCGAGAACTGGTGGCCGCACGCCACTTCGAACCACCGCTCCGTACCGAGCGCGGCGAAGTCGTCCACCACGTAGCGGTGCTCCACGTCCCACGTGACCCCGTGGTCGTGGCTGACGACGGCGTCGCAGCCGCGCCGGTAGGTGGCCAGGTCGCCGGCCCCGAAATCGAGGCGGCGGATCACGGTCAGCACCAGGTCGTCGTTCGGAAGCCGCAGCAGCGTGACGTGGTGGCGGCCGGGGCCGAACACGTAGTCCATCGGCGTCCAGGTCGCGCCCTCGTCCGTGCTGATCGACACCGCGGTGCCCTCGAAGTTGTCGTAGTGCAGCGGGATGTACTGCGCCGGCATGTCGGTGCGCACGGCGGCGACGACGGACCCGTTGGCGGCGCGTACCAGGGCGCCCTCGCCTACCCCACGCTCCACCCGTTGGCCGTCGCACTCGTCGTACCACACCCACTCCTGCGGCCAGCTCACCGGTCCCCAGGTGCGGCCGCCGTCATCGGACCAGCGGATGCAGCCGCAGCAGGGGTTCTGCGGCAGAGGCCCCTTGGACACCGTCTGCCCGGTCTCCGCCACCACCGTGGCGTTGCC
Organism: Spirochaetaceae bacterium; assembly: GCA_026710565.1. Next base: position 12,106 of record JAPOQV010000600.1, on the reverse strand, counting down.
GGCGGCGTCGCGGTCGATCAGGGCATTGCCCTCGCAATCCATCTGCGTGCCGTCGGGGGCCGGCGGCAGCTTGTCGCCCCGCTCCCAGGTGGCGCCGTGGTCGTGGCTGTAGAAGCGGAAGTTGCCCTCGTCCGACCAGCTCGACATGAAGCTGAGGACGCCTGAGCCCAGGTTGGACAGCATCATCGGCCGGGTCGAGCAGTTCGGTACCTCGACGTAGCGCCAGCTCGCGCCCTGGTCGTCGCTCAGGCCGATCACGGTCTGGTTGGACTGCGCCAGCGTCATGGAGCCGGCCACGCCGGCCACCGCCCAGCCGCCGTTGTCCAGCACCGCCAGCCCCACGGAAACACGGGGCGGTCGCCGTGCCAGGGAAGGAACCGGAACGCCGCCGGGTGGCCGATCTGGCCGCCCGCGCCGTCATGCTGCATCACCCAGTGGTCGCGCCACGCCAAGTCCTCGCGTGACGGCGTGGCCGGAAGCTGATCACTGCTCAGGGGTCGATTCATCGCCGATCCTCCTCGGGCGCGGGCCGCTCGCGCAGCAGTCTGTCGGATCGACGCTCCAGCGGCAATCCGGCAAACCCGCCGCCGTCAGGAGCGGGCGTCGCCGCGCAGGTGGAACGAGTACAGCTCCGCGCCGCGCAGCAGGAAGCGGACACGCCGGAAGCGGGGCACCTCCGCGGCCCCCGGGCCCGCCTCGCCGCGCAGCTCCGCGCGCCCGTTCCAGCGCAGCACGTGCTCGACGGCGTCGCCGCGGAACGGCTCGCAGTCCTCTGCGGCGTAGCTCGGGATCACCGCGCCCGCCTCATCCAGCAACTCGGCACGCAGCGATCCGTGCCCGCGGCAGGCGGCGTTGATCACCAGGGTGTCTCCCCACGACAGCAGCGGCTGCGTGACCAGCACCCCCTCCCGCACCGGATTGGCGCCGAGGGAGACGAAGCCGTCATGCCGCAGGCGCGCCATGCCGAGGCCGTAGCCGACCGCGTCCCGGTCCCACACCTCGGGCACGTCGCGCCACGCCTCCGGGTTGTCGCGCGCCTCGTTGCCGCCGGCGAACCACCAGTCGTGGTGGTTCCTGGAGCCGCCGTGGTACACCCACAACTCCTCGCCCATGGCCACCGGCGGACTCGGCACCGTGACCATGAACTCGTTCCACGAACCGGGTGCACCGCGCTGCAGCCACGGCCGGCCGGGAGCGACGCGGTGCCACACGCGCCCGTCCCTGCTGTGCACGAGCTGCACGTCCATGGTGTTGCTCACCATGTGGAACACGTTGAGGAAGCCCACCCACTGGCCACCGAGGCGCAACGGCGTCATCCCGTAGAACGCGTCGTCGATGTTGTCGAGCGCGGGATCGGGAGCCAGGATCGGCCGCGGCTCGCTCCAGTGCAGGAAGTCGCGGCTCTCGATCAGGAAGATGCGGCGCCTTCCCTGCCGGGTTGCGCTCCCCAGCGCCGCATCGAAGCCCGGCTCGCCGCCCACGCCCGGTCGGCCGGGATCCGGCCGCAAGTGGTCGCGCCCCGGCACCGACCGGTAGAAGGGATGGCGCGTCGCGGCGATGTGGGTCTTCGAGTCCGGATCGAACGCCATGATGGTGACGTCGCCCCGCTCCCGGCCCAAGCGGCCGAATACCGGTCCCTCGTCGCTGGGAGTGAGGTGGATGCCGTCAGCGGAGTAGGCGGCGTGCACGGTGAACCGCGACTCGTTCTCGGCCACCGGCACGATCCGGGTGTAGAGGGTCTTGAAGCGCCGCCGCGGGTCTCGCTCCAGGGGATCGTCGACGATGAAGATGTCGTACACCGAGCCGTAGTCCTCGGTGCCGAAGACGATGTTGGTGTCGTGACCGTCCTCGGGCTGGATCCCCATGGGCGGCTTGACCCAGTCGAGGCCGTCGTCGGAGCAGGCGTAGAGCTGGCGCAGGCGGGCGTTCTCCCAGCCGTGGGAGCCGCCGCCGCGGCTCCAGAGGCGCTCCCGGTCCATCTTGAAGTCGGTGTAGAAGCAGTGGAAGCGGCCGCTGTCCGGATCGCGCCGCAGGTTCCAGGAGTTGCACGAGAAGTAGGTCACGTGCTCCCACGGCCGGTCGCGCCGGATCAGCGGGCTGCGCTCATCCGGCACCGGATGGTGGATGGTCCGGGTCAGGTGGTCGGCGACCTCGACCACGGCGTCGTCGAAGAAGAACTGCGGCTGATCGCCGATGAACAGGACAGTGCTGTCGAGTGCCACGACGCTACGACCTCAACGGTACACTTCGCGCCGGTGACCGACCCTTGGTGATCGTCACCACGCATCGATCATCGTCGACTTCGTTGACATCCCTGCCACGGCGCTTGAGGTTGTTCAGGGCATCTTCGAACCTCAGGCCGGGTTCGTTCGCGCGCTCGTCGAACGCCGCACCGTCGTCGGCGTCCTCTGCCAATTGCATGCGGACGGCCTCGTTGACCAGATCGGAAATCGTGCGGTCGATTGCGGCTGCCTTGATGCGGAGCCCGCGATACACATGCGGGTCGAAGTACACGGTGGCTCGTCTTGAATCCGCCATGGAACCAGGGTAGTGAGCGTGACGCTTTCGTGACACGACGTCATCACCCACCTTCCTCCCCATCCATCACGTACCCACACCGCGTGCAGTCGAGTACAGTCTGGTGCCAACAGCCCCGCAGGAGGCGATGCCATGACCGACCTGCAGATCGTGACCGGTCCGAATCCCGAGCCCATCACCGCATTCGCCGCCGCCGAGCTGGCGCGCTACGCCCGCGAGCTGTTCGGCGTCGCCGCGGCGGTCAACGCCCGGCCTGCCGAAGCGACGGCCAGCGTGTGGCTGGATGCTGACGGCAGCGGCCTTGCGGTGCCGGATGATCCGCAGACCTACACCCTGCGGCGCTTCACTCGGCCAGCCGGCGGCGATCACCTTCTGGCCGCCGGCGGCAGCCCGACCGCAACCCTGTGGGCGGTATACGAGCTGGTGCGCGGATGGGGGGTGCAGTTCCTGCTGAGCGGAGACCTGCTGCCCGACGCCCCCGGGCCGCTGCGCCTGCCGGACGGCGACCGTACCTGCGCCCCGAACCTGGACACGCGCTGATGGCGCCTGATCAACGACTTCGTCTGCGGTCCCGAGTCGTGGGGACTCGCCGAGAACCGGCGCTTCATCGACCAGCTCGCCAAGAACGCCTTCAACGAGGTCCTGCTGTCGCTGTGGCCGTGGCAGTCGTTCGTCCACTACGAGTTCCGCGGCGTGGCCAAGCGCACCGGCTGCTCGTGGTTCGACTTCCGCTACCCGGTGGACGAGCACACCGTGGGCCGCGAGCTGTTCGGCGGGGCGGACGAATTCGAGAACCCCGACCTGGCCGGGATCGACGACTACCGCGAGCGGCACGCCGCCGCCCGCCGCCTCGCCACGGGGATCATCGAGCACGCGGCCGCCCGCGGCATCGGGAGCAGCATGTCCCTGTCGCTGATCGAGTATCCGCTGGAGTTCCTGCCGGTGATTCCGGGGGCGCACGTGGCCCGCCAGCTCGCCGAGAAGACCTGCGTCCCCGGCAGCGACCAGGCTCCCGACGACCCGCTCCTCGTCGACCTGGCGCGCACCAAGATATCCGCCCACCTGCACACCTATCCCGGCGTCGAGCGCCTGTTCCTGGGGTTTCCCGAGCACCGCGAGTGGCTGGACCGCGCCGAGGACGCGTGGCGCAGCCTGGACGACAAGTACGCCATCTCCGAGGTCCTGACGCTTGAGCAGGCGCTGACGGCCGCCCGGCGCCGCACCAACGTGCACGGCGGGGCGGACCGCCAGGTGTCACGCGTACTGGGCGACATCGCCATGCTGCGGTTCATCGATTGCGTGCTGGAGGACCGCGGCGTGCTGGCGCGACCCGGTCACGCGGCGCCCGCGCGCATCCTGTACGGCCAGCCGGCGGAGGAGCTGCTGCCGATCCTGCCGCGCATCGCGCCGTCCGGCGCCGGCGTGGTGGCCTTCATCGACTACACCGCGCGGCGCGCGGCGGACCACATCGAGGTGATGGATCACGCCGTACCCGACGCGATGCCGAGCCGATTCATCTTCACGCTGGCCGACGACAACGTGGGGGTCCTGCCGCAGCTTGCCACCGGGCCGCTGCATACCCTCGCGACGCGCATGCGTACCGACGGCTGGAGCGGGTTCAGCACCCGCCATTGGATGATCGGCGACCTGGACCCGACGATGCGCTACATGGCGCGCTCCTGCTGGGACGGCGACTGCACGCCGGAGGCGGCGTACCGGGAGCTGGCCGTGGGTGTCTGCGGCGAGGAGGCGGCAGCCCCTCTGGTGGCGGCGTGGCAGCAGGTGGATGCGATCACCGACGACCTGGACCGCCACGGCATGGGGTTCTCCTTCCCCGTGCCGGGGATGATGGAGAAGCACTGGCAGGCGGGCGAGCCGCTGTCGGCGGAGCTGCGCGACGTGCGCGAGCGCTATGCCGCGGCACTGCTGCGGATCGAGGAAGCGATCGCCCTGGCACGTCCGGCGGGGCAGCCGTTCGCGCGCTACCACGCGGAGCGGCTGCGCTTCGCGGTCGGCTACCTGGATGCGGTGGCGGCCACCCGCGAAGGCGGTATCGCCGAAGCCGCCGGCCGCACAAGCGACGCACTGGCCAACGCCACCGGCGCGTTGGCCCACCTCACGGGGGCGGTGCAGGCGTACGCATCGGTCGCCGCCGACAACTCCGACCGCGGCGCCATCGCCAGCATCAACGAGTACTGCATCCGCTTCCTGCGAGCCACCCGCGACCGCCTCGCGGCGTAGTCTCGTCAGATCAGACGGCCGGGTGGTTGAGAGGGAGGCCGCGTACGCCGACGCCGTCGAAGCGGTGGATGACCAGGTTGTCCAGCGAGGCGGCGAACAGGATGTCGCGCTCCGGGCCGGCGAAGGCGACGTCGGTCGGGCCGCGCAGGGCCTCTCCCATCCAGTCCTCGGCGAACAGCTCCAGGCGGCGGCTGTCCAGATCGAACACGTAGATGGCGTCCGGGCGGTGGCAGGCGATCCAGAGCCGGCCGTGCTCGTCGAAGGCGATGCCGTCCGGCACGTGGCGCGGCATGTGCAGCACGCGCTCGAAGCCGCCGGCGGAACCGTCGTCCTCGATCGCCACGCGGGCGATGCCCGCGCCGAAGGTCTCCACCAGGTACAGGTAGCGCTCGTCGGCGTCCAGGGCGATGGCGTTGGGCGTGTCGACCGCGCCCGGGTACCACAGGCGCGCGGCGCCGCCGCCGGGCTCGATCTTGTAGAGCCGGCCGTTGACGGCGCCTGACCAGTCGCCGCTGTCGGACAGGTACAGGACGCCGCGGCGGTCGAAGGCCGGGTAGTTGGCGCAGAGAAGCGGCCGCCCCTCCGGTCCGGTGGCGTAGGTGGAGACCGCCCCGTCCGGCGTGACCCTGACCACGGCGCCGAGGCCGATCTCGGCGCAGTAGAGGTTGCCGGCGGCATCGACCGCCTGGCCCAGACAGCGGTTGGCGGTGGCGGCGAACTGCTCCGCGCGGTTGGCCGCCACGTCGACCCGGTACACTTGGCAGCCGGTGCCGGTGGTGTACAGCTCCCCGCGCGGGCCGACCGCCAGCGACTCGGGGTGGTCCACCCCGGGGATGTGGACGATCTTCTCGTTGTCGAAGCGGGGCACGGCCGGTATCCGGTGCATGGCCACTCAGAGTAGCGGCGTGCCGCCGTCGGGCAACTCGTAGCGCCCGGGATCCAGCGGCGTGTGGCCGTCCATCGCGGCGAGCACCTCATCGTCCAGCTCCACCCCCAGTCCCGGCCGCCGCGCAAGCTCGTCCACGTCGATATGGCCGCCGGTCACCGGCAGCGGCTCCCGCTGCAGGCGGTCGAACCACGGCTGCAGGGGGCAGTGCTCGAGGATCAGGAAGTTCTGGATCGCGGACGCCGCCTGCGCGGAGGCAGCCAGCGCCACCGGTCCGTACGGATTGTGCGGCGCCATGAGGATGCCGTAGACCTCCGCGTAGTGGGCGATGCGCAGCAGCTCGCTGATGCCCCCGGCGTGGCTGATGTCCGCCTGGCACACGTCGATCGCCTCCCCTTCGAACCAGGCGCGGAAGTCCCAGCGCGAGACCATGCGCTCGCCCAGCGCGATCCTGATCCCCGGGAAGCTGTGCTTGAGCCGCGCCGTGGGAGCCACCGTGTCCTGGTTGGTCGGCTCCTCCACGAACAGCGGGGCGAGCGGCTCCAGCCCCTGCAGCAGCCGGTGCGCGGACTGCGGATCGAACATGCCGGCCGCGTCGACCATCAGGGCCGTCTCATCACCGAGGACCTGCCGCAGCCGGCCCACCTCGGCCACCGCCACCTCCGCCTGGCGCTGGGCGTCGTACGGCCGGGTGACGCTGCCGAAGCCGTGCTTGAAGGCGTCGAACCCCAGCTCCAGCGCGCGGCGGGCCGCATCCTCCAGCTCCACGCCGTAGAACTCGGGTCCAAAGCGAATATAGCAGCGCACCCGCTCGCGCACCCGGCCGCCGAGCAGCTTGAACACCGGCAGCCCCGCCGCCTTTCCGGCGATGTCCCACAGTGCCTGGTCGATGCCGCTCATGGCGCTGCCGTGGACGACCCCGCGGCGCCACCAGAACTCGCGGAAGCCGAGCTGCCAGATGCGCTCGATCCCGGCCGGGTCCATGCCCAGCAGGCGCGGCCTGAGCTCGCTCTCCACGTGCGCCTTGATCGCCTGCTCGTGATGCTCGGTGGTCGCCTCGCCCAGCCCCTGCAGGCCGGCGTCGGTGTCGACGTGGACGAACACCCAGTTGCGGTGCGCGCCGCCGCCGGGACGCGGCACGGCCGCCACCGAGCAGCGTACGTCCGTGATCTTCATGCGGCCCATGCGGTCACGGCTCCAGCTCCGGGTGCAGCGGGAACTCGACCACGCGGCCGTCCTGCTGCGCGGAGCGGTACGCGCCCTCCATCAACTCCACGCAGCGCAGCCCCTCCACCCAGGTGAGACACGGCTCGGCGCCGGTGCCGATCCAGCGAAAGAAGTCGCCGATCTCGCGCCGGTAGGCATGAGCGAAGCCCAGATCGTCGAAACGCTCGTGCTGCGCGGTCGCGGCGTCGAGGCGCTGCCAGTACAGGTCGATGTGGTCGAGGGACGGCACCAGCTTGAAGCCGCCGTGCCGGCACTCGCCCCACGGCCCCTGCGACTCGCGGAACTGGTGCAGCGGAAACGACAGGCCCCCGACGATGGTCGCGACCGCGCCGGAGTGGAACCGGTAGGTCGCGTGCACGATGTCGCGGAACCCGTAGCGGGGATCGTGCTGAGGCCCGGACACGGCGTGCACGTCGCGGGCGCCGCCGCACATGGCGCGGAACCAGTCGATCACGTGCACGCCGTGCATGTGGAAGAAGCCGCCGCTCCGCGCCGGGTCCGACCACCAGGTGTCGAAGAACTCGTAGGGCCGGTTGTCCGTGTACTGCGCCACCGTGATCGACAACGGCGCTCCGAGCAGGTCGTCGGCGGTCAGCTCCACCATCCGCGCCCAGGGCGGCCGCAGCCGCCGCTTGTGACCGACCATCAGCTTCACGCCGTGCCGCCGGCACGCCGCCACCATCTCCCAGCACTCCCGCGCCGTGCGCGCCATCGCCTTCTCGCAGAACACGTGCACGCCGGCCTCGGCGGCAGCCACGGTGATCTGTGCGTGTACGTGGTTGGCGGCGGTCACCAGCACCGCGTCGACGCGCTCGCGCCTCAGCAACTCGCGGTAGTCGCCATAGCGGGGCACACCGGTACCCAGCGCAGCGGCCGTAGCGGCGAGGTTGCCGGCATCGGGATCGCACAGCGCCGCCAGCTCGGCATGCTCGACGGCGTAGCCGGCCAGGTGCTTGCCGAAGTCCCCGCACCCCACCAGCGCAAACCGCGGCCGTCCGGCTCCCGAAGTCGGTGTGGCGGCGCACGTCATTTCGCTCATCCCGTAGAATCCTACCGCGGATCACCGACCCATTCGATGATGCGTCGCGTGTGAGCACCGCGCGCCGAAGGGCGTCCCTAGCGCGCTTCCTGACCGCTCATGCCGCAGGCGGATGCGCAGAGGGGGAGCGTCACTCGCCGTCTGTGTCGATATAGATGCCGGAGCCGATGACAGCCCTCTGGTCGGTGTTGGCCACCGGGAAGCTCACCGCGTAGCCGAACTTCGGGGAACCGGTTTCCTCGTCGCCCTCGATGGCCGGGTTGTCGTAGTGATATCGCAGGAACTTCCGACCCTCGCGCCGCGCACCTCCGATCAGCTCCTCCGCGATTTTGATCCCCTGGGAGTCTGTTCTCACCATGTCCGTGGGCTTGCCTTCGCGATACGGCTCCGATCCGTGAAACAGGGTAACGCCCCCGCCACTCACGACCCACAGGTAGATGGAGCCTGACTTCCAGTCCCCTCCTTCCTCCCGGAAGGCGTTTCTGACCCTGGTGAGGCCGCTGTAGCCCTCCGACATGACGGCTTCGCGGTACGCCTTGGCCGCTTCCTCGACGAACGTGATGAGCGTCTCGCGGTCCTTGACCTGCGATGCGACGACGGCGGGCTTCGGTAGATCTGCGGTCAGGATCGGGACATCGGAGACGTCCTGCGAGTATCCGCCGACCAGCACGAAATCTCTTGCGGTGATCCCGGAAATGTATTCGAGTGCGTATGCCGTCTTCGGCCCTCCGTCGTGGTATTTGACGAAACCGCCGCCCCGGGCAGCGGCCGCAAGGAGTTCCTCGACGACCCTGGTTCCGCGCTCGTCCTCGACGCCGGTCAGATTCTTGCTCTCCGCCTCGCGATCGTTCCCGTGGATGAACGGCTCGCCACTCTTGAGGAAGATAAGGCCTTGAGGTTTGCATCGTCCTTGACTTGGGCGGCAGTCGGGGTGGCCCCGGCAGCCCCGCTCGCCAGCATGACCAATGCCAGGCCGGCAAGGGCCGACGCTGCTCTGACGTTCATTCGCATCGGATTCTCGCAAACGGATCTGGTTGTCATTTGATTTGTCTATCGTGATTTGTCCATCCCGTCAACAGACCGCGACCTTGACCCCGGTGACGGAGCTGACCCGACTGCTATAGTCGCCGAACACGAAACGGAGCCGAGTAAACACGAACGATGGAACTTTTGGCCTTTCTCCTCCTTGTCGTCGCGGGGTGGGTGGTTCTCCGGGAATTGTTCAGGAAGCGCCCGCCCAAGCGACGCCATCCCCGCCGACAACGCCGCACGGGCACTCTCGCCGGGAAAGCCTATGTCACCGACGGCGACGGGATTCGCGTATCCGGGCAGGAAGTACGGCTCGCCGGTCTCGACGCGCCCGAGTGGGATCAGCGGGCCAAGCACCAGGACGGCTACTGGTTCGGACATGGAAAGCGTGTGAAGAGCGCCTTGATCCGCGAGATCGGCGGCAAGCGAGTCCACGTTACGATCGAGGATTATGACCAATTTGGACGTGCGGTCGGCATCGTAACCTGCAACGGCAAGGACGTCGGGGAGTGGCTCGTCCGGGAAGGACACGCGATCGCTGCCTATAGCGACCGCTACAAGCACATAGAGCGGGAAGCGCGACAGTCCGAGCGGGGAATGTGGGGTCATGCTGTCAACATCGACCCCCGGCGGTGGCGGCATCGGATTAGGTGAACAGGATGCGCGAGGAACGATTCAAAGTCTGGTTGCGCGTCGAACGGAAACTGAGCGCCAGGACCGTTGGAAGTCGAATCAGCAACTGCAGGCGAGTCGGGCACTTTGAGGGCGATCTGGACGGCCATTACGATGCGGACGGGCTGAGCGGGTTATTGGACCGGCTGAATCCAGGAGAGCCGAAGCACCGAATCCCCATTGATGGCCATGTCTACAACGGCACGGCAACGCTGAAGAGCGCGGTTGGCCTCTATCGCGCCTTCCGGAATGGGGACAACGCAACGGTCGATTCGGCCGGAGTTCCGGCGAAGCGGCGGCCGCAGGAGCGGCCGACCCGGCGAACGGCAGCGCACTGGCCGGATTGGCGCCAGCCGAAAGACGAGGACCTCCTTGATCTTGCCCAGGCGACCGCACCGTTCGTGCGGTTCCTCGATCCCGGCATCGTCTGCGCGGTCGCCGAAGACAATCGACGTATAGGGGCCGAGTGGCGCTCCCGGCTGGCAGCACTCGGCATAGATCCCGCCATTTATCTCTGGGAAGGTTCGCCCTGCGCTTTTCCAGGGGTCCGGCGCTATGCCGGAAGCACGGAGATTGCGGTGTTCCGGCGACGGGCCGCGCCGGATGAAGCTCCCTCGCAATGCCTTGCGCTCGACGACAACGACTACCCGAAGCATCTGTGGGCGTTCGTCTTCACTGGCAAACCGTTTCGCAAGCAAGGGCCGGATGGCTACCAGCTTGCGCACCTCTTCGACCATAAGGAGCATGGGAACCGGTGGCGGGACGAGCTGGACCTCCCGCCGCACACGGACGATCCGGCACCGCTATACGGGTTGTTCACGAGCGCGGCGAATTCGGTTTATGCGCCGGGGGCTTTCCTGAGGCCTACTGACTTCTCGCCCAGGCTGCGAAGCCTGATCCAGAGGCGTGCGCTGCAGCTCTACGGCGGCATATGCCGCGTCGTTCCGCCACCTCTGGCGGTAAAGCCCTGCGAAGACCCGAGTTGGGCGCTCGACAACTTCCGTTGGAGCGCGCCCGTGGGCGGCATGGACCACGTTCCCGAATTTCTGGCGTTCCGCCGCGAGCGCACAGACGAACTAATCGACAAACGGCATGCGGCCCTGCGGACCGACGGCAGCCACTGAGGCACCGGAAACAGTACGGTCCCGCGCGCAACCTTGACAAACCGTGAGGGTTCGCTTACCCCAGCCCTATCCTGGACGCCTGCAACACATCCGCGGAACTGGCGGCGAGCGGCACGGAGTTGGCGATCCTGCCGGTCGGCGCCACCGAGCAGCACGGCAGCTATCTGCCGCTGGCGACCGACTCGCTGGAGGCGGAGGCGGTGGCGCGCGGAGTGGCGGAACGGCTGGATGCTTTCCTGCTGCCGGTGCTGCCGTTCAGCAACTCGGAGGCGCACGCCGGTTTCCGCGGCTCGGTGTCGCTCAGCCCGAGCACGCTGTTGACCGTGGTCAAGGAGCTGTCCCTGGACCTGATCGGCCAGGGCTTCCGCTACGTGGTGCTGCTCAACATGCACGGCGGCAACCTGATCCTGCGGCCGGCGGTGCGCGAGATCAACCGCAGCACCGATGCCGGCCGCGCGCTGTTCGTGCAGCCGTTCACCCTGGCCGCCGCGGAGCTTGAACGCATCTTCCCGAACTTCGCGAACGAGGCCCACGCCGGCGGCTTCGAGGCGTCGCTGATCATGGAGATCGCACCGGACACCATCAAGGGCACCGTCCCCGACGCCGTGCCGGACAGCCCGGTCGAGGCGTTCGACTACCTGACCATGGCCCAGTTGAGCCCCAGCGGCGTGTGGGGCGAGCCGAGCCGGGCTGATCGAGAGCGCGGGCGGCGGGCGCTGGCGGTGATGGTCGAGCACAGCGTCCGCCACATCAGCGCGGCGATCGCCCGCATCGAGGCCGCCGGGGCCGCGACGTGATCGGACCTGCGATCCCTGAAGCCGAGCTGGGCGATCTGCTGCGCCGGCTGATCCGCATCGACAGTTGCAACCCGCCGGGGCGGGAGGCGCCGGTGGCCGAGTTCCTCGGCGGGTGGCTGCGGGAGGCCGGGCTGGAGGTGGAGCTGGACCGCTTCGCCGCGGGCCGGGCCAACGTGGTGGCGCGCTGGCGGGGCAACGGCGACGAGCCCGCGCTCCTGTTCAACGGCCACCTCGACACCGTGCCGGTGGAGCGCGAGCAGTGGCGCCACGACCCGCACGCGGCGGTCGTGGAGGGCGGCGTGCTGCACGGCCGCGGCACGGTCGACATGAAGGGCGGCGTCGCCGCCCTGGCGATGGCCTGCGCCGCGCTGGCGCGAGCCGGAGTACGCCTGCAGCGCGACCTCATCTTCGCCGGGACCGCCGGGGAGGAAGTGGACTGCTGCGGCTCGCAGCGGCTGGCCGCCGGCGACCTGGGCCCCGGCGGCGCCCCGGGCGTGGGCGAGGCCACCCGCCCGCGGGTGGGGGCGGGCCCCCAGGGAGGGGCGTGGCCTCG
>JAPOQV010000599.1 GCA_026710565.1 Spirochaetaceae bacterium | reverse complement strand
GGTGCCGGCTGCTGGCGGCCGGCATCGCCGGTCCCCGGTTGGTTCGGCTCCGAAGGATCCGTACCGCCGTCCGGAGCAACGCGCTTCGCCGTCGAAACAGCCTCGGCCGTCCCGCCGTTGTGGACAGGCTGCGCCTCCCGCTCCGACGCCGAAGGAGCGCTGGCCGTGGGCGCCGGCCGGGTATCGCGTCCGGTCGGGCCGTGCAGGCTGGGGTCGCGACGTCGCAGCTCATCCTGCACGAGCCGGTTCACCAGTTGCCCGTACGACATCGCCGGGTCGACGTGGGACAACAGGGCCTTGAGATGATCCAGCCCCTGCCGGCACTCCCGGTCGACGACCACCGTGAACGTCCACGTGCCGTCGCCGCGCGCCCGCAGTTGCTCCCGTGGCGACGTCAGGCTGGGGTCCACCGATGCGAGCAGCTCCTCGACCTGGCGCGAGCTCTTGCCGGTGGCCTGCTTGACCAGCTCCCGCTGTCCCGTGGCGTCCAGCACCACCACCGGAACCTGCACCCGGACGGACCCGGCCGCGTGCGGCGGTGACGCCGCCGTCCCGACAGGCAACCGGTCCGTCGACTGCCCGTCCCGCGCCGCCACGGGTGCCGTCGTTGAGGCCGCCGCCTGCTCCGACCGCCGCTTCTGCTGCTGCGCCCATGCGCGCCGCCGCTTGCGCTCCTGCCGCTCGAAAGCGCTCTGCAACTGGGCCGCGGTGCTCAGCGTCAGCGAGCCGTTCCGCAACCGCGCACGCACGTCGGCCATCCGCCGGCACAGCCGCATCGCCAGCGTGCGCCGCCAGGCGGCGCCGTTGCTGTAGCCCAGCTCGTTGACCGCGTAGTCGAACAGCGTCGAGAAGCCGCGCGCCAGATGCAGGTCGCGGTCCTCGATCTCGCGCAGGTGGTCGACGATCTCCATGTGGAGATGCCGCTCCCGATCGACGAGCTGTCGGGTGCGGGCGAGCAGCACGCGGTCGGGCAGGCGGCTCAGGGGCCGAGCCGTCGTTGTCTGCATCGGGTCTCACGCCTCCTCATCTACGTCAATGCACAGAACGGCCGCCACGCTTTCGGCCGCCCGTGACCATGAGGCGGCCCGAGCGCTGTTCGGTACAGTCTCATCAGGCTGGCGGTGCCAAGCGAACTTGCAGGTTTGGCGACGATGGGGCGGGATTCAACAGATGAAGTGACCCCTCCGCACGCAAGGCCCTGGCCCCACCGTGGGAAGCGTCATGTGGACGGACACCTCTGCCGCGGTGGACGGCGACGAGGTTCTCGCCCCACTCGCCGCTCTGCAGGAGCACCTCGAAGCCGTAGGACTCGACTTCCTTCCGCAGCCGCGGACCGTTGCGATACCGGCGGGCCGGGAAGAAGTGCGCCCCGCCGACGGTGATGGCGCCGTCGATCTCGGCCTCGCCGTCGTACGGCCAGTAGCACAGATCGGTGTGCGGGTCGTACAGGCAGTCGTCGTCGAAGCCGTCGAACCTCCGGCCCGTCGCGCGGTCCACCACGTGACGTTCGGGGTGGTGGCGGTGGGCTTCGTACATCGCGGTGCTGACCACGTAGTAGCCGCCCGGATCCAGCCGAGCCTTGACGGCGCGGAACACCGCGTCCCGGTCCGCGTCGAGCGCGATGCCCTGCAGGCAGTAGCTGTCGACGATCAGGTCGTACGCCGGCCCGGCGTGCGGGATGCGGGTGACGTCCCGGACCTCGAAGGCCGCCTCGACGCCGCGCGCCGACGCGTTGCGCCGGGCTTGCTCGATCGCCTTCGGGATCAGGTCGATGCCGTGCACCCGGAAGCCATGGGCGGCCAGGAACAGCGCGCCCGGCCCCCCCCCCGTTCCCAGCTCCAGCGCCGTGGGCCGCTCCCCGCCGAACCGGAGCCGGGGGATCACGTCTTCCAGAAAGCCGCGCGAGGAGAAGTCCGGGTGGTCCGTGCCGCCGTGCTTCGGCTCCGCCCTCACGTCGACGACGCGGTCGCCCACCTTCCGGTAGCGCGTCAAGTTCTCCACGACGTAGTTCTTCATGCAGCTACCGCTCGTCCAGCAGAGCGGCGAGCTCGCGCACGGAACAGCACGTTGCCGCCCACGTTGATGCCGCGCAGGAGCGCGAGGTGGTGCTCAGGCATCGCCGCCGCCTCCGAGCCGGTCGCCGGCGCCTTGTCCTTCTCCCCTCACCGGAGCGGACGAGAGCGGCTGCCGCAGCAGCGCCAGCAGCTCGGCGGGGTCCAGGCGGGTGGGCGTGCCGCCGGTCGCAAGCAGGCGCTCGGCGAGCTCGCGCTTGTGGTGGTGCAGGTCGACGATCTGCTCCTCGATCGTGCCCCTGGTGACCAGGCGGTAGATGGTCACCGGGCGGGTCTGACCGATGCGGTGGGCGCGGTCCGACGCCTGATCCTCGACCGCCGGATTCCACCAGGGGTCCATGTGAATCACGTAGTCGGCGGCGGTCAGGTTCAAGCCGACCCCGCCCCCCGTCAGCGAGATCAGGAACACGTCCCCCTGCCCGCCCTGGAACGCCGCGATCCGCTCGCGGCGCGCGCCGACGGAGATGCTGCCGTCGAGGTACTGATAGCCGATGTCCGCCTCCTTCAGGTACGCCTCCAGCAGCTTCAGGTGGCCGACGAACTGCGAGAACACCAGCACCTTGTGGTGGTTGACAAGCAGCTCGGCGATGGTCTCGGCGAACATCGCGAGCTTGGAGCTGGCCGGAGCGCCGGACGGGTCCACCAGGGCCGGGTTGCAGCACGCGCGCCGCAGTCGCGTCAGGTGCGCCAGGATCAGCATCCGGCCCTCGTCGTCGTCGGACTCCCGGGCGCGCTGTGCCTGCAGATCCTCCACCGCCCGCCGGCGCAGTGCCTCGTAGAACGACGCCTCGGCCGGCGACAGCTCCACGTGCAGCGTGATCTCGGTGCGCGGCGGCAGGTCTTCCAGCACCTCCGCCTTGAGCCTGCGCAGGACGAACGGCGCCACCAGGCGCCGCAACCGTGCCCGCGCCGCGCCGTTCGCGTCTTCCTCGATGGGCGCGGCCAAGGTGCGCCGGAACTGCTGGAGAGAACCCAGCACGCCCGGGTTGATGAAGGTGAACAGCGAGTGCAGGTCCGTGAGGCTGTTCTGGATCGGCGTTCCGGTGGTGACCATGCGGAATCCGGCCGCGAGGCCACGGGCGGCGCGCGAGCGTTTGGCGGCCGGATTCTTGATCGCCTGCGCCTCGTCGAGCACCGCGCTGTGCCACTCGATCCCGCAGAGCCGCTCCGCGTCGATGTGCAGCAGCGCGTAGGTGGTGACGACCACGTCGAACGGCCCGAGATCCGCGAGCAGGGAGGCGCGTGCGGCCGCGGCGCCGGTGCACGCCCGCACCTGCAGCGTCGGCGCGAAGCGGCGCGCCTCCTCGATCCAGTTCGGGACGACCGAGGTCGGCACGACCACCAGCGCCGGTCCGCCCGCCGCGCGCTCCAGCAGCAGCGCGAGCGCCTGCACGGTCTTGCCGAGCCCCATGTCATCGGCCAGGCAGGCCCCTGCGCCCCAGCGGCTCAGGCGCGACAGCCAGCGGAACCCCTCCTGCTGATAGGGGCGCAACTCCGCCTGCAGCGTGCTCGGCACCTCCGGCTCGCACTCCTGCGCGTCCCGCAGCCGCTGCTGCCGTGCGCGCCACTCCTCGTCCGCGTCCAGCCGGGTCTCATCGATCCACTCCGCCAGGGCGAGCGCGGCGACCGCATGCAGGCGCCGTGCGCCGCGCGCCGCCGCGGAGGACACGCTGTTCAGATCGTCCAACTGGCGGCGGAACGACGCCGTCAGCGAGAGGAACTCGCCCTCCTCCAATTCCAGAAACCGGGAGCCGGGATTGGCGTCCAGCAACGCGAACAACTGTTTCAGATTGAGCGTACGCCGCTCGTCGATGCGGAGCTGACCGGATGCCTGCACCCAGTCGTCGGCCGTCCTGATCTTCAGCCCGAACTGGCGTATGTTGGCGCGCCGTACGATCTTGAACCGCTCGCCCTGCGGCCACAGGCACGGCGCGGCGGCTGCGTCGAGCTGCTCCAGCAGTTCCAGCGCGCCTGCCGGATCGGGCAGCTCGACCGACCACGGCGCCGCATCGCTGCCGGCGAGCCGTGGACACGCCGCCGCGATGCGCTCGGCCGCCGTCCGTTCGGCCGCCAGATCGCGCCGAGCCTGCACGGGCTCGCCGGCCTGCTGAGCGAACACCAGCGCGCCGCCCGCGCCGGGTGCGAAGCACGTGTCGGAGCCGGGGATCGGCTCGACCACCACCCTCGCGGCCAGCCCGGCGTCGAACGGCTCCAGGCGTACCCTGGGTTGCACGTCCGCCTCGATGCGGCGCGCGGAGCCGGCACTGCCCTCGACCCCGCCATGAACGCGCAGGACGGGCACGAGCGCCGCCGCGGCCTCCAGCAGGCGGGGACCGGCCTTGGCCGGCAACTTCAAGCCCCCCTTCGGGATGATCTTCCGCAACTGCTGGTGCTCGGGCGTGAACCGGATCACCACGCACCGCCGTTCGTCCACCATGCGGGCGTGGTAGCGCTCCTGATCCCAGTCGTCCGGCACGATGGTGGCCAGCACGCCGCGCGAATGGCGCTCGATGACCAGCTCCGGCTCGCCGCGGACGACGTCGATTACATCGCCGGCCGCGTTGAAGACGTGGGGATGGCCGATGAGCTCATGCAGCACCGCTTTCGCGAAGCGGGACTGCGACGGCGTCTGCAGACCGAACCGTTCGCGCTTGATCACTTCGGCCGCAGCGCGGTCCTGTGCCTGCAGGAATTCGGTCCCGTCGGCCGAATTGGCCAGCCATGTCAGCGACCGCACGCTGCCTTTCGACCACGTGCCGTTCGCGGAGCCGCGCTGTTCCCGAGGGGTGACGGTGACGGCGTCTCCGTCGTGCGTCACTACCCATGCCAGCCGGCGCCGGCGGCCGGGCGCGGTATCCGTGCCGGCCTTGGCCGTCTTGCCGCGGGTCTCGAACGCGAACTGCTCCAGCGTTCTGAGCGGGTACTCCCATCGCGCGGACGCCGGCACCAGCGTTGCCAGCGTCTGCGTGCCGAGTTGCCGGTGCATCGCCTCCGCCTGCTTGGCTGCGGCCGCCGGCGACCGGCGGCGTGGGTTCAGCGTCGCGCCGGCCTGGCCTATGACCGCCAGACACTCGGCCAGCGCCCACGAGAAACCATGCGCTGCGACACGATCGAGGTACCCGCCGAATGCGGAACGCGCATCGGACCCGAGGTAGGGAGTGATGACGCGTTTCGCCCAGCAGCAGACCCATCCGCCCAGCAACGCGCGAAGGTCGGGCGCGAACTCGCTGTCCCTGGCGGGTTTCATGCCGGCGCGGAGCTCCGTGGCGGCGGCGACCGTCTCCAGGACCCGCGGTGCGAACCGCTGCCGGCGGCCCGCGTTCAGGAGGTCCGCGACCAGGATTCGGTTGGACGGCGTATCGGTGCGCACGAGTGAGAGCAGGGAGAGGACGAAAGGGGTCGACTCCGGCACCGACGCGTCTCTCCCGCCGGCGGCTCTGCGGGCCGCGACGGCCGCCTCGATGGAACGGAGTGCCGACTCGTCATCGCCGCGCAGGGTGGAGACCAGGGCATCCACGGCGGCGCGTCCGGTGCGCACCGCGCTGCTGTCCTGCCGCTGCGCAGGCAGCTCGGCGAAGATGGCCGGCGCGTCGTCCAGACGTCCCTGCAGGATGCGGATGAAGGCGATGTCCACCGCGAACGGCTCGAGGCCTGAAGCGAGCTCCCGGCACGCGGCCACGGTGGGCTCGGGGGATGCGGCGGCGCCGATCACCTCGTCCAGACAGCCTCTGAGCGCGGCATCGCGGTGCTGCTCTGGCAGGGTGCCGAGCAGTACGGCCGCGCCGGGCTGAGCCAGGAATCCCCATTCTGACGGCTCCATGCCGTGGGGCAGGAGGTCGAAACGACCGGCAACCGCGGCGCAGCGCAGCCTCATCGGTTCCCGGCCCGGCCGTCCGTAGCCGTAGTAGGAGGGGATCGCCTTGTCGTAGGCGGTCTGGATTCGCTCCAGCAGGTCGGCACGGTGCGCTTCCATGGTCAGCCACGGCGTCCACTGCGGTGCGGTTGCCATCCGCGAGCGCTGATCGGAGCGGTCGATGACGCCGCTCCGTTCCAGTTCTTCGACGGTTTTCTTGACGAGCGTGACGGTGAAGGAGCGCCCGTCCGACTTGATGCCCGCGGACCGGAGTATGCGTGCCAGGTCCGAGGCATCGAAGGTGAGAGGGGTCAGGACCCCGCAGGCCAGCGCCATGGACCGCGCCGGCGGCGACAGGGACTGGAAGCCGGCTTTCAAATCGATCCGTTCAGGCTGCGGGAAGTTCACGACAGCCGGCCGCCGATGCGCAGCGGCGCGCCCGCCGGATCCGGGCGGTCCTCGACCACGGCGGCGACCAGCGGGCCGAGCACCCCGCCGAACTTGAACGCGTGGCCGCTGCCGGCGCCGGCCACCACCAGGCGCTCGGTCCCCGGCACGCGGTCGATCAGGAAGTGCGCATCCGGCGCCATCGTGTACAGGCAGCTCCGGCCGCACGCTCCCGCCGCACCGGCCAGCGCCGGGATGCGCCGCCG
>JAPOQV010000598.1 GCA_026710565.1 Spirochaetaceae bacterium | reverse complement strand
GACCGTCCGGCGGAAGCGGTGCCGGGACGACCGCGTCCACCAGCACCCAGCGGGCGCTGCCGTCGGGCCACGGCGAGTGGACCCGGCACTGGGCGGGGGTGGATACGCCGCCGGCCTGCAGCCGGCCGGTCAGTGCCCGCGGGAGCCGTCCGCGGGGCACGGGAACACCGAAGGTCGCCGGCATTCCCGCCGCTGCCTGGCCGGCTCCCGACAGGTCGACGATCTCGACCGGCACCGACGCCTCCCGCCCGGCGTGGACGGGGAGGGAAGGGGAAACGGTGTCGTCGCGGACGGAGACATCGAGCGACCTTCGCTCCGTCTCGCCGGTGATACCGGTGGCCGACACCTCGCAGCGGTAGTCGCCGTCGGCCAGGTTCTTTAGCGCCACAGCGTGGAGCTTGGTCAGCCGGTCCGAACGCGACCGGCCCACGACCGTCTCACCGGATCTGGCGACCACCTCGGCGCGTGCCACGTGGTCGGTGATGAAGTGAATCTCGGTGCTGCCCGCTCGCGAATACGCGGTGAGGTGTCGGACGGTCGGCGCGAAGCTGCCCGGCTCCGGGCGGGCGGCCAGGAAGACCAGGGCCTCGATCCGGTAGGTGCCCGGCCCCGGCGCGGTGAGCTGGAACACCTCCATGCCGCCGAAGAACTCCACCTCCCGATCGGCGACGACGAGGTGGCGGCGGTTGTCGTGGCGGGCGGGTTCCAGACGGCCCACGGCGCGTCCGGCCACCTGCAGCTCCATCGGGCACTGCTCGCCCTGCTGGTCGTAGATCAGCACGCCGATCCAGCGGGTCCCGGTGTGGTCCATGAGTCCCTGGCTGGTGCGCCAGAAGCGATGGGCCAGGGTGGTCGCGAGTCCGGACCGCGCCAGGACCGGCGGCCGGTAGATGCTCCGGTGGGAGTAGGTGGTGAGCCCGATGTCGGGCACCCAGCCGCCCAGCGTCTCGCAGGTGACCGCCTCGACCACGGCGTTGGCAGGATCCCGCAGGATCGCCTCGATGCGCCGGTCGCCGCCGATGTCGATGTGGGGTATGGGTTCCATGCTGCGCCGGCAGTGTAGTGGAGTGTAGCGCGGGCGACTTGGCAGCGGGCGCCGCCGCGGTGCAGAGTGCGCGGCCATGCCGGGCGACAGCGTGCGAAGGTGCATCGTCGTCGGTATGGGCGGGATCGCCAGGGTCATGACGCCCGGCATCGCCCGTCAGCCGTGGGCGGAGGTCGCGGGCATCGTCGATGTCCGCGACGAGGCGCTCATCCGGGGGCAGGCGTTGCTCGGGCTGCCGGACCGCGCGCTGTTCCAGGACCTTGACGCCGCGCTCGAGGCCGCCGAGGCCGACGTTGCGGTCATCAACACGCCTTCGGAGTGGCACTATCGCCAGTGCACGTCCTGCATCGACGCCGGGCTGGACGTGCTGGTGGCGAAGCCGATCACCAACGACTTCGATGAGGCGGCAGCGCTGGTCGAGCACGCCGAACGCGCCGGCCGGTCGCTGTCGGTCGGCCAGCAGGTGCGCTACAACCGGCACTATCAGGCGGTCCGCCGGTTCGTGGCCGGCGGCGAGCTGGGGACGCCCGAGAGCGTGACCTTTCTCAACTCCAAGCCGCGCCACAAGGCGCTCAACCTCACCACGCTGCCGCAGCCGGCGCTCTACGAGATGTCGTGCCACCACTTCGACAGCCTCATGGCCATCTTCCCCGAGCACGCCCCGGAGAGCATCGCCTGCGACGGGTTCCGGCCCTCATGGTCGGTGTATGCCGGCCCGTGCATGGTCAACGCCCTCATCCGCTGCGCCGGCGGGCTGCACGTCCTCTACCACGGCGGGTTCTCCTCGCAGAGCGATCACTACGAGCTCCGCATCGAGGGCTCCAGGGGGGTGCTGCGCTGCCGCGGGATCCACATGAGCAACGACGAGATGGAGTACGAGTTCGCCGAGCGCGGCGGGAAGTTCGCCCGGCGCGACGCCGTGGACGCCGACCTTGGGAACGTCGACTCGTGGCAGGTGTTCTACGATGCTTGGCACGACTACCTTTCGGGCGGCCCGGAGCCGTCGTTCAGCGGCAGGAACAACCTCAAGGTGTTCGCGTTGCTGAGCGCCGCGATCGACTCCATCGACGGCGGCCGGCCGGCCCGCGTGGCGACCGGTACGCGCTACGCCGCCGCGTACCGGCACGCCGGGGAGTGGTCCATCCGCTGAGCCCGCAGCCCGGCGCCGCACCCTGGACCAGGTACTGGGCGACCGGTGCGCTCTCGTCCCTGCCGGAGGTGTATGGCGATCCGGCCGAGGGGCCGCTGGCAGCCGTCTGGCGGCGCGAGTTGGCCTCGCTCGGCAACCGGGCATGCATCCTCGACCTGGGATGCGGCAACGGGGCGGTGGCGCTGCTGGCGGCCCGAACCGCGGCGGCACGCGGCATCCACTGGGAGATACACGGTGTCGATGCCGCGGCGATCGATCCCACCCGCGCGGTGAGAGGACGCTACCGCGACTCGATCTGTGACGTCACGTTCCATCCCGGTACGCCGATGTCGGCCACACCGTTCGCCAGCGGGCACTTCGACCTGGTGGCCGCACAGTTCGCCGTCGAATACGGCGATCCTCCACAGGTCCTGGCCGAGGTGGGCCGCGTGCTGCGGCCGGGCGGGAGGGCGGCGTTCGTCGTCCACCTGCAGGAGTCGGCGGTGGTGGCCACGGCCCGCGTGGAGCTGGCACAGCTCCAGGAGGTGCTCGCTCCCGGGGCCGTGCTCGATCTGGCCTTCGCGGTGCTGGCTGCCAGTGCGGGCGCCGCGTCGGCACGTGAGCGAAGTTTCGCGTGGAGCGCCTTCGCGCGCGAGGTCATGCGGCTGGATCGGATCGGGAGCTTTCAGGAGGCAACGTGGCCCACCGGGACGCTGCGCGACGTTCCCGCCACCCTGCGCGACGTCCTGACCGGTGCCGTCGACGAGGTCGGCGGTGCGGCCGATCCGGCGCGTGCCGCCGCATGCCGCAGCGAGCTCACGGACCTGGCGGCGACGCTGCGCGACCGGTCTGCGCGACTGGCCGAGCTGCTGTCCGCCGCGCCCGACCGCGCCGGCATGCACCGCCTGATCGTCATCGCCGGACGCCTGGGTCTGGAGGTGAGTCGCCGCGAGGATCTGCATGATACGCGCGGGCCGCTGATCGCCCACGCGGTTACACTCGACAAGCGCGGTCGACGGCTGTCTGCCTGACCGGCGCACGGGCAATTCGGACGGGTCCGCGCTCAGGTGGCGCTAGCCGGTCAACTCCTAGCCGGTCCCCGCAAGCATGCCGCCGTCCACGGTCAGGGCGGTGCCGGTGATGAATGATGCCTCGTCCGAGGCCAGGAACAGCACCGCGTTGGCAACGTCCCGGCCGGCGCCCAGGCGCTTGGCTGGCACCATCTGCGCGAACCGCTCCCGGTCCTCTTCCGACGAGCCATCCCAGAGCGGCGTCAGGATCGCGCCGGGCAGCACCGCACAGACCCGGATGTCCGGCCCGTAGTCGATCGCCAGGGTGCGGGTGAGACCCAGGATGCCGGCCTTGGCCGCGTCGTAGGCGGTGTGGGTGGCAAAGCTGACCAGCGAGTGCACGGAGCCGGTGTTGACGATCACGCCGCCGCCGGTCTTGCGCATGACCGGGATGCCGTGCTTGGCGGCCAGGAAGACCGCCTTCAGCCCAACGTTCAGGGTGCCGTCCCAGTCGGCTTCGTCCAGCTCGGTGGCCGGCCCCAACCGGAACCAGATGGCGTTGTTGTGGATGATGTCGAGCCGGCCGAACGCCGACTCGGTGCGTTCGATCATGGCGAGCACATCCGCGCTCACGCCCACGTCGGCGCGGACGAAGACCGCCGTGCCGCCGTCGTCCGCGATGCTCTCGGCCACCTGCCGCCCACGATCCGCGTCGACGTCGGCCACGCAGACCGATGCGCCTTCCCGCGCGAGCAGCCGGGCGGTGGCTTCGCCGATGCCGGACGCTGCACCGGTGATGATGGCCGCCTTGCCGGCCACGCGGCCGTCTGTCCCCATGAGTCGCTCCTTGCCGATCAGGTTGCGGCGATTGTCGCAGGTCGATCACTCCCAGCGGAAGAGCCGCACCGAAAGCACCGCGGCGACGGCGAGCCAGATGCCCAGCACCAGCGCGTCCACGCCGAGCGCGTGCACGGGCGGGGCGCCCACCATGGTCTGCCGCAGGGCGTCTCCGAGGTAGGTGAGCGGGATCGCCCGCACCACCGGCCGGATCCAGTCCGGCATCGTCTCCAGCGGGAAGAAGATTCCGGAGAGGAACATCATCGGGAAGTTGAGCACCGAGGTGATGCCGAACACGCTCTCCTCGGTCTTCGACAGGGCGGCTATCAGGTAGCCGAGCGAGACGAAGGTCAACGCGCCGAGCACGCAGAACGCGGCCAGGAGCCCCACGCGATCGCCGATCTCCACGCCGAACACCAGCCGGCCCACGGCGACGATGATCACCACCTGGGCCAGCGCGATCGTCAGCCGGTGCAGGAGCTGTGAGAGCAGCAGCGCCGAGCGCGGCAGCGGGGTGGCGCCCAGGCGGCGCAGCCCCTGCCGTTCCCGGAGCTGCACCAGCGGCGCCGCGGTCCCGAACAGGCCGAGCTGCATCAGCGCCATCGCCAGGATCCCGGGCACCAGGAAGTCGATCGTGCGCAGGCGGTCGGCGGTGACGGTGGGGAAGGGGGTGGCGATCAGCGCCGGCCGCCGGCGGATGACGCCGTCCAGCTCGCGCAGCGCGGCGCCGATCACGGGTACGGCGATCTGGCGAGCCGAGGCCGAGGTGGGGTCGAAGATCACCTCGACCTCGACCGCCCGGCCGCCGGCCACGTCGCCGGCCAGGCTGGCCGGCGCGTCCACCACGACCCGCAGGTCGCCGGCGCCGAGCTGGTCCATCAGCTCGTCCCTCGTGCCCGCGTGGACCGCGAGCGCGGGGATGCCGTTCAGCGCTGCCAGCACGGGGTCCGGCGCGCCGCCGGCGCCTGCGGGTCGCACCACGCCGACGGCGACCGGATCCTGTCCGGAGCCGGAGAAGATCACCCCGAACAGGAGGATGAACAGCACGGGGAAGGCGAGGGTCCAGAACAACGCCATGCGGTCGCGCAGGAAGGTCCTCTGCGACGCGAGGTACAGGGCGAAGACGGGCGTCATGCAGGTCAATCGCGGATGTGACGGCCGGTGAGCCGCAGGAAGACGTCCTCGAGCGTCGGGCGGCGCACGTGCAGGCCGTCGATGTCGGTGCGTCCCGCGGCCGCCAGGGAGGTGAGCGCGCTCAAGCTCGCGCCGGTGTCCGACGAATACAGCGTCACGCCATGGCCCTCGCGCTGCAGGCGCTAGACCCCGGCCACGCCGCCCAGCTCGTCACCGCCGGCGGGCAGCTCGATCGCGGTCTCCCGGAAGTGCTCGTCGACCAGGCGGGCCGGCGGCCCCTCGGCAATGATCGAGCCGCCGTCCATGATAGCGACCCGGTCGCAGAGCTCTTCGGCTTCCTCCATGTAGTGGGTGGTGAGCAGGATGGTCGCGCCGCCGTCGCGAACATCACGGATGGTGTCCCAGAGCGCCCGCCGCGCCTGCGGGTCCAGGCCGGTGGTCGGTTCGTCCATGAACACCAGCTCAGGTCGGTTGACCAGCGCCAGCGCCACCGACAGCCGTTGCGCCTGGCCGCCGGACAGGTTGCGGGTCAGGCTGGCCGCCTTCTCCGTGAGATCGAGCATCTCGATCAGCTCGTCGGCACTGGCCGTGGCTCCGGCGTAGAAGGTGCGGAACAGTTCCAGCACCTCGCGCACCGTGAGCCGCGGATACAGCGCGGTCGTCTGGAGTTGCACCCCGATGCGTTGCCGCACCGCCGCCACCTCGGTGCGCAGGTCATGGCCAAGCACGTGGACGGAACCCGCGTCCGGCCGTCGCAGGCCCTCGATCATCTCGACGGTGGTGGTCTTGCCGGCGCCGTTGGGGCCGAGCAGGCCGAGAATCCCGCCTGACTCGACCGCGATCGAGACGCCGTCCACCGCCAGGATGTCGCCGTAGCGCTTGCGCAACTCGACGGCGCGGATCGCCTGCACGATGCCTCTCATAGCACGGGCGTGCCCGCCTGTCTTGACACGGGCGTGGAGACGGAAAACGCTCGGTGCGATCTCAGGGAGGATCTGTCGATGTCCAGCGTACATCCGCCGCTCGCCGACGTTCGCCGCACCCTGCGGGTACGGTGGTACCGCAGCCCGATCGAGCCCGCCGTCCTGCGCCGGCTGATGCAGCGCAGCGATCTGCGCGGAGCCTTCCAGGCGGTCGGCCACCTGGCTCTGGCGGCCGGGACCGGTGTGTTGACCTGGTACCTGTTCTCGCAACGGCTGTGGGTCGCGTTCGCGTTCGCGTTCCTGCTGCACGGAGGGGTCACCAGCTTCTTCAGCTCCGGGTGCCACGAGCTCGATCACGGCACCGTGTTCCGTACCAAGCGGCTCAACCGCCTGTTCCTGCACGTCTACGGCCTGCTGGCGTGGTTCAACTTCCACGACTACGCGCTCAGCCACACCTACCACCACCGCTACACCCTGCATCCTGACGGCGACCGCGAGGTCGAGCTGCCGAAGACGCCTTCGCTGCGGTTCCTGTACCTGCTGCAGCTCTGCACGATCAGCATCACCGGCGGCTTCGAATCCAAGGGGCTGATCCCGCTGTTGCGTACCACCGTCGGAACTGCGCTGGGGATGTTTCCCCGTCCCGGCGTCGAGAGCTCGCCGGAAACGACCGGCCCGAACTCCGAAGAGTGGGTGCGGGCCCTGTACGACGCGCATCCGGAAGAGCGCGCAAAGTCCGTGCGCTGGGCGCGGATCACGCTGCTGTTCCACGCGACGGTGACGGTCGCCGGGATCGCGTCAGGGCTGTGGCTGCTGCCGCTGCTGGTGAGCTTCCCGATCTTCTTCGGAAACATCTGGAAGTACTTCGTCGGCGCGCCCATGCACTGCGGCCTGCGCGACAATGTTCCCGACTTCCGCAAGTGCGTGCGCACGATCACGCTCGACCCGCTGTCCACGTTCCTCTACTGGCGCATGAACTGGCACATGGAGCACCACATGTACGCCGGCGTCCCGTGCTACAACCTGCGCGAGCTGAGCCGCACCATTGCCGACGACCTGCCTGCGCCGCGCACGCTGGTGGGCGCCTGGCGGGAAATGCGCGCGACCTGGAAGCGCCAGCAGACCGAGCCCGACTACCAGTACGATACGCCGGTGCCGACCGAGGCCGCCGTCAAGGATCGAGCGCGGGACGACGACGGGCTCGGCGCGTCCATCGGCGACCTTGCTCCGGGCATCCTGGCGCGGGCCGGCGCCTGAGCGGGCCGGGGTCCGGGAAAAAGGAGGAAGCCGTGCGTTTCGATCGCGATGCCTGGACCTTCGACTGCCAGCCGACCATGACCGACTCGGAGGTGCTGGCCTTCTGCCGCGACGGCTGCGTACTGCTGCGCGGGGTGGTCCCGGACCAGGTCAACCGGCGCGCCTGTGACTGGCTGGACGGCGCGATTCCGGCGGATCCCGGCTTCGTCCCGGACGGGATGACGCACGCGGAGATGGACCGCATCCGGGGAAGCCACGAGCCGACGACGATCTTCCTGGAGGACTGGTTCATCGAGCACGTGCTGCTCAACCCGCAGGTGGTGGGGATCATGCGGTCGCTGCTCGGGGCCACGGTCGGCCTGCCGATCCTGGCCAGCCTGCACCGGGTGGAATGTCCGGACGAAGCCGGCACCTGGCACCAGGACGCCGACTGCGTATTCGGCCCGGAGCTGCACTTCGTGGAGGTGTTCTACTTCCCGCAGGACACGCCGCCCGAGATGGGGCCGACCGAGATCCTGCCCGGCAGCCACCTGGCCAGGTTCGATCGCTCCGGGGAGCCGACGGGCGGCATGCTGAGCGACGGTCCGGCCGGCACCATCGGCATCCACCACCAGAGCATCCTGCACCGCAGGGCGCCGTCAGTGGCATCCGGCAGCCGCCGCATGCTCAAGTACAACTACTGGCGCACCTCGGCGCCGCGCCGGGACTGGCTGGACGACGCCGACTTCGACCCGCGAACGGCCGACTATGGCGGGCACTTCGTGGCGCGGTACGTCGCTCACATGATGGCGTGGCTTGCCGGCAGGGGGGAGGAGTTCCGCGTGATCGGCGGCCAGGGGTGGCCATGGCGGACCGAGAATCAGATCCGCCCGTCCTACGGTTTCGGCTCCGCGAGCGGCTATGTCCCTGACTGGCGCAAGGGCAACTCCGACGGCTACGCGCAGTCGAGTTGACGAAGCGTGCGCCCGGGTGCGATCCTGAAGGGGTAGTTACCTCCTGATACGCGGCGTTCCGTCCTGGGCGCCGCTACCTTGACGACCTGCAGGGCCGTAACGGCCCGCCATCCTCTTCCACAGGGACATTCTCTTGTCATCGAACAACTTTTCGTCTCTCGGCCTGACCGAGACCATCGTCCGCGCGCTGCGAGCCAGAGGCTACGCGGCGCCCACTCCCATCCAGCAACAGGCAATCCCGCGGCTCCTGGCCGGGGATGATCTGCTTGGCATCGCCCAGACCGGAACGGGCAAGACCGCAGCGTTCGCCCTGCCGGTGCTCCAGCAGCTTGCCGAGGCCCGCGAGCGGGCCGAGCCGCGCACGCCGCGGGCCCTGGTGCTGGCTCCGACCCGTGAGCTCGCCATCCAGATCCACGACGACTTCCGCGACTACGGCGCCGGCCTCCGCCTGCGCCAGACGGTCATCCTTGGCGGCGTCGGGCAGGGCCCGCAGGTGGCGGCGCTCGCCAAGCGCATCGACATCGTGATCGCTACGCCCGGCCGCCTCCTGGACCTGTTCGAGCAGGGCCACGTTCGCCTTGACCGCGTCGCCTTCTTCGTCCTCGACGAAGCGGACCGCATGCTGGACATGGGGTTCATCCACGACGTCAAGAGGATCATCCGCGAGTTGCCGCGCCGCCGGCGCTCGCTGCTGTTCTCGGCGACCATGCCGCCGGACGTCGCCAGTCTGGCGGCGGAGATCCTGCACCGGCCGCAGCGTGTCGAGGTGACCCCGTCCGCCACGACGGTCGACACGGTGCGGCAGTTCGTCTACTTCGTGAAGAGCGCGGACAAGTCCAAGTTGCTTCACGAACTGCTGGCGGACACGAAACTGTCCCGCGTGCTGGTGTTCGCCCGGACCAAGCACCGCGCCAATCGGGTCGCCGAGCACGTCTCCAAGCTGGGAGTCGAGGCGGACGCCATCCATGGCAACAAGTCGCAGACTGCCCGCCAGCGTGCGCTGGAGCGTTTTCGAGCGGGCCGCTCGCGCGTGCTGGTGGCGACCGACATCGCCGCCCGCGGCCTCGACGTGGACGGGATCAGCCACGTCATCAACTTCGAGCTTCCCCACGAGCCGGAGAGCTACGTGCACCGCATCGGCCGAACGGCGCGTGCCGGTGCTTCCGGGACCGCGCTGTCGTTCTGCGATCCCAGCGAGGCGTCGCAGCTCCGCGGCATCGAGAGGCTCACCGGCGTCGCCCTGAAGAAGATTCAGGGCCAGCCTTTCCTCGATTCCGAGGCGGTCGACCCGCCGCCGGAACGACGCCGGCATGGTCATTCCCCCGGTGGCGCCGCCGGCAACGGTCGCAGTGGCGACCGCGGGCGCCGCGGCGGGCCGCGCCACCGTGGCCGCGTTCGCAAGGGCACCCCGGCGCTTCAGGGAAGCTGAGCGTCCTGCCGAGTGCCGGTCTGCGGCAGCCCTGGATCGATCGGGAAGGCAGAACCAAGTGTACTTGGTAAGATGCGCAGCGGGAGCTTCATGATGTTGACCGACCGCCACGTGGTGCAGTTCGAGACCCTCGGCTTCGTCGTGCTGCGGGGTGTGCTCGACGACCGGGAGCTCGACACGGCGCGCGCGGAATTCGAAAGCGGCCTGGTCAGGGCGGTCGCCGCGACCGAGCGGCGTGGCATCCGCAAGCAGCTCAACTGGTCCAACCTGGGACCGGAGACGCCGTTTCTGGGCTCGTTGCTGGAAGATGCCCGCTTCGTCGGCGCCGCCGAGCGCTTCTATGGCGGGGAGGTGATCGGCTACTACGCCAACTCCAACTCGTTCGACGGCGACCGCACGGAGTGGCATCCGGACACCTCGATCCTCCTGAGGCGCGGGGTCAAGTTCGCCTTCTACCTGCAGCCGCTGGACGAGACGAGCGGCGCACTGCGGTTCATCCCCGGATCGCACAAGGAGCCGCTGCACTCCGGCGTGCGGAAGATCGGGATCAAGGAATCCAACCTGCGCGTCCTGGACGCCGACGGGCTGGAGGTTGACGAGGTCCCGTCGTACGTGGCGCGTTCCGAGCCCGGCGACGTGATCGCGTTCGACAGCCGCGTCTGGCACGCGAGCTGGGGCGGCAGACCCGACCGCAGGATGTGCAGCCTGGGCTACTTCGCCGCTCCGGCGACGGCGGCGGAGGAGGACTCCATGACTGAGCTGGCGCGTCAGGACGCCGAGCTGCTGGAGGCGTTTCCGCTGGTCGCTCGCCCGCCTCACTGGCTGCGCAACCGCGCGGGCAACCCGACGCGAGGGCGCTGGATCCGGGCGCTGCGGCAGTGGGGTTTCGCCGGCGTCGCCGGCTGAGGTCAGGCCGGTCCGGTCGCACCCTGCCTGGCGGCGTGCGCCGCGATCTCGGAGGCGCGCCGCACGCCGTGCCGCTCCGCCCACGCGCGCAGCGGACCGTCGTCGATCTGGGTGTTGGGCCTGCGCAGCGCGCCCAGGAGCTGGCGCTCGATCGGATCGTGCGCGTG
Organism: Spirochaetaceae bacterium; assembly: GCA_026710565.1. The sequence goes on along the minus strand of JAPOQV010000598.1, from coordinate 17,472 downwards.
CTCCAGCACCTCCGCGTCCTGCACGACGTAGTCGTTGGGACACAGCCATGAGTAGGAGTAGCCGATCATCAGCGCCTTGCGAGTCCGGTCGGTCAGGTTGAGACCCTGCCGGTGAAAGGTGCGGTTCTCGAACAGGAACGCGTCGCCCGCCTTCAGCTCCGGCTCGAATGCGCCGGCGGGATCGGTGCCGCCCGGCACCGCGTCCAACTCCCGGTCCAGCGTGTGGCTTCCCCGGGCCAGCCACGTGTTCCCGTACCCCGGTCCGGGGCAGTCGCTGAAGTGGTAGGCGACCCTGACCTGCATGCGGGTATTGCCGTGCAGGCCCAGGTCGTCGGAGCTGTTGGCGATGTCGCGGTGCCAGTAGGTCGGTTGCTCGGCGGTGGGCGGATCCGGGTGCTTGTAGATCAGGTGCGACTTGGTCAGGTGGATGTTGTGGCTGAGGAGCTGCACCACCAGCGGCACCGTGGTGGGCCACGTGAGGAGCGGCAGGAGCTCGGGCTCCGCGGCGACCACGTTGGTGAGGCTGGCGCGGCGGGCGCCGTCCTCCCGGTGGCACCGGTCGACCAGGCGGTCGGCGGCGGCGATGAAGCGTGCGAGCGGTTCCGGCGCGATCGCGTCGCGGACGAACAGGTAGCCGTGATCGTCGAAGAACTGCCGCTGCTCGGCGGTCAGCCGAACGAACCGCATCAGGGCCGCCAGTCGTCGGCCAGCGCTGCGTACTGTCTGGCCTGGGCGGGAATGTCCACACCGACGCTCGTCGACCACGCCTCCAGCAGGCGGCGGTAGATCGGTCCCGGCGCGCCCGACCCCACCGGCCGGCCGTCGAAGCGGGTCACCGGCACCATGGCGATGGAGGTCGAGGTGTACCACGCCTCTTCGGCCTGGCGGACATCGTACGGCTCGATGTCGGTCTCGTGGACGGTAATGCCGGCCGCATGAGCCAGCTCCATGCAGTAGCCGCGCGAGACGCCGCGCAGGATGTCGTGCGGCTTCGGGGTGAGGATCTCGCCGTCGCGCACCATGAAGAAGTTGTTGCCCGTGCCCTCCGTGATGAAGCCGCGCTCGTCGGTGAGCAGCGCCATCGAGCCCGGCTCGATGCGGGCGGCCTCCAGCTCCGCGAGCTTGTAGTAGATGCGGCTGCGGGTCTTGGCCTTCGGGTCGATGTAGCGGGCCGGAACCGAGCGCTGGGAGGTGGTGACGAAGTGAGCGCCGCGATCGTAGGCGTCGGCGCCGCGGCCGATGTGACGGATGAGCGGGATCACGTTGATGGTCACGACCGGCGCGGTCCCCTCGCGTATCAGCTCCGCGTACAGGTCCATGCCGCCGCGGGTGACGTTGTGCATGATCTGGAAGTCGTAGTCGCCGAGCGCGGCGCGGTTGCGCTCGATAGTCTGCTCGGTGGCGGTCAGCATCTGCGGCTGGCTCAGGCCGCAGTCCAACTGCGCATAGCGGATCGAGTCGTACAGCCGGTCCAGGTGGCGGTCGAGCAGGAACGGCTCCTGGCGGAACGTCCTGGTCATCTCGAACACCATGTCCCCGTACATCAGGGCGCTGTCGAAGATCGAGATGCGGGCGTCCTGCTCGGGAACGAACTGCCCGTTCAGATAGACGAGGCGTTGCGCGGCCGTGGTCTGGTTCACGGCGCCAACTATGGCACGGGCAGGGGATGCGGTTCAGCCTGCGTCCTGTTCTCCGGGCGGCGATCCGTACTATAGTGTGCGGGTCGCGCGTACCGGCGGCGCGGCGGACCGGCCAGAATAGCTCAGTTGGCAGAGCGGTTCACTCGTAATGAACAGGTCGTCGGTTCAAATCCGACTTCTGGCTCTCGCAGGTTGATGCGCGTCTGTTGATGCGCTTCCGCATCGGGGCGGCCGGGCTTGGGGGCGGCCCGGGCCTCTGGGGCGGCGCCGTGCTACGTTGCCGCCCGCCATGCTGCCACGCGACCTGCTCCCACGCGATCCGCTCCCACGCGATCCGCAGAGCCGATCGCTGTTCGCGGCGCTCGTTCTGCACATCGGCGTCATGGGTGGCGCGGTCGCTGCCCTCGGTGCGCTGATCCCGGAGATGATCCGCGACTTCGGCTGGCCGTACACGCATGCCGGGCTCGTCGTGGCGGCCGGGTCCGCTGCCTTCGTGCTGTCGACCACGGCGGCCGGCTTCGTGCTGCCCCGGCTGGATGTACGCCTGACCGTGACGGCCGGTCTCCTGCTGGAGGTGCTCGGCCTGCTCCTGTTCGGCGCGTGGCCCGGCGTCGCGCTCACCGCCGCGGTCTACGCGCTGCTGGGCGTCGGCTTCGGCGCGATGGAGGTGGCCGGCAACGAGCTGACCATCTCCATGGAGCGCGGCGGGCGCGGACAGCTCATGAACCTCGTGCACGCCGCGTTCGCGGTCGGGGGGATCACCGTCACGTGGACGACGTCGTGGTTCCTGCAGAGCGGCGGCGACTGGCGGCTGGTGTACCGGCTGCTCGGCGGGGCGACCCTGCTCGTGGCGCTGTTCCTGCTCACCCGCCCGGCGCTCGCCGTGGCCGGAATGGCGCGCGGCGCCGGAGGCGCCACGCCGGTCCGGCGACGGGGCGTCCCGGACCGCAGCCTGACGCTGCTCATGATGATCCTGGCCGCGATGGGCGTCTACGTCGGCATCGAGCTGGGCGTGGCGGCCTGGATGAGCGAGTTCGTCGTCGCGGCGATCGGCGGTTCGGTCGCCCAGGGGGCCCGGATCGTGTCCCTGTACTGGGTCGGCCTGTGCCTCGGCCGTGTGGGCACGGGCATTCTGCATCGGGGCACGGGCCATGCCGCAGTGATCCTGGCGTTGGCCGCGGTCGCCGTGGTCGGCCTGACGGTCACCGTTTCGGCCGGTGGCCTGGGGTGGGCTGCTGCCGGGGCGGTCGTCACCGGCATCGGCCTCTCGGCGCTCTATCCGTTGCTGATCTCGTTGGCGGGGTCCCAGTACCCGACCCGCCGCAGCCAGGCGATGGGCCTGACCGCCGCCAGCGGAGGGCTCGGCAGCATGCTCGTTCCGCTGGCGATCACGGTGGTGGCCGATGCGTTCGGCATCCGCAGCGGCATGTTCGTGTACCTGGGACTGGCCGTCATCCTGACCGCGGTTTCAGCGGCTCTGCTGTCCATGACACGGAGAGACCGGGTGTGAGCGGGCTACGTGGTCTCCCACGGCACGTCGGCCGGCCAGTCGGAGACCGCCTGCTCGGCGGCGAGGATGGGCTCGACCATCGACCGCAGGCGGGAACGGTCGCACGCGCGAAGCTGCGGCGCCGGATCGAAAGCGCCCGACGGCCAGCGCTGAAGCGTGGCGAATTCGGCATAGCTCCGCGGCCAGCTCGCATACTTCAGCGCGATATAGCGCCGGGCCGGGCGCACCTTGAAGTACACGGAGTGATACAGGGTCTGGGAAAAGAGCACCGCGTCGCCGGGGTTGGTCTCGATGACGTGCGCGGGGATGTTCGAGCCGTGCTCGCCGAAGAAGAACGGGTCCGGCTCCACGTGGCGCCGGATGAAGGGGAGCAGCGCCTGGTGGAACGGCGCGCGGTGCGACCCGGGTATCACCCGCAGGGCGCCGTTGTCCTGCGTCATGGGAACGAGATACAGCATCACCTTGATGCGCAGGTAGCCCAGTTCGGCGGCTCCGGGCCGGTCCGCATGCCAGTGGTGGGCGGTTGGCGATCCCGCCACTCCGTGGTTTCCCTCCGATCCGCAGAAGACGAGGCGCTCGCCCAGGAGTTGCTCGAGCTTGTCGTACAGGCGGGCGTCGTCGATCAGGGGCATCAGGACCGGGCTGCGCTCGACGAAGCGGTCCTGGTGCAGGGTTGCCGTGGGATCCGGCCGGCCGCCGAAGTCCTCGTTCCACAGGGCGTCGGCGGCCTGGATGACCGGTCCCATCGTCGCTTCGTCGAACAGCCCGCGCAGCAGGAGAAACCCGAACGCGTCGAAGTAGTCGATCTGGTCCTGCGTCAGCGGATGTCCGGATGTCATCGACAGGAGCCTACCGTACCGGCCGGGCATGACGCACACCTGCTATGATCGCCGGCGAATGAGGGACAGACCGGATGAGTGAAGCCGCCGATCCGCTCGCGGGATACTGGGACTCGCTGGCGAGCACCGTGGCAGCGGCGGTGGCCGCCGGCCGGATCGGTACGCCCAAGGCGCTGCGCTTGACCGTGCACGTCCACGCGCCCGATTCCGCTGCCGCCGCCGATGCAGGCGCGCGGACCGTGGCGGCCGCGCGGCGCTGCGCCGCCGAGTGGTTCGGGGGAGAGGCCGACGGCGACTACGGGGTGGGGGATCCGCGCCGCGCCTCCGCGCGGCTGCTGCGCTGGCCCGGCGGCCAGAGCGCGCTGCTCGCGGTCAGCGCGGGCCGCGGCGCCACCGCCGGCAACCTGGTGCTGATGGGGTCGCACGGAAGCATCTATCACCGCATCGCGCCGAGCGCCGGGCCGCTGCCCGGGGAGGCATGGTGATGGCCGCGCATCGCGTGGTGGCGCTGGGCGGCAACCGGACCCATCTGGAGAGCTACGCGCGCGAGTTCGCCGCCGATCCTCGCTGCGAGCTGGTCGCGGTGGCCGACGAGAGCGGGATCTCCCAGTACCGGGAGGGTTTGAATCGGCTGCTCGCCGCCGAGCTTGCCGTGCCGTACCTGTCGCTGCAGGAGGCGCTGGCGCTGCCCGGGGTGGACGTGGTCGTGAGCTGCGTCGACGTCGAACGGCGATCCCGCGTGGCGCAGGCGGTGCTGGCGCGCGGCAAGCACCTCTTCCTGGACAAGCCGTTGGCCGGCAGCGTCGATGATGCGCGCGCGATCGCCGATGCCGCCGATGCCGCCGGCGTGGTCACGCAGATGCTCACCACCGTGCACACCCCCTGGGCGCAGGACGCCAGGGCCGCCCTCCGATCAGGGGCGCTGGGACGCATCGACGCCGTGCACTCAGACATGCTCATGGCCAAGGGCCGGCCGGGAACGGTGCCGGCCGGCACCGTCCGTCGCGAGCACGGTTCCGACGGCACCTTCACCCGCGTCGCCGCGAAGCGGGAGCTGTTCGACATGGGCGTGTACCCGGTGGCCCTCATCCATTGGTTGACCGGCAGGCGCGTCACGTCCGTGTTCGGCGTCACCGGCAACTACTTCTTCGCCGAGCATGCCGAGCTGGGGATCGAGGACTACGGAGCGCTGCTGCTGACGCTCGACGACGGCACCGTCGCCACCGCATGCTCGGGCCGCATCGGCATGCCGTGCCACCCGCAGATCGGCGAGCGGCGCGTCACTCTGGTGGGCGAGGAGGGGCTGGCGACCTTCGGCGGATCGGACCCCCACATCGAGATCTACAACACCGAGCCCGTCGTCACCACGGCCCCCGTGCACCCCTACGATCCGATGCAGATGTGGGCGTCCACGATGCGGGAGACGCAGCCGCCGGCGAAGGAGCGCAGGGTCTCCCTGCAGCGCGAGGAGCATTCCGACATCGAGGCCTTCCTGGACTGCCTGGATGCAGGCGTACGCCCGCAGGTGACCGCCCGCGACGCCCTGCACCACGTGGAGGTGCTGATGGCGGGATACGAATCGGCGGCTTCGGGTCAGCCGGTCAGGATCTGAGCGCAGTCAGGATCTGACCGGTCACCAGTAGCGCAGCGCGCTTGCGAACAGTCCCCGAAGGACCGCTTCGTCGAAGGGCCGGGGCGAGAGCTTGGTGACCCGATGCTGGGGCAGCGTGCCGCGCACCAGCGTGTCGATGTCGGCCGGCGTGTAGCCCACTCCGGACAGGCCGTTGGGCATGCCCGTGCGCCGCATCAGGTGGATGATCGCGTCCGCCGCCGACTCGCCTGCTGCGTCCGGGCCGATGCCGGAGACGTCGGTCCCCATCAGCGCCGCCGCCCGCAGATGGCGTTGCGGGTCCGCGGGGCCGGTCCAGCGGAAGACCGCCGGCGCATTCAGGATCACCGACATGCCGTGCGGGATGAGCGGGTGGTCGTCGGGATAGCCTTCCGGGTGAAAGTCGCGCACGTTGCTGGACACGGCATACGACATCCCGTGCGGGAGGTGGACGCCGGCGTTGCCGAACCCGAAACCGGCAAAAGTGGCGGCCAGCAGCATCTGCGCCTGCGACGCCGCATCCCCGGCCGTCGCGGCCGGCAGGTTGGCGGCCACCATCTCGATGGCGCGGGCCGACCAGACGTCGCTCATCGGGTTGCTGCCCTGGTACGCCGGCCGCAGGCCCGGATCCCCCGGCGCCGGCCTGTGCGTGTAGGGCAGGGCGGTGTAGGACTCGATCGCGTGGCTGAGCACGTCCAGCCCCGTGCACGCGGCCGCCAACGGCGGCATCGAGCGGGTGTTGTCGGGATCGACGATGCCCACCGTGGGCTTGAGGGCGCGGTGGGCGATGCCGGTCTTGGCGTGCAGCTCTTCGAGGTCGAAGATGGCAACGCCGGTCGTCTCACTGCCGGTTCCTGCCGTGGTCGGCACCGCGATGAGGGGCTTCAGCGGGCCCGGCACCGGCCGCCCGCGGCCGATCGGCGCGTTCACGTAGTCCAGAAAGTCGGCCGGGTAGGTGTGGTACAGGTTGGCCGCCTTGGCCGTGTCGATGACCGAGCCGCCGCCGACCGCCACGAAGCCGTCGTAGTCCCCGCGGTCCGCCTCCCGGACCGCTTCCCGGAAGGAGCGGTCCGTGGGCTCCACCCGAACCCGGTCGAAGACGGTCCAGGCGACGCCGCTGTCGTCGAGGGAGGTCAGGGCTGCGGAGACCTGCGGCCCGTCGCGGAGCCGGCGATCGGTCACCACCATCGCGCGTGACAGCCCCAGGCGGCGCGCTTCGTAGCCGACCTCGCCGGTCGCGCCGGGACCGAACTTGATGTTCGCCGCATCCAGTGTGACGATGCTCTCGAACACAGCGGGAGGGGGTACGGTCGGCGGGGTCATCGCGCCCGATCATAGCGGAGCCGGGACGGCACTGCATGCGCAGGGCGTCAACGCGGGCGGTGCCCGCGCCGATACACGACACAGGCCGGTGAGTGCGGATACGGCCGCGCGGCCTCCCCGGAGCGAGTGTGCTTGAAGCATAAGAAGACACCGAAGAAGCATCCGTCGCAGCTCACGCTGGTACGTGCCGCCGGCGGCCTCGGAGCATGTGCGGTGGCGCTCGGAATCCTCCTGGTGATCCCTCCCGGAGGCGGCCGTGCGCCGGCCCCCCTGGCGGCGCACGCCGTCGAGCCGGCGTTGCCCGGCATCGACCTGCCGCCGGCCGCGGCGCCCCGGACGCTCGACACGCCCGGGGCTTCCACGGGCATGTCCTACCTGCGAAGGCCGCGCCCCGACGGGCCGCCGATCCCGCTGGCGTTCGTGGTGGATGACGCCGGCCACAGCATCGCCGACGCAGAAGCGTACCTGCGCTTTCCGGGAAAGCTCACCGTCGCGGTGCTGCCGCAGCTCGAGTTCAGCGCGCAGGTCGTCGAGCGCGGGATGCAGGCGGGAAAGGAAGTGATCCTGCACCTCCCCATGGAGCCGAACGGCTCTTCCGATCCGGGACCGGGCGCGATCAGGGTCGGCTACGGCCAGCCTGACGTGATCGGGTTACTGGAGCGCCACTTTCGATCGGTGGTCACGCGTGGCGTCAACAACCACATGGGCTCGCGTGCCACCGCCGACCCGCTCATCATGGATACGCTGATGGCTTACCTGAAGCGGACCGGCCGGTTCTTTCTGGACAGCCGTACCACTCCCGACACGGTAGCCGAGGAGGCGGCCGTTCGCCACGGCGTGCCATTCCTCAGCCGCGACGTATTCCTGGACGTGCGCGTGGACGAGGCGACGGTGAGCTCGGCGATCGACCGCGGCATGGCGATCGCCCGCGAGCAGGGCAGCGCGATCCTCATCGGTCACGTGACCAACCGCGTGGTCCTCTCCGTCCTGGAGCGGCGGCTCGCGGAGATCGAGCGGGCCGGATTCGAGCTGGTGTACCTCTCCGAGCTGCTGCCGCAGTGAGGGCTGCCGGCGCGGCGAGCCTGGTCCTGGGCATCGAGACATCGTGTGACGAGTGCGCGGCGGCGGTGGTTCGCGACGGGACCGCCATACTCTCCAACGAGGTGGCGTCCCAGGTGGAGGCCCATCGTCCGTTCGCGGGCGTCGTGCCGGAGATCGCCTCGCGCATGCACGTCGAGTGGATCGACGCGGTGGTCGCCCGCGGACTTGCCGCCGCCGGCTGCACCCTCGCAGACGTGGACGCGCTGGCGGTCACCTGCCGGCCCGGCCTGATCGGATCACTGCTGGTCGGCGTCTCGTACGCCAAGGGGCTGGCGCTGGCGACCGGCAAGCCGCTGGTCGCCGTGGACCACGTTCGCGCGCACGTGTATTCCCCCCACATGGAGCGGGACATCGGCTACCCGTACATCGCGCTGCTCCTGTCGGGCGGACACACCATGGTCATCGACGTGCAGGGGCTGGACCGCTGGGAAGTGCTCGGCGCGACCGTCGACGACGCCTGCGGCGAGGCGTTCGACAAGGTCGCCAAGTACTTCGACATCGGCTTCCCGGGTGGCGTGGCCATCCAGCGGCTCTCCGAACATGGTGACCCCGATGCCTATCGATTCCCGGTGCCGTCGGTGCGCACCGGGGCCAACCGGTTCGACGTGTCGTACTCGGGCCTGAAGACCGCGGTGATCCATCAGCGCAACCAGTTCCGGGTCGATCCGTCCACGCCGGAGCGCGTTGCCGACGTCGCTGCCTCATTCCAGAAGACGGCGATCGACATCGTCGTCGATCAGGCGATAGGCGCGGCGCGCTCGCGGGGCAGGGGCCGGATCGTCGCTGCCGGCGGCGTCGCCGCCAACCGCTACCTGCGCCGGCGCCTCGCGGGCGAGCCCGAGTTCGAGGCGTTCTTTCCCGGCATGGCGCTGTGCACGGACAACGCCGCGATGATCGCCGGCCTCGGTTACCACGTGCTGCACCGCGACGGACCCACGGACCTGTCGTTCGGTGCGGCGGCGCGTGTCGCCGGCTTCCGGCGCGTCCAGTAGGGAATCCCCGTGTCCGGCGAACCCCATGCGTGGATCACGCTTCGCGTTGGTTGACAGAATATAGATTATCGGAAGTATATCGAATCGGCGGTGTCGAAGAGCGGGACGCGTGGAGTCAACGACGGCCGCCGGCCCTGGACAGCAGCCAGATGCACAGCAGCGACGCGCACGCCGCGGCATACAGGTTGACGGTGTTGACGTCGGTCAGCCGTGCGAACACGCCGGCCAGAAGCTGGTCGGCGATCCCGCCGAGCACGGCGCCGACCAGTCCCACGACGAGCGCTCCCCAGAGGCGGCCCGGCATCTCGCGCCGCGCCACGTGGAACATCAGGATCGCGCAGCCCAGGGCGACCGCCACGTACGTCAGCGCGACGTTCAGGTATGCCAGCACCTACTGGAACGGCAACGCCAACTCCACCCGGCCGATCCGCAGCGGCGCGCTGTACCGCGGATGGCCTCGGTCGAGTCCGTAGCTGACGGCGTACGCGTGGAGGTAGATCACGCCACCGGCCCCGCCGATCGCCGCCGCGGCCGCCGGCGTGACGTCGATGTCCTCGGCCCTGTAGCCGTCGACGTCGGAGAAATGCCTGCATTGCTCAAAGTCGTCCTCGACGTCTCGACGGACAGGGATCTCTCCGGAACGCCACGACAACCGGAGAAACGGCTCGGTGTCTGAGGTGTCCGCGAGCCGAAACACCGTCAGGTCCAGGTGCACGGTGTGGTCCCGCTCCGCGTCGGTCGCTCGTATCAGCGGCGGGCGATCCGTGGCGCAGGATCGACTGTCAGCCGCCGACAGGCGACCGAATCTGGCGCGCAGGTCGTCGTGGTGAAGCGGCTCCGAGGGAGCGCCTTCGTTCGCCGTTCGTATGGTGTAGTATATTTCATACCCTTGAAACGGGGGCTGCACGGATGAGCCGCAGAAGCTCAACACGCCGGGCGTCCCCGCGGGACAGCTCTCCGGGCTCGGCAGCGTCGACGGAAACGGCAGCCCACACGCACCGATCAGGACGCACGCACCGACCAGGAAGCACCCGCCGACCAGGCCACGGCCTCCCATCAGGCCACGGCTGCCGATCAGGCCACATTTGCGGATCAGGGGGGCCGCCGGTACCCAGCGGAACGAACCGCGGCCGGCCGCGGCCCGTTCGCGGTGGTCAGTTGCCGTCAAGCGCGCCGGTGGCGCGGAGGTGGATCCGCCGGTTGAGGGCCAGCAGCGACCAGAGGCTGTCTTGGTACTTCGTCTCCAGATCGACGTACGCTTCGTTGGCCCGGACAGGATCGCCGCGTTCTTCTTCGAGCCGCGCAACCGAGAACAGCGCGCGGGCCGCCAGCGCCACCTCATCCGGGTACCGGGTTGCGACGTCACCGTAGAGTTTCGCGGCGTTCTCTCGGTCGCCGAGCTCCTCGTACGCGACCGCGGCGTTGCTCAGCGCCAGCGCGGCCACGTAGCCGGTCGACCGGTCGGCCAGCTCCGTGAATCGGTCCGCGGCCTCCTGCCACTCCCCGCGCTCGGCGTACCGGGCCGCCAGGAGCTGCAGCGCCCGCCTGCCGGCGTAGCGTCCGCGATGGCGTTCGGCCAGCGATTCCAATTGGGGGAGCACTTCGCTGTCGAGGCTCGCACGCTCTTCTTCCGAGGCGACCAGCCACCGTCGCTCGACCTCTTCGATCAATTCCGTCGATCGCTCGAGCCCCGCCCGCCGCTGCTCGGTGACCACCACGATCGCGATCAGCACGATCCCCACGGTTGCCAACAGCACCAGCAGCGGCACCCGGAACCGGGTGATGACGTGGCCGACGGCTTCATCTATGCGAAAGGGCTCGCGTTCCTGCGCTTCGCTCATCGATTCGAGATCTCCAGTTCCTTGATCAGGCGCGACAGATAGGTGCGCTGTATGCCCAGTGAACGGGCCGTAGTGGTCTGGTTCCAGCCATGTGACTCAAGCGCCCCGCGAATGAAGCGGCGCTTGTAGGCGCGCACGGCTTCTTTCAGTGACTCTCCATGGTACGCGTCGCTGGACTGCTCCGGCAAGGCGCTGTCAAGGCCGAGATCGATGTGCCGGGTGTCTATCACGGAATCGGCAGCGATCGCGGCTCGTTCCACGACGTTGGCGAGCTCGCGCGCGTTCCCGGGCCAACGGTGACCACGAAGCGCTGCAAGCGCGGCAGCCGTGAACTTGAGCGTCCCGCGGCCGGCGGTGGCGGATGACCGCTTCAGAAAGTGCTGCGCCAGCGCGGCCACGTCGTTCGGCCGTTCGCGCAACGGCGGAAGGTAGATCGGCAGGACGTTGAGCCGATAGAACAGGTCCCGCCGGAACTCCGCACGTTCCACCTGACCTTCCAGGTCGACGCCGCTGGCGGCGATGACGCGCGTGTCCACCATCCGCGCACCGCCGCTCTCCGGGTAGATCCGGCCGTGCTGGAGCACGCCGAGGAGCCTGGCCTGCATGTCCGGGGACAGGGCGTCCACGGCGTCCAGCATTATGGTGCCGCCATCGGCGCGTTCGAATCGGCCCGGCCGATGCACGGGGCCGTTCGCGGACGGGCCGCCGTCGGCGTGGCCGAACAGTTCGTCGTCGATCAGGTCAGGGGGCACGGCCCTGCAGTTGACTTCCTCGAACGGCCCTGCCTGCCGGGCCGATGCGGCGTGGATCATCCGAGCGAACAGCGCCTTCCCTACCCCGTCTTCACCGAGCAGCAGCACCGACAGGTCGGTCACCGCGGCCCTGGTGGCCACTTCCACCTTTGCTCGCATCGTGCGATCGGCGACGATGACGTCCGGACGCATCACTGCATCCGGCTCGTGGAGCACACGGCACGATCGAGCCAAGGCCCGTAGGGACGCGGCATCATGCGTCGCCGGCGCGCTCTCTATCCTACCCCGGGTTCTTGCGGCGAATCAGGTCGCCCAGCGAAACGGTGTCGTCGCTGCCGTCGGTGTGCGCGTACCGGACCAGTTCCTCGCGCTCCTGGCGCCGCCGCAACTCGCGAACGGAGAGCGCGAGCCGCTGGCTCTGCGGGTTGATCTCGAGCACGATCGCCTGGATCGGATCGCCAACCTTGAGCGCGTTGGAAGCTTCCTCGAAGGAGGTCTCGCCGGAGGTCAGATGGTTCTTGCTGATCAGTGCCTCCAGATCGCCTTCGACAGACACGAACACACCGAAGTCGGTCTTGCGGCTCACCGTTCCGGAGATTCTCGCCCCCTTCTTGTAGGCGCGCGCCAGCGTCGTCCATGGATCCTCTGTCATCTGCTTAAGACCGAGCTTGATGCGGCGCTGGCGCGAGTCGACCATGAGCACCATCACCTCTATCTCATCGCCGACCTTGACGAGCGTCGAAGGGTCGGCAATCCGTTCGGTCCAGGACATGTCCTCGACATGCAGCAGTCCGTCGATCCCCTCCTCGATATTGAGAAACGCCCCGAAGCTGACCAGATTGCTGACCCGGCCGGTGATGCGCCTGCCAACCGGATAGCGTTCCGGGACGTCATCCCACGGGTTCGCAAGGAGCTGCTTGAGGCCGAGCGACAGCTTGGCGTGTTCCAGGTCGTACGCGAGAACCTTGACCTCCATCTCGTCGCCCGGTGCCAGTATCTCCTTCGGATGCCGCACCCTTTTTACCCAGGACAGGTCCGAGACGTGCACGAGCCCTTCGATGCCGTCGGCGATGGCGACGAACGCACCGAAGTCGGTCAGCTTGGTGACCGACCCGTGTACGGTGTCGCCCACCTGGAAGCGCTCTTCGAACGTCGTCCAGGGATCTTCGGTGAAATGCTTGAGGCTGAGGTTCACCTTCTGCGCTTCGCGATCGAGCCGGATGATCTTGACGGTGAGCTGCTGGCCGAGCTCCACGAGGTCGCGCGGCGACGCGACATGTCCCCAGCGCATGTCGTTCACATGCAGCAAGCCGTCGAAACCGCCCAGGTCGACGAACGCTCCGAACGACGTGAACGACTTGACGACGCCGTCCACGACATCACCGATCCCGGCATGCTCGTAGAACTGTTCGCGCCGGTTGCGGATCTCGTGCTCGAGCCAGTCGCGACGGTTGACCACCACGTTGGCGCGTCCCTTGCTGAACAACTGCTCGATGAAGAAGGACGTCTGCAGGTTCAGATAGTCGTCCTCGTTGCGGACACGCATGATGTCGACCTTCGAAAACGGGACGAATGCTCGCGTGCCGGCGCCGAGGTCCACCTCGTAGCCGCCCTTGATCTTGCGGCGGATGATTCCCTGGACCGGCGTCCTCTGCTCGGCGGCTTCCTTCAGCGTGCGCCACAGAACCTGCTCCTCCGCCTTCCGCCGGGAGACGATCACCTCTCCGGAACGGCTCTCCTTGCGCAGCAGGACCACGTCCACCGATTGCCCGACCTCCGGGATCTCCGTGAACTCCGAAGCCGGTACACGACCCTCGGACTTCAGGCCCACGTCGATGTAGACCATCTCCGGTCCCACCTCGATCACCTGTCCGGTCAACAGCTGTCCTTCCTCGACGGGCTGGAAGGAGTTTACGTACTGCTGCTGCAGACTTCCCTCGGCGGGACCGGTTTTGCCCCGATCGTCTCTATCACTCACCAGACTGCTCGCTACGACTCAATCGCGCCATCGCGCGTGAGGGACTTTTTTGGCACATGAACTCGATGGAGAATACAACAATTGGAAATGCACGGCCGAACGCAAAGATTCAGGTCCCGCACCGCACGATCTTCTCCAGCCTGTCACACACTGCACCAGGGGTCAAGTCGGTGGTGTCGACGCGGATCGCGTCGGCTGCCCGGGCAAGCCGGCCCCACTCCTTTGCGCGGTCGGCGGCGTCGCGATCCGCGATCGCACCGGCGACGGCATGGAGGTCGCCGCCCTGCTGGCGCTGCCGGCGGCGTGCGCGAGCGGCGGGCGAAGCGTCCAGGAACACCTTCGTCTCCGCATCGGGGAAGACGACCGTGCCGATGTCGCGGCCTTCGATCACGCAGGGCGTCAGGATCGACGCTGCGTGCAGCAGGGCGTTGATGTGCACCCGTAGCGAGCGCATCGCCGAATGCGTGGGCAGCCAGCCGGTCACCTCGGCGCCGCGCAGGATCCTGTCGTCGAGGGGGAGCGCGCCGGCGCTGACGCCATGGAGGTCGGCGGCCAGACCGGCGGCCTCCACGGCCGCCACGACGGCAGCCTCCTGCGTCGGGTCCTCGCACTCGCGCAGGGCGATGGCGGACGCGGCACGGTAGAGCAGCCCGGAGCTCAGGTATCGGTATCCCAGACGGTCGGCCAGACAGCGGGCCACCGTGGACTTTCCGGAGGCCGCCGGACCGTCTATCGCGACGACCGCTTTCCGAGCCGGAGGAACCATGCGACCTCGTCGGCGGTGAGCTCCGGGTGATGGCCGGCGTCGAGCGCCCCGAGGCGCACCGGGCCGACACGGACGCGATGTACGAGGCTGAGGTCGATGCCGGCGGCAGCGAAGACGCGCCGGATCTCGCGGTTTCTGCCGGTCGACAGCGTGAGGAGCACTTCATCGTGGGCACGCCGTTCGTAGCCGGTCGACCGATAGTGCTCGCCGTCCACCGACAGGCCGTTCCGGTAGCCGCGCAGCAGGTCATCCGGAATCGGCGCCCCGCCGGCGGTCCGTATCAGGTAGTCCCTCTCCACCCCATAGGAGGGATGTGCCGCATGCTCCGCGAACTGCCCGTCGTTGGTGAACAGCAGCAGTCCGCTCGATCGATAGTCGAGCCGGCCGACGCTGAACAGGCGGCCGCCCTCTCCGTCAACCAGCTCCACCGCGCGCCGTCGTCCCTGCGGGTCGTGGGCGGTGCAGACGAACCCGGGTGGCTTGTGCAGGGCGAGGTAGCGGCTGAGCTGCGCGATCTCCACGGGAGCGCCGTCCAGGCAGACGCGATCGCCGTGCTCGACGGTGACTCCGAGTCGCGTGACCGGTTCGCCGTTCACCGTCACGCGGCCGGCGGTGATCAACGCGTCGGAGGAGCGCCGGGAAGCAACGCCGCCGCGCGCAAGGTAGCGGTTGAGCCTCATGTCAGACTCGCCGGAACCTGCTCGCTTCCACCTTGTCCAGCTTCGGCAGATCCTCGATCGTCTCAAGACCGAAGGTCTCCAGGAATCGGTTGGTGGTACCGAACAGTGTCGGACGGCCGACCGAGTCCTCCTTGTAGCCGACCGGGCGTATCAGTTTCCTGTCGCTCAGCAACCGGATCATCGCGTCGGCGGAAACGCCGCGCATCGCTTCGATCTGGCTTCGCGTCACCGGCTGCGAGTAGGCGACGATGGTCAGGGTCTCCATGGCCGCGCGCGACAACCGCTTGCCGGAGCCGGTGCCGTAGTGGTGACGCAGCCGTTCCCACAGCTCCGCCTTGGGCATGAGCGAATAACTGTCGGCGACTCGGGCGACCTGCAGGCCGAATACCGGGGAGGCGTAGCGCTGGCGGAGCACTGCCAGGCAGCGTTCGATCTCCGGGACGGGCAGGCCGGTGATCCGCGCAAGCCGCGCGGCCGTCGCCGGATGGCCTTCCAGCAGAAGGGCTGCTTCGACGACCGATGCGTTGCCGGTCCGAGGATGGAGTTCGTTCGACGCGTCGCGTTCGGCGGCGGCATCCTCGTGCCCGGCGGCCGCCGGCGTGGCATCCACCGCCGTCGTGCCCGCGTGCCCGTTCCCCGAGCCGTCGATCTCCGGATGCACGCCGTTCGAGGATTCCACCGGCGGCGCGGGTACGGACGGTTCCCGGGCGGCAAGCGTATCGCCGCCGGCAGGCCGGGAGGCGCGGTCGTCTGCGCTCATCGGCTGGCCACCAGCGAGATTTCGGCGAAAGGGGCATGCTGGATGACCCGGGCCCGCCCCGCCTTGACCACTTCCAGGATCGCGAGCAACGCGCAAACCAGCTCCACCGCGGATCCCATGCGGATCAGGACATCGAACCTCACCCGCGCATCGCGGTCCAGTCGTTCGCGCAGCAGCGTCACCTTCTCTGCCACGGTCACGCCGTCATCCAGATCGAATGGCACGGCATCGGCGATCCCGGACCGCAGCTCCCGATAGACTTCGACCAGCTCGGCGATCGATCCGTCCATCTCCGCGTCGTCGTCTTCATCTTCCAGGGCCTCCTGCGCCGCGTGGACGCGGCGTTCCGGCTCGATGTGCCACTCGCGCGGCTCGAAGCGTTCGGAAAGCGCCTCGCCGAGCAGGCGCAACCGGCGGTACTCGATGAGCTGCTCGACAAGCTCGGCGCGCGGGTCGTCTTCATCATCACCTCTCCCCGCGGCACTGCCGACCGGCAGCAGCATCCGCGACTTGATGTGGAGCAGTGTCGCAGCCATGCGGTAGAAATCGGTGGTCCGCTCAAGGTCGAGGTCGTCCGAGGCATCGAGAACGGCCAGGTACTGTTCGGTGATGGCGGCGATCGGGATGTTCCAGATGCTGATCTGGGCGCTTCGCACCAAGTGCAGCAACAGGTCGAGCGGCCCGTCGAAGTCGCCGAGCCGGTAGCTCATGCCGCTATCGGTGGCGTCGCCGGCATGTCGTTGGTCGCTGATCGCTCCCTCCCCTCCCCCGGAAGAGCGGCTCTCAGGGCTGGCCGTCAGGCCTCCCTCGTGCCGTTACCCTCGGTCTGCGACAGTTCTGCCGGTGGCGGCGCGGCGTCCGGAAACAGCAGCGCGCGCACCTTGCCCTCGATGGCAGCGGCCGTCTCCGGGTGCGCTTCAAGAAACGCCTTGGCGTTCTCCCGGCCCTGGCCGATGCGTTCCCCGTCGTAGGAATACCAGGTGCCGCTCTTCTCGACGATGTTCTCCTGCAGCCCAGCTTCCAGCAGGCTGCCGGAAGCGGAAAGGCCGGTGCCGAACATGATCTCCAGCTCGGCTCGGCGGAACGGCGGCGCCACCTTGTTCTTGACGATCTTGATGCGCACCCGGTTGCCGATCGCATTCTCCCCGGTGCGCTGGATGGTCTCGATCTTGCGCACCTCAAGGCGCACCGAGGAGTAGAACTTCAGCGCGTTGCCGCCTGTCGTGGTCTCCGGATTGCCGAACATGACCCCGATCTTCATGCGGATCTGGTTGATGAAGATCAGACAGGTGCCCGACTTGGCGATCGTGGCGGTAAGCTTGCGCAGCGCTTGGCTCATCAGCCGTGCCTGCAGCCCCATGTGGGAGTCGCCCATCTCGCCTTCGATCTCGGCCCGCGGCGTGAGCGCGGCGACCGAGTCGACGACCACGATGTCGACCGCGCCGGAACGAACCAGGGACTCCACGATCTCGAGTGCCTGCTCCCCGTTGTCGGGCTGCGATACCCACAACTCGTCGGTGTCCACGCCCATGCCCTTGGCGTAGACCGGGTCCAGGGCGTGCTCGGCATCGATGAATGCGGCGATGCCCCCGCTGCGCTGCGCCTCGGCGATCGCGTGCAGGGCCAGCGTCGTCTTGCCGGAAGACTCCGGCCCGAAGATCTCCACGATGCGGCCCTTCGG
>JAPOQV010000597.1 GCA_026710565.1 Spirochaetaceae bacterium | reverse complement strand
GCGGGTGCGCCACCGGTCGCAGCGCGCCTTCCAGAAAGAGGTTGTCGACGTAGACCCGCACGTCGTGATGGTCGAACGGCAACTCCGCCGGGCCGGAGAACGCCGGCGCCCAGCCCGGCCGCGTCTCGCGCACCGCGGCCGGCCCGGACGTCAGACGGTCCAGGAAGATCGGCCAGCGTTCCTGCAGGAACGCGAAGAACGCGTCGCGCTCGGGAACGATCTGCGCCAAGGGCCACGGCCTGAACAGGGGTTTCCGCCGAAGCATCCCGATGAGATGGCGCTCCAGGTGGCACGGCAGCCGCAGTCGGCGGTAGTGGAGGCGCAGCAGGAGGCGCAGCAGGTCCGACGCCTGCTTGACCGACTCGGGTGCGATCCCGAACACGTGCCGGAGCACGAACCTCCGGGTCCTCGACTCGCCGACCGGCCGCGCGGGTGGCTCCTGAACTTGGGCCGCATACAGCGTTTCGAGATCGCTCCGGTCCAACCCGTTGACGACCGGCCAGCTCAGCTTGGGGAACAGACCGCCGAGACTGAACGACAACTTGCGGCCCGCCTGCCACAAGTCGTAGGGAACCGCGTGCTCCTGCGCCTCTCCCATGGTGAACACGGCGACCACGTCCGGGAGGTCGCCGCGGTCACGGCGCGATCGGTAGCGCGACTCGTAGAAGAAGCGGAACGCGATGCGGTCATCCAGCGAGACCACCTCGAAGCCGCGAGCCCGGAGCGCCTCGACGATGCCCGCCTCCGCGAGCAGGCCGTCGGGATCGTCCACAACGGTGAGGCGCGCGCCGCCGGGCGTGAACTCGCGCAGGGTCTCCTCGCGCCAGCCGGCCGCCGTTCCTGTCGATTCGTGCGGGCCGTTCACGTCCCAACGCCCCTCATCCTGAGTACGGGCTCAGTTGTCCAAGGACACCCAGCGTGCTAGCAAGAACGCGTCGATCTGCTCGATCGGGCAACCCGGAGCCGAACATTCCCCAGTTGGGGGCGCAGTCTCGAACACGCCAGCAAACGGTACTCTGTCACCCGGTGTAGTGTCAGTAGAATCAACATGACTCGTCTCACGCTCCGCCAATTCGTTCTCTTGCGCGCTTCCCCCCCAGCCGATGTCGCTGTTTGCGCCAAACCTCGTCGACATCAAGCCCGCCATCCAGCGCTTCACGGATCTTCGGACAGTTCCTGATAGTAGTGAACGGCGATATCGCGGTGCGCATCGAGTATCGACAGGGTGGTTCGTTCGTCAGTGGACAGCAGGCCAATCTCGTGTTGCGCAATGTCTAAACACTTGTCGAAGCCGTACGTGTGTGTTCCCTCTTTGGGGTGAATCGCGCCGGTTCGATCCTTGATGATCGCCTTCAGGAGCATCTCAAAGGCGTGATGCAAGAGGATCAGCACGGCTTCGGGACGCCCGCGATCATGGGGACGGTTGAACAATTCGATGCCAAGTACCAGAGAATTCATGGCGCGCATCTTGATCTCGGCAACGTCGCGAGGGATTCGTCGCATTTGCTCAATCCGTGAACCGTCGCGTCGAGGCTTGGTCGTACCACATCAGCAGCTTGGGGTCTTCGTGCAGCACGTGGTCGGGGATCTTGCGGGCGACCTCGACGATGGTGGC
>JAPOQV010000596.1 GCA_026710565.1 Spirochaetaceae bacterium | reverse complement strand
AGCTCGCGGTCGGAGAGCGCGCCGACGGTGGAGGTGATGACGGGCGCGTCAAGGGTGGCGATATCCATGGAGTAAATATAACACCGGTTTCCAGATAGACCTTCATGACCAGTCCGGGACGGGCATCCGATCGGCGCGCAGCGTGCGCTGAAGGGGGTGCGGCGCGGCCGAACGGGTGCGCGAGCTTCCGGGAGGCCGGAAGGAGCCTGTACGTGCGCTGGCGTGCCGCCTCGAAGGCTCACATTGCCGTCAAGACCCTGCGGCAAGATTTCCCGGTTTTTTCCGGACGCAGCATCGCACCACACGGTTCAACCAGCGGGTGGGGGAGATCGGCAGAGCTCCCCGCGAGCTGCGCGGAAAGCTCGGCGCCGTTCTGTCGCCGCATATGACGATCGCGACAGGTGCCTTGGGATTCGACGGCCGCAGAGTGACTTCGCTGAACCCAGCGGCGCCCAAGTCCGCACCAGAGCACCGTTGCTCGCCGAAGCCGCGTGCCCGAAGACCTACCCGAGCGCCCGCCGAGCCTCAGCGGCCGGTTTGACCGTCGGATTCGCGTCCATCGATAATCCAGCCCCATGATTCGCTCGATCGTCTCTCGCAATGACGACATCTACGAGTGCTTTCCGGATCTGGCGCAGTGCGACGACGGCACGCTGGTATGCGTGTACCGGGAGTGCATGTTTCATGCCCCGTTCCCGTTCTCACGGATCGTCTGCCGGCTGAGCCGCGACGGCGGCATGAGCTGGCTGCCGCGCAGCATCATCGACGAGTGCGTGGTCGCGCCGGAGCTGTTCGAGGAGTCGCGCTCGTGGCTGAGCGAGGCGGCGATCGCCGGCTACGAGGAGTCGCGCGCGCGCATCACCGATCCGACGCGGGTGGGCGCGTCCATGAACTGTGCGCGGCTCATCCGCCTGCATGACGGGGAGCTCCTGCTGGTCGTCGACTACCGGTTCGGCGCGCCGCGCGGCGAGCACCGCTGGGTCAACCTGTTCTACCGCAGCACCGATGGCGGGGTGAGCTGGCAGGGACCGGAAGATCCGGGAGTACACGGGCCGGTGGTGCCGTCTCTCACCCAGCTCCGCGACGGCCGCGTGGTGTTCGGGGGCGCCGAGGTGACCGGCACCGCGGGCGATCAGAACGTGGAGACCCAGTACGTCTACTTCTCGGAAGACCAGGGCAGGACGTGGTCCGAGCCGGTGGCGATTCCGGGCCTTCCGCCCCATCAGCAGCGCATCATGCCCGGGTACCGCCAGTGGCTGGGCTTCGGGGAGGGCGCCTTCCAGGAGCTGGACGACGGCACGATCCTCGGGATTCTGCGCGCCGACAGTCTCGGTCAGGGCTACAAGGTCCTCTCGCAGGACGGCGGCCGGACGTGGAAGGGGCCGTACGCGACGCCCATGATCGGCCTGGAGGGCCGGCCCGGCCTGGGCCTGCTGTCGTCCGGCGAGGTGGCCGTCACCTATCGCATCGGTCTGCCGAACGAGATGCTGGCGCTGCACCTCATGACGCAGGAGGCGGCACTCAGGGAGGACGTCCAGCCGATGGTGGAGCGCAGGCCGATGCCCGAGGACCGCGCGGGCGTGCACGACCCGCGCGAGCCGTGGTACATGCGCGAGTATTACCCCGGGTTCACGGTCATCCTCGACCAGGACCGTAGCGTGCATCGCGACTGCGGATACTCCGGCTGGGTCGAGCTCGCGAACGGCGACCTGTACGTGGTCGACTACTGCCACGACGACGCGCCGCGCGCGCACATCCGCAGCTACCGGGTGCAGCGCGAGGACATCATCATGTTTCCGCCCGGCGACCTGCCGTGGCTGCACCCGTCCGGCCAGCCGTTCCTGGACATGACCAGGGGCATGGCCGAGCGGCAGTACCGGCAGCATGCCGCGAGAAAAAGGCCGGGTTAGGCCGCACCGAGCACGCCGCCGTGACCCGTCCCGACGTCCTCATCATCAAGAGCGACCAGCACAACGCGCGCTGCCTGGGCGTCAACGGCCACCGCCAGGTGCGCACGCCGCACCTCGATGCGCTCGCGAGCCGCGGCGTCAACTTCACGCGCGCGTTCGTACAGAACCCGATCTGCTCGCCCAGCCGGATGTGCTACCTGACCGGCCAGTACGTGCACAACCATGGGATCTTCGGCCTGTCGGGCAACGAGCGCGTGCCGGATGGATTGCCGTCGCTGTTCTCCACCTTCAAGGCGGCGGGATACCGCACCGGCATCGTCGGCCACATACACGTGGACGGTTCATGGCTGCGGCCGCGCTGCGACCTGTACCGCGACCTGCACGACGAGGCGCGTCCGGGAGACACGCCCTACGACCGCTATCTCGCCGGGAAGGGCCTGCAGCATCTGCGCGACGACGAGGCGTACCGCGGTCGCAGCCAGATCCTCGATGCCTGCCCCTCCGAGCTCGCCTTCGAGGACACCAACGAAGGGTACTGCCTGCAGAGCTTCCACGACTTTCTGGAGGGTGTCGGCGACGGGCAGCCGTTCCTGTTCCAGCTCGACCCGCTGCATCCGCACCAGGACTACATCCCGGCGCGGGAGTTCTGGGAGCTGTACGACGGCGTGGAGCTGGAGCTGCCGCCGAGCGCGGACGAGGACCTGTCGGCCAAGCCGCCCCACCAGCAGCGGATGATCGCGCGCCACCACGGCTACGACTGGGTGTTCGAGCCGCGGACGTACCAGGCCGGCAGGCTGCGCAAGCTGCAGGGCTACTACGGGTGCGTTTCACAGGTCGACCACATGGTGGGACTGGCGCTGCAGCGGCTCGAACAGATGGGCCGCGCCGAGAACACGATCGTCGTGTACTGCAGCGACCATGGCGACTTCGCCCTGGAGCACGGCTTCCTGGAGAAGGCGCCGGGCATCAGCTACGACGCGATCACGCGCGTGCCGTTCATCTGGAGCTGGCCCGCCGGCGGCATCGCTGAGGGCTTGACGGTCGGCGAGTTGGCAGAGAGCGTCGACGAATTCCCGACGCTCTGCGCGCTGGCCGGCATCGACGCGCCGGACACGGTCGACGGCCGCGACCTTGTGCCGCTGCTGCGAGGCGATGGCCGCGCGGTGCGGGACTTCGCCGTCACCGAATGTCCGTTGAGCAGGACGATTCGGACCAAGGAGTGGAAGCTGTGCCACCGGCCTCGCGGCGCCTTCGCCGGCGTGGACGACGCGGGCGAGCTGTACCACGTCGCGGAGGATCCCTGGGAGATGGACAACCGCTATGCCGATCCGCGGTGCGGAGAGATCCGCGAGCGCCTGCGCAGGTCGCTGTTCGACTGGACCCAACTCACCACGCGCTACGGAAACACGTGGCCCCATCAGCCGCCCGGTGCCGACGGCAAGGCCACCCTTGCCGGCTTGCGCTCACTGCTGGACGCGGAGCAGGTGTTCTATCTCTGAGGTCGCGCGGTTACAGCGAACAGCCCTCCCGCAGCCACTCCTCGTTGAACCGGGCGCACTTCATGCGGCTCTTGATCGAGTCATAGGGCGGATAGTGATAGGTCTTGGCCAGCCACTGCTGCCAGACGACCACGATGGTGCCGTCCTCGGCGCTGGTGACGCCGGGGTAGGAGACCTGGCAGCCGGGATTGGTGAGGGTCCGGTGGTGAGCCCAGCTCACGCAGTCGTCGTAGGAGATGGCGACGCTCAGCGGGTAGCGGTTCATCGCGCCGACATACGGCGTGCTGGTCCAGACCACGACCACGGCGCTCGGCTCGAATGACAGGCGGTGGAGCGCGGCCGGCGTGTTCGAGGCCACGAGCACCGTCGGCACCGGCTCGCTCCAGGTGGCGCCGCGATCGCTCGATCGTGACTGGTAGTGGCGGCCCCTCGTGGACCGCACGATCATGAGCAGGTCGCCGTCGCAGAGCTCCACGACGGCCGGCTCGTCGGCGCCGTTGGGATCGTCGGGATGCTGCACGTCGGCGCCGGACCGCCAGCTCTCGCCGCCGTCGGTCGAGGTGAGCACGCTGGACACGCACACCATGTCCCGTTCGTAGACCTCGCCTCCATCCTCCAGGTTGCGGACGTAGTAGTAGGGCAGCACCAGCGTGCCGTCGCGCAGCTCAAGCCCTTCGTTGGCGTGACCGTTGTAGCGCTTGCCGGTGTCGATGTGGGTCGCCGGTCCGAAGGTTCGGCCGCCGTCGTCACTGGCCATCCGGTAGAGCGACGAGTGCCGGTAGCGCGGTGCATCGTCGCCTTCCGTGACGGACTCGTACGTGTTGTAGTGCAGGGCCGTTCCCTGCCGCGCCGAGAGCAGCGCCGGATCCCCCTCCACGCCCGGCGCCATCACCTCGGCCCGGCTCCAGGAGGCGCCGGCGTCGGACGATCGCGCGCCCATCGTGTTCTCGCCGTCGATCCACACCGCCACGATGTCGCCGTTCGGCATGCGTGCCACGCCGGGCACGGACCCGCCTGTGATCTCCGGTCCCAGGGTGAGCTCCTGGTAGAACGGTCCTGAACTGGTCATTCGCTTATCCTCCGACTCGATCGGCATGTCATCATCCGGCACCCCGGCGTCGGCCGCCGGCCACCTCGAACGCCGTCACGTTGCGTGTCTTGCGGCTGAACTCGACCCCGATCAGGTGAATGGACTCGCCCCGACCCCGGTACTTTGCCGCGTAGTCCCGCTCCCGCAACTGCGCCAGCGCCGATCCCGGCGGCGCCACCTCGACGACCTTGAACTCGAACAGATACACGTCTCCGTCTGCGCGCACCGCCATGTCCAGCCGCCCGTGGCTGCTCGACTCTTCCACCACGATTTCGTAGCCGAGCGCCGCAAAATAGGAGTAGAACACGCTCGCGTAGTATCCCTCGTAGTCCGCGATGTGGCTGTTCGTATACCATTGATACGGGATGCTCGCGAAGAAGGCGTGGAACAACCCCTTCAGGCCGGCGCAGTCGTGCGCCGCAAGCAGGCGCGCCAGGCGCATGCTGTTCGCCGTCTGTTGTTCCGCATCCTGCACCAGTTGATGCAGGAGCACCCGGTTCAGGCTCTGGCGAACCTCCCGGTTGGGATAACCCAGCCGGTACAGCGGCAAGCCGCCCATCTCCTCTTCCCCGGTGATCGTCAGATAACCGGTCTGGAACAGCAGCGCCTCGGTGGCGATGTTGCCCACGTCGAAGGTCGACAGCAGCTCCTCGGTGCCCACCATCCCATCGAGTGACACCGAGGCGACACGCCGCTCGAACAGGGTCTTCACCAGGAATGCCGTCGTCCCGGTCTCGAACCAATGGGCCGCGAACTTGCGGCGGCGCAGCAGCAGCAGCACGTCGAACGGATTGTAGACCTTCTCGCCGCCCAGCCAGCCATATCCGTTGTACCAGTCGCGGATGCGCTGCCGATCCATGCCGGCGAGCACGGGGGCGAATACCCTGTCCAGGTCTTCTTCCGTGTACCCGCAGATCGACGAAAACACCGGGTCCAGCGTGATGTCGGTGAGGTTGTTCAGGTCGGAGAACAGGCTGACCTTCGTGAACTTGCTCACGCCGGTCACGAACGTGAAGTGGACGTGCGCGTCGCTGGACTTGATCATCCCGTAGAGCCCGCGCAGAAAGTCGCGGTTGGCGCACGCCACCTCCGGGGTCTCCAGCGCGTCCAGGATCGGCTTGTCGTACTCGTCGATCAGCACCGCGACCGGCTGGCCGGTCGTGCGATGCAGTGCCTGCAGCAGACGGCGGAAGCGCGCCGGGGCGTTCACCTGCCGGGGCGCGATACCCGCCTGCTCCTCCATATCTTCCAACTGGAGCATCACGTCCTCGTGCAGATGGTCCGGCTCCTTGAAGCTGCCGCCGGCGAAGTCGAGCCGTACCACCGGATGCCGCACCGACCACTCCCAGCCGTCGTGGATGTGGAGCCCTTGGAACAGGGCCTCGTTGCCCTCGAACAACTCCTTCAGCGTGTCCAGGAACAGGCTCTTGCCGAACCGTCGCGGGCGCGACAGGAAATAGTGCTTGCCCTCGGCGAGCAGGCGCCCGATATGGGCCGTCTTGTCGACGTAATAGCAGTCCTGCTCGCGCACCTCGCGAAAGGTCTGCATGCCGATGGGCAGTCTGCGTCGGGCCACCGGCTGATCGTAACCGGTCATCGGCGGTCCCGAAACCGCGGCGCCGCTACCAGTGCACGACCCGTTCCGGGATGAAGCGCTCGACCCGGCGGAACCGTGGGCTCCCGGAGGCGTAGTGCTGGCGCTGGTAGAGGGGCAGGTTGCGCCCCGGCGGGTCGATGGCGATGACGTCGTTGCCGCGCCGCTTCAACGTATACGGGCGCTTCTCGATGTGAACGTGGTCGGTGCGGTTCGGGAGCGGGAAGCTCAAGCTCACCTCCTGGCCGGGCGCGATCTCGCCGACCACCGCGTAGCGTGCCCGTTGCGCGGTCTCGCGCACCGTCCCGTCCACGCGGGTGACCAGGTCGCCGGGCTGGGCCCACTCGGGCAGGCGGACGCGCAGGGTCACCGGCTGCTTGACGCGGATGTCGACCTCCCCGGCGTAGGGCACGTAGCTGTCGACGTCGGCCCAGGGCGAGGCGCGATTCAGCAGCAGGTTCACGTCCAGCCGGCCGGCGTCGTGCGTGACGATGCGGTCCCAGATCCAGTACAGCGCCTTGGCGCCGTTGACCGTGCAGCAGTGGCCGAGCACGTGCATGTGCACCCCGGCGGCCCAGTCGTTGGGGTCGGGGCCGCCGGTGAAGCTGCCCAGGTTGCGACAGGCCACGTCGTCGGTGGAGGCGTACGGCTGGATGGGGATGTCCTTGGGGAGGCGGTCGATCCAGTCGACGTCGGTGAGCTGGTCCTCGGCGAGCTGGTTGCGGATCCAGCGGTCGGCGTCGTCCCACGCTTCGTCGAGTCCGCCCTGCGCGAGCCGCAGCGCCAGGGCGATCATGTCGGTGAGCTGGCAGGTCTCGCCCTTCTCCCCCATCGAGCTGTTGGCCCACTCGGGAAAGAAGCCGACCAGGTTCGCGCCGGGCAGCTCGGTGATGGCGAGGCCGCCTCCCATCGTGTCGATCTCGTGGTTGGCCAGGTGCTGCTTCGCCCGCCGGTACGCGCGGTGC
The DNA here is from genome assembly GCA_026710565.1 of Spirochaetaceae bacterium. Next base: position 8,830 of record JAPOQV010000596.1, on the reverse strand, counting down.
ACGAAGTCGCGGACATCCGCGTCGCCGGTCTGCTCCACGTACTCCTGCATGGCCAGCAGCCCGCGCGCGTGAGCGTGGAAGTGCGCCCGATGCCGCTCGCCCGGGCACGCCAGGAAGGTGCCGTCCTCCTCGTAGAAAGTGCGTCGCAGGTAGTTGATGATGCGCCTGGCGCCGTCGAGGGCCGACTCGTCCTGCAGCGCGCGGTAGGCATGCACCATCGCGTGCGCGGCGATCGAGGTCTCCGCCTCGAACGGCACCTGCGGCAGCGTGGCTTCGCCCGGCGGCTCGGCGACGCCATAACAGAACGAGGGCCAGAACGCCGACTGGTCGCCCGAGTCGACCGTCATGCGCAGCATGCCCGCGAGCTGCGCGCGCAGGGCCTCCTTCCACAGCGGATTGCCGTCGAGCAGCGCGTAGTGGGAGAGGCAGGTCATCAGCGTGCCGTTGCCCATGGGAGACAGGATCTGCCCCGGCCGCGGGGAGCGGCCGCGCATCTCATCGGCCGACACCGGCGACCACTCGAACGCCCACGGCCGCCCCTCGATCGGGTTGTAGAACAGGCCGTCGCCGGCCCTGCACTTCATGGCGGCGTGGAGCTGGGTCTGCTCCACCTCACGTCCGTGCTCCACGCCGCTGACGATGCGGGCCATGGAGGTGGCCATGATCCACTTGGCCCAGCCCGTGCTCTGCCAGCAGTTGTGGAACATGTGCGCCGGCTCCGAGCGGAACACGACGATCCAGTAGGGCTCGTAGTCGGCCTCGGGATCGGTCGCCCGGTGCAGGGTGTTGGTCGCCAGCCGCGCCCGCTCGGCGATGTCGAGCGTGTCGGGAACCAGCGCCCGGTAGCGCTCACCTCGGTACGGGGGCAGGTCGACGGCCGGAGCGTCGGGCGTGAGGTAGCCGATCTTGGACACGGAGGAATCCACTGCGCTACATGCCCCATACGGTGACCGGCGCGGCGCCCGGCGGCGCCGTGCGTCGAAAGATCTTCTGCTCCCAACTCCGCTCCGGCGACCGGTCGAACACGATCAGGTGGCCGGCCTCCGCCGCGCAGCGGTCGATGTACGCACGTGTCTGCTCGATGCCGTCGGCGATGGCGCGCTCCAGGTCCCCGCGCCGCACCTTGCACTCCACCACCCAGCGCCGCTCGCGCCCGCCCTGCGGCCAGACGATCAGCAGGTCCGTACGCCCCCGCCCCAGCGCGTACTCCCGCTGGATCCGCCCGCCGCCGTTGACGACCCGCTGCAGGTGTGCCTGCAGCAGCAACTGCGGCCCCGCCTCGTGGTACTGCTCGAAGCGCTGCACCCAGTGCTCGGAGTGCTCCCGGAAGAACGTCTGGAACGCCTCGATCAGTCCCGCCACGTCCAGGTTGCCGGCGGCGTCCACGTACCATCCCATCTGCTGCGGCAGCGTCTCCTGCACCGCGTAATTCAGGTGTCGCGGCACCACCTCCGCGTAGATCGGGTTGGCGATGCGCGGCGTGCGCGGCGGGCCGCCCGCGTCCTGGGGCACCAAGCCCAGATCGCGGACGTAGGCGAGGTCTTCGGCCGAGCAGGAGGCCTCGTCCGAGCCGGCCAGGATCGGCTCGATCACGCGCCGCACGCGTTCCTCGCGCAGCTTGTTCGCCAGGTCGTCGATATGGGTGTCGCGACGCAGGATCAGCCGCTCCTGCGCCTCCAGGACGGCCGCGGCCGCGATCGGGCGTTCACGGTCCCGGCCCGGCTTGTGGCGGAAACAGGCGTCGTAGCACAGCGCGTTCACCAGCCACGGCTGGCCGGCGGTGCGGGTCACGATCGACTCCAGCGCATCTTCCGTGAACGCCTGTCCGGTCTGCGCCGTATGCTGCGCGGTCAGCGCGCGGATCTCCTCCTCGGAAAAGTCACCCAGCCGCAACGACTCCGACTTGATGTTGAAGGCGCTGCCGCCGAGCACCATCCGGTTCTCGGCCGTGGAGTGGATGCGGTAGTCGCGCACGTCGCGGAGCCCGCACAGGATGATGCTGTGGGGGAAGCCGTCCGGACGCTCGTCGTAGCCGGCGCGAAGCTGCCGCAGCACCGACAGCAGGGTGTCGCCGACGAGCGAGTCGATCTCGTCGATAAGCAGCACCAGCGGCGTGGCGTCGGCCTCCGCCCAGCGGGCGAGTACTTCGATCAGCGCGCCGTCCGCCCCCTCGTGTTCGAGGGCGGCGTGCCGCACCAGGTTCGGGGTCTCGTCATCCAACGTCCGGCGTGCACGGCGCGCGAGCTCACCGAGCATGGCGCGCATCGCCCGCGCCGTGTCCTCGCGTCCAGCCTGGCCGACCTCGAAGTTCGCGTACACGCAGCGCCAGTCGCCCTCCTCGCCGGAGTTCAGAAGGTCGCGGAGCTCCAGCAGCGCCGACGTCTTGCCGGTCTGGCGCGGCGCGTGCAGCACGAAGTACCGCTCGTCACGTATCAGGTCGAGGACTTCGTCAAGGTCGATCCGCGACAGCGGTGCGATCTGGTAGTGCCGGTCAGCTCGGACGGGACCGGCGGTGTTGAACGTGCGCATGGGCACGGGCCCATTGTTTCACGGCGCCGTGCCGCTGTCACCGCGCTGCGCGCTTCAGTATCTCTCGGGATGCAGTTCGCATTGCCGCCGGGTAGGGGCCGTAGTACCGTCGCCGCTTATGCAGCCGGGGTGGTACCGGACCGCGTGGCGGCGCAACGTCGTCGACACCCACATCCAGGACTGGGACGAGCGCTTCATGGCCCGGTTCGATCCCGACGCCTACGTCGGCCTGCTGCGCGAGGTCGGCGCCCAGTCGGCGGTGGTCAACGCGTACTCGGCGGTGGGGATATGCATGTACCCGTCGGAGGTCGGCCACACCCACGCCGGGCTGCGCGGCCGCGACCTGTTCGGCGAGGTATTGGAGCGCTGCCACGACGCCGGCATCGCCGTGGTCGCCATCGTCTGCTTCCTCTGGGACCTGTGGGCGGACGAGAACCTGCCGGACGTGCGCATCGTCAGAGCGGACGGCTCGCGCGGGTCCGCCGACACCCGTCACGGGCAGTGCTGCCCCAACTCCCCCTACCGTGACTACGCCCGCGACCTGCTGAAGGAGCTCTGCACCCGCTACGACGTGGACGGCGTCCGCATCGACATGACCTTCTGGTACAACGTCTGCTACTGCCGTCACTGCCGGCGCCGCTATGCGGAGGAAGTGGGCGGCGAGCCGCCGCGGACCGTGGACTGGCGCGACCCGGTGTGGGTGAACTTCCAGCGCAAGCGCGAGGAGTGGCTGCTGGAGTACGCATCGCTGCTGACCGCGACGGTGAAGGCGATCAACCCCGACATCAGCGTCGAGCATCAGAGCTCCACCATGCCGATGGGGTTCGTCGGCGGGGTCGGCTGGCGGATGGCCGACCGCATGGACTTCCTGCAGGGGGACTTCTACGGCGGCACGCTGCAGGGGAGCTTCGTCAACAAGCTGCTCTACTCGCTCACGCCGAACCGCCCGTTCGGCTTCGAGACCAGCTCCAGCCCGCAGCTCCATGACCAGACCGGGCTGAAGTCCGCCGAGCTGATCCGCGCGCGGGCGTTCGCGGCGGTGGCCAACGGCGGGGCGTTCGTCTTCATCGACCAGATCGACCCCGACGGCACGGTCAATCCCCGCCCCTACCAGCGCATCGCCCCAATCTACCGCGAGCTCGCGCGCTACGAGCCGCACCTGGGCGGCGAGATGGTGCAGGACGTGGCCGTCTACTTCAGCACCGCGTCGAAGGTCGATCTCCGCGACAACGGCCGCGACGTGCTGGAGCTCGCCGGCTACTGGCCGGAGATTCCCCACCTGTCGGCGGTGCTGGCCGCGACCCGCTCGCTGCTGGACGCACACATCCCGTTCGGGGTCGTCACCGGGCGCAGCTTGGCCGACCTCTCCAGGTACCGCGTGGTGATCCTGGCCGACGTCACCATGATGGACGAGGAGGAGGTCGCCGCGATCCGGGACTACGTCGCCTCCGGCGGCGCGCTGTACGCCAGCGCCGGCACCTCGCTGCTGCGTTCCGACGGCGTGCAGCAACAGGACTTCATGCTCGGCGACGTGTTCGGCGTGACGTGCGACGGAGAGACCGAGCACGAGGTCACCTACTTCGTGCCCGAGGGGGAAGGGGAGGGGCTGATGTCCGACTGGACCGGGGAGCACCCGTGCTTCCTTCCGGAGCCGCAGCGGCGGCTGCGCCTGCGCGACGGCGGCGGGGCCGCGACGCTCGCCACGCTGGGCCTGCCCTATACCCTGCGCGCCGAGCTGCGCCGCTTCTCGTCCGTCCACAACGACCCGCCGGACAAGGACCTAGCGCCGCGCTCACCGGCACTGGTGGAGCGGCGCTTCGGCTCCGGCCGCTGCATCTACGCGGGCGGCGCGCTGGAGCGCTACGAGGAGAACCGGGGGCTGTTCGCCGGGCTGATCCGCCGGCTGCTGCCGCGGCCGACCATGGAGGTGGACGCCCCGCCCGCGGTCGAGGCGACGCTGTGCGCCGACATGGCCGCGAACCGCTACCGGGTGAACCTGCTGAACTTCCAGGAGCGCCTGCCCAACGTCCCCGCCGCCGGCGTCCGGGTGCGGCTGCGCGTCCCGGAGCGGGTCCGCCGGGTGGTCAGGATCCCGGACGAGCGGCCGTTGGTGTGGCAGCAACAGGACGGCGTGGTCGGCTTCGAGGCGCCGGGCGGCGAGACGTTCGAGATGGTGAGCGTCGAATTTGCCTGAAGAGGGGGCCTTGACCCCGGCGCAGGTGCGGGACTTCCAGGAACTGGGCTGGCTGTGCCCCCTGCCGGCCGTCGCCTCTGGCGAGGTGCGGCGCCTGCGGGCGCTGTTCGAGCGGCTCCGCCGCCTGCTCCCACCCGGAGCCTCCACCCAGCAGATGGACTGGTGGCACGCTTTCGACCGCGAGCTGTACGAGGTCTGCCGCGCCGGGGCCATCCTCGACCGGGTCGAGTCCCTGCTTGGTCCCGACTTCTACCTGTGGGGCACCCAGTTCTTCGCCAAGGATCCCGGCGACGGCAAGATCACGCCCTGGCACCAGGACGCGTTCTACTGGCCGCTCCACCCGCACCGCTCGGTCACGGTCTGGCTGGCCTTCGCCGACAGCGACCGCGAGAACGGCGCCATGCAGGTGATCCCCGGATCGCACCTGCTCGGCCCGCTACGGCACGAGGACCTGGACGACCGCAGGGCGGTGCTGCCGCTCAGGCTGGCCGACGGGCTGGTCGACCCGCAGACCGCCCGGTACCTGGAGATGGCGGCGGGCCAGATGAGCATGCACGACGACCGCATCGTGCACGGCTCCGAGCCGAACCGCTCGGACCGGCTGCGCTGCGGCCTGACCATCCGCTACTCCGCCGGCGAGGTGAAGTGCGACACGTCCGTGTGGCAACAGTTCCGGGCGTACTGGATGCGCGGCAGCGACCGGTGGCGCCACAATCCCGCCGGCACGCCGCCGGCCGGCGCGATGACCGAGTATCGCGAAGCCACCGCGACGTATGTCGACTCATAGAGCACAACGCGGAGAGCTTGGTCGTAGCTACCTTCGCGCAAGAAGCCTGTCGTACTCGTGGTGTGCACCGATCCAGAACCACACGATATCGCCCTGGTCCAGTACGCCGAGAGCGCGGTAGTCGATGCTTACGCGCACCGAGTACACCGGGCGTCTCTGACTCACGCGTTTGATAGATCCTCCATCGCAAGCCGCTGCGTCCGCCCCGAACGGTGCTCCAACAGGGCCTCGTCGGCCAGCCTCTCCAGCACATCCTCCGACTCGGGCCGAGCAAACAATTCGGCCCATCGCCGCTCGGACTCCAACTCAGCCAGCAGGAACAGCGCGAATCTATCCTGTTCCTCCTGTGGGAGCTCCGCCGCTTTGTTGAATGCCCTTTGAAGAAGCTGGTTCATCCTCGTTCCTCCATCGGAATTCGCATGGTCACCCTCCTACGCCCTTCAAACCGCCGTCAACGACCTTCCCGGCAAGCTTGGCGAGGGGCGCCGCCGGGCACCCTGCAGGCTGCGCGCAGACGCGCAGGGATGGGCCGTCACCGATCCATGGCGTAGGATGTGTCAGCAAGCTGGGAAGTGATGATGGCGATGGGTGGACGGGACGATGGGGCTGCGGCGTACGACACCATCGGTACGGTGGGGAAGAAAGTGAAGATCTCCGCCGGCCTGTTCTGGGCGGACTACGCCGTCCTCGGCGCCCAGGTCGCGGAGCTTGCGAGCGCCGGCGTCGACTGGTTCCACATCGAGGTGCGCGACGGCAAGTACATGGACTTCGGCATGCCGCGCGGCGGCTTCGACGTCATCGAGGCGACCCGCAAGAGCACGGACCTGGAGATCGAGGCCCAGCTCCAGATGGTGCGCCCCGGCTTCGACGTCTTCAAGCAGATGGCCGACCTGGGCGTGAACCTGATCACCCTCCCGCTTGAGACCATGGGCGAGTTGACCATGCAGGCGATCTCCTACATCACCGACGTGCTCGGGCTGAAGGCCGGGGTCTGGGCGTGGCAGGGGACGCCGATCGCGGCGTTCGAGCAGTACGTGCAGCCCTACGTGCGCGCCATCGAGTACGAGAGCCGCGCCTACTTCTGGGCGCAGGAGACCGGCAAGAGCCCCCATACCATGGACCCGATCATGGTCGACAACATCCGCCGCCTGCACGAGATGATCCGCGCCGCCGGCCTGGAGGACCGGATCGAGCTGATGGAGGACGGCGGGCTCAACACCGGCAACGTCGAGGAGTTCGTCGCCGCCGGCATGACGGTGGGCGAGTTCTCCTCGCCCCTCCTCAAGGGGCCCGAGGGAAAGCTGCAGCCCGGCACCGGGGAGATCCCGGCCGCGGTGGAGAAACTGCGCGGGGTGCTGGAAGCGGCAGCGGACCGGCACCGGGACGCGCGCGGCCTCATCCGCTGACGTGGCCGCGGAAGACGCCCGCCCGATCCGGGTGGGCCTGATCGGCTACGGCGGCATCGGCACGGTGCACGCGCTGGCCTACCGGTCGATCCCCTACCACTACGGCCTGCCGGCGGACGCGGTGCGGATCGCCGCCGTGGCGGCCTCGTCCGCGACCTCGGCCGAGCGGGCGGCGCGGGAGATCGGCTGCCCGGCGTGGAGCGACGATTACCGGCGGATCGTCGAACGGGACGACGTCGACCTCGTCGACTGCTCGGTGCCCAACGCCCTGCACGAGCCGGTGGTGACGGCGGCCGCGGCGGCCGGCAAGCACATCTACTGCGAGAAGCCGCTGGCCCGCACCGTCGCCGAGGGCGCCCTCATGGCCGACGCGGTACGCCGCGCGGGCGTGAAGGCGCAGCCGACCTTCAACTTCCGCTTCTTTCCCGCCATCACCCGCGCCAGGCAGCTCGTGGACGACGGCTTCCTGGGGCGGATCTTCTCCTTCCGGGGCCGCTACTACCGTTCCAGCTACATCGACGCGGCCAAGCCGATGTCGTGGCGGCTGGACCGGGAGGCGGCCGGCGGCGGGGCCATGCACGACCTGGGCAGCCACGTGCTGGACCTTATCGGCTACCTGCTCGGCCGGTGCGAGTCCGTCAACGCGACCCTGGAGACGCTGATCGACCGCCGTCCGGTCGCGGCCGGCAGCGACGAGCTGGCGCCGGTGGAGGTGGACGACTGCTGCTTCCTGCACCTGCGCATGGCCGATGGCGTGATCGGCCTGGTCGAGGTGAGCCGCATGGGCACCGGCGCCGTGAACGACCTGCAGGTCGAGGTGTTCGGCGACCGCGGGGCGATCCGCTTCCGGGCCGAGGAGCCGAGCTGGCTGGAGGTCTACGACGCGACCGATCCGGCCGAGCCGCTCGGCGGCATGCGCGGCTTCCGGCGGCTGGAGACCGTTCAGCACCACGCCGGCCAGAAGATCCCGGACTGGTCGCAGGCCGCCGGCTTCACCCGCACGCACGTCGAGTGCCAGTACCGGCTGCTGCGCGCCATCTGGGACGACACGGCGCCGCACCCCGATTTCCAGGACGCGCTCCGCGTGCAGGAGGTGATGGCCGCCGCCGAGCGCTCCTCTGCGGAGGGGCGCTGGGTCACGGTGTCGGCCGACGCGGAGACGTCGGACGCCGCCGGGGCGTAGGCCGTGGCCGACGCTCTCGTGATCGGGGCACGCGGCATGCTCGGCCGGGACATCGCGGCCGCCCTGGACGCCTCCCACCGGGTCCTGGCCTGGGACATCGACGAGATCGACATCACCGAGCGGTCGCGCACCGTCGATCAGATCGCCGCGGCCCGGCCGGAGGTCGTGGTCAACGCCGCCGCCTTCGTGGACCTGGAGGGATGCGAGACGGATCCCGACCGCGCGTGGCTGGTCAATGCCGTGGGCGCCGGCAACGTGGCGCTGGGGGCGGAGGCGGCGGAGGCGTCCCTCGTCTACATCTCCACCGACTACGTATTCGACGGCCGCGCCGAGAGCGGCTACGACGAGGTCTCGCACCCCAACCCGCTCAACCAGTACGGCCGCTCCAAGCTGGCCGGCGAGCAGATCAGCCGCGCTTCGTGCCGCCGCTCCTGCGCGGTCCGCACGGCGTGGCTGTTCGGACACGCCACGGGCAACTACGTGGCGCGCGTGCTGGACGCCGCGGACCGCGACGGCGTCGTGCGGATGCCGGACGACCAGGTCGAGTCGCCCACTTACACCGGCGACCTGGCAGCCGCCATCGTGCAGTTGGTCGCGTGCCGGGCGTCAGGCATCGTGCACATGACCAGCCGCGGCGCCTGCACCCGCGCCGAGTTCGCGGCAGAGGTGCTGGGCCAGGCCGGGCGCACCGAGCCGGTGGAGGTAGTGGAGTCGCGCAGCGCCGGGACCTT
>JAPOQV010000595.1 GCA_026710565.1 Spirochaetaceae bacterium | reverse complement strand
TGGCCCGCCGGGGCCCGGCCGGCCGCCGGGTCGGGTGGGGCAAGCACCCGGCTCGACGGCGGCATCGCCGGGGTGCCCGAAGGGGTGCCCGCCCACTCCGCCGCCGCCGTAGCCGGCGGTGTCCCGCCGCGGGCCGGCGCGCCGCCGACGATCGGCCTGGTCGCCGCCGGCGAACCGCGCGGCCGGTCGACAACGGACCTGCTGGCGAGCTTCGCGGTCGCCGTGGTCGGCGCCGGCGGATCGGTGATCGCGCCCGCCGTGGGCCCCACGCCGGCAGCCCTGGTTTACGCCGGCCTCGCCGCCGAGCGGCCGCGGCCCACGGTCCGCTTCGCCGAACGGCCGGCGGCCGGCGGCCTCCACCTGATGGCCGCGCCGACCGGCCACGTCGACGAGATCGCCGGCGGCCTGGTAGCGGCCGGCGCCGAGCTGATCGTGACGTTCAGTCCGAGCCGGCCCCTGCACGCCCATCCGTTCGTGCCGGTGCTGCAAGTCACCCACGGGACGGACGCCGCGGGATTTGATCTGGCGATCGCGGAGGCGGGCTCGCCGGAGGATGCCGGCGCTCGCCTGGCCGAGCTGGCCGCGGCGGCGCTTGCCGGCGACTACACGCCGGCGCAGATGCGTAGCGGCGCGGTAGCCTTTCAGCTCACCCGCGGCACGGCCGGCGTCTCCCTCTGATGGTCCGTCCGGAGCCTGACATCGCCGGAATTGAGCCTAGTGCTAGTGTTCAAAGGAGCATGGGACACACTGGTAAATGCTCCTTCAGATTTCATTGAGGATGATATCCTTCAATTCAATCAGAGTTTCGATTCGATAGCTAGCCTGTGAAAAGTCTTGTGTTTTGTAAAGTCGTTATAGACCAATGTCCGCCAGGGCGCGTTCTCCAGCTTTGTAATACCAGAATTCAGTATCCACCAGAACACCATCATGATCGAAGAGTAGGTACTTTTTCACTCTCTTGATCCTTTCCGATTAGGATGAGGATCTCCTCGATTCTGTCGAAGTTCAACAGTTCAAGCATCATCTCCTCCTCGGAAACTCCAAGTGTACACGAGGGGACCGCCGGATTGAGTCGGTGCGGCTGGAGCTCAGTAGGGGATGTCCGGCTCCGGATGCTTCTGCAGGGCGAACAGCTTCCGGCGGACCTGCTCGGCCCAGGAGCTGTGCGGATCCGCGCGCAGGTACGCCTGCCAGTGCTGCCGCGCCTCTTCGGTGCGGCCGAGTTGCGCGCACGCCTCGGCGAGGTTGCTGTGCGCGTCGGCGTAGTGCGGGTCCAGGGCGAGCGCCCGGCGATAGGCGTCGACCGCTTCGGCGGGGCGGCCGGTGTCGACGAGCGCGTTGCCCAGGTTGTTCCAGGCCGCGACGTAGTCCGGCTCCCGCTCGACGGCGCGCAGATAGCTGGAAGCGGCGTCGGCGGCGCGACCGAGCGCGCACAGGGCGTTGCCCAGGTTGTAGTGGACCTCGGCCGAGTCGGCGCCACGCTCGATCGCCTGCTCGTATGCGTCCACCGCCTGCTCGTGGGCGCCGGCCTCCTCCGCGTGCACGCCGGCGTCGAACCACGACTCCGCGCCGTCCGGGTCCGATAGCGCCTCCGCTCCCGTATCCGGGCGGAGCTCGACGATCCGCTCGGAGG
>JAPOQV010000594.1 GCA_026710565.1 Spirochaetaceae bacterium | reverse complement strand
GCCAAGGATCGTCGACTGGAACCGCCGGACAATCTCGGACGGGCGGTACTGACACTGGCGATGCTGGGCGGGTATCTCAACTTCAAACGCAAGCGCTACGCCCACCCGGGCCACAAAGTGATGTGGGAAGGCTACTGTTCCCCCGCCAGGGACTGTTCGGCGGCTCCGGCGTGATTGAAGCTGGATGCCGCGGTGTGATCGCTGGCCACCCGAAGTGTTCCGGGATGCTCTGGACCGTCTGGGGTGCAGATTCGATCCTCGTCCTGTCCTGCGCCCAACTCTCCAACCGCTCTGACGAGTCCTGGGAGCACCGTGCCGCAGAGCCGGATTCACATCTTGGTCGCGCACCCCCTGGCCAGCAATACGAAGCGAGCAGACTAGGTCGCGTGCGTTGACAGTCTTGCAGTTGAACCCAAGCATCCGCCCCCAAGGCGAATCGAAGGCCACCTGCAAACCATTGACATGAATTATGGGTGCAATTCTAGCAAGCAAATGTGACGGAGTTATGAAATCACGTCCAACATGGTATGATTGACAGCCTTGGGGCCGGGCGCGTCTCGAGCCTGCCGTCTGCGTCCCGACACGGCGCCGAGTGTCGCCCGAGCATTGACTGAAGGGGATCAATTGAGGCGTTCGGACGATCATCGGAAGCAGGTCGATGAGTTGCGGGACCGCATCTCGAGACTGAGCGCCGCCAGCGTGCGCATCAGTGCCAGCCTCGACCTGGGCCCTGTCCTGCGCGAGGTCGTGGACAGCGCCCGATCGCTGACCGGCGCACGCTACGGCGCCATCGCGACTACCGGGGACTCGGGCCAGGTCCAGAACTTCGTCACCTCCGGCTTAACGCCCGATGAACAACGGCAGCTGGTGGAATGGCCCGACGGCCTGCGGCTCTATGAGCACTTCCGCGACCTTCCTGGAGCCCTGCGTCTGCGGGACCTGCCGGGATACGTCCAGTCGCTTGGCTATTCCACCACGTTAATGCGGTCGCTGACATTCCAGGTCACGCCAATGCGGCACCGGGGGATCCATGTCGGCAACTTCTTTCTCGCCGGGAAGCAATCCGGGCCGGAGTTCACGAGCGACGACGAGGAGATTCTGCTGCTGTTCGCATCCCAGGCGGCGACAGCCGTCGCCAACGCCCGTACCCACCGGGACGAGCAGCGAGCCCGGGCCAATCTGGAAGCCCTGGTGGACACTTCGCCGGTCGGGGTCGTCGTCTTCGATGCCAGAACGGCCCGACCGGTGAAAATAAATCGCGAGGCGCGGCGGATTGTCGAGGGCCTGCGCACGCCCGGCCGCTCGCCGGAGCAGGCGCTGGAGGTTCTGACCTTGAGGCGCGCCGACGGCAGCGAGATCTCGCTCACCGAAATCCCGCTCGCGCAGGAGCTGGGCAGCGCCACGAACGTGCGCGCTGAGGAGATTGTCCTGCAGGTTCCCGAAGGCCGGAGCGTCACCACGCTGCTCAACTGTACGCCCATCTGTTCAGACGACGGCGAGGTGGAGTCGGTCGTGATCACGATGCAGGACCTGGCGCCGCTGCAGGAACTCGAGCGGCTAAGGGCAGAGTTCCTGGGCATGGTGAGCCACGAACTGAGGGCGCCGCTGACCTCCATCAAGGGTTCGGCCGCGACCGCACTGGGCGCATCGCCAAGCCTGAGCCAAGCCGAGGTGCTGCCGCTGTTCCGGATCATCAACGAGCAAGCCGATCACATGCGCTGCCTGATCAGTGACCTGCTGGATGCCGGGCGCATCGAGGCGGGCACCTTGTCGGTTGACCCCGAGCCGACGGTAGTGGTCGATCTCGTTGAGCAGGCCAGGAAGACATTCCGGACCGGGGGTGGCCGGAACACCCTGCAGATCGATCTACCGCCGGATCTGCCGCGCGTCCTGGCGGACCGCGGACGGATCGTCCAGGTCCTGAACAACCTCTTCTCCAATGCGTCCCGGCACTCCCCTGATGCGTCTCCCATCCGGGCCGCCGCGGTGCGCGACGGCGCCCTCGTGGCGGTCTCGGTGTCCGACGATGGCCGCGGCGTGCCCCCAGAGATGCTGCCGCAGCTGTTCCGGAAGCACGCTCGCGTCGGCGGGGCCGGGGAGCTCGGGATCCGAGGGTCCGGCCTGGGCCTGGCCATCTGCAAGGGCCTGGTGGAGGCCCACGGCGGGCGTATCTGGGCCGACACTGACGGGGCGGGCGTGGGGATGCGGTTCACGTTCACGCTGCCGGTGGCCGAGGAACCCGCCGTCGGAATCTCGCCGAGCCCTGGCAGGCTGTTGCAGGGAGCGCACGAGCACACGCGGGTGCTGGTGGTGGACGATGACCCGCAGACGCTCCGCTACGTTCAGGAT
>JAPOQV010000593.1 GCA_026710565.1 Spirochaetaceae bacterium | reverse complement strand
GGGGGTGCCGGCCCGCGGCGGGCGGCCGCACGGGCGCGCCGGTGGTCATCGACGCCGCGGCCGAGCTGCCGGCGGTCCCGAACCGCTGGCTGGCTGCCGGCGCAGACCTGGTCTGTTACAGCGGGGGAAAGATCCTGCAGGGACCGCAGGGCGCGGGACTCCTGCTGGGCCGCGAGGATCTGGTGCGGGCCGCGTGGATGCACTGCGCGCCGCACGGGACCTTCGGCCGCATGATGAAGGTCAGCAAGGAGGAGATCGCCGGCATGCTGGCCGCGGTCGAGCACCTCGGGGACGGACGCGACCTGGACGCGGAGTTCGAGCGCTGGCGCGGCTGGTACCGGCAGATCGCGGAAGCGCTCACCCCGCTGGACGGCGTGCGCACGGAGGTGCGGGAGTCGGGAGGCCGCAGCCCGTATCCGATCCTGGTGGTCTCCTGGGACCTGCGCCGCGTGCCGCTGACCGCCGAGCAGGTGGGAGCGGCGTTGCGCGCCGGCGCCCCGCCGATCCTGTCGCACGCCGAGGGAGACGGCAGCGAGTTCATGATCCGGCCGGTGTCGATGGTCGAGGGCGACGCTGAGGCGGCCGCCCCGCGGCTGGCGGAGATCCTTGGCGCATCTTCCGGTGCGCGGCCGGTCGCGCCGCCGCCTGACGGGATCGAAGGCGAGTGGGAGGTGGGCGTTCGCTTCGTCTCCGGCTGCGCACGGCACCGATTCATCCTGCTGGGCTCGGAGGATGGAGTCCGCGGCCGGCATCGGGGGACGCGCGCGGCGGGCGAGTTGTCCGGACGGATCGACGGCGACACGGTGGTGCTCGACAGCGTCCTGGTCACCGAGGGCGCCCGGCTGACCTATCGCTTCACCGGCACGGTGGACGCGTCCGCCGGGACCATGGAAGGCACGCTCAGGCTGGGCGAGCAGCTCGTCGACGGCTTCGGCGCGGGCAGGGTGACCTGGACGGCGCGCCGCACGGCGTCAGGCGCGTGACCAGCGGCTGGGAGCCATCCCCGGCGCGGCGGCGGGCATGCCGTCCGGCTTGTTGCCCACCGCGAAGTCGAACTCGCGGGCGTTCGAGTCGCTGAAGAAGGGCCGCACCGACGCGGGGAGCGCGGCCAGTTCCTCCTCCGTGGCCATGGGCACCTCCGCGATCGGCCCCGCCCAGGCCGGCCGGTAGGCGATCGCGATCATGCGCCGCGAGTGCGCCGCGGTGTTGGGCAGCGTTCCGTGGAAGGTGCGGTGGTTGAGGAACAGCGCGGAGCCGGCGCGGCACGGCACCACCACCTGCTCGGGATGGCTGGTGTAGCGCTTGTACGGATGGGCATCGGCGTGCATGCACAGGTGGGAGCGGGGGATCACCCGGAACGGCGACACGTCCATGGTCAGGTCGTCCAGGTAATAGAGGACGCGGACCGTGATCGGGCAGGTCCCCTCGTAGCCGAAGATCGTGGAACCGTACGGCTGGCCGTCGGTGTGCAGGCTGATCCCCGGCGTGCCGGGCTCGGAGCGGTCGTAGGTGACGTTGCGCAGGCACAGGATGCGGTCGCCGAACAGACGCTCCAGCAGGTCCAGCGTCGGCCGGTGGGTTACCAACTCCGCGACGACGGGGCTGCGCAGGTGGACCTGGCTGCAGCCGCGCTGCCGTTCACTGTAATCGCGGCCCTGCGTGGGCAGCGCGTCGGTCTCCGCGCGCAGGGTCTCCAGGTGCTCCGGGGAGAGGATGTCGGGGACGATCAGGTAGCCCTCCAGCTCGATCTGCCGGATGCGCTCCCCCTCGCTGAGGGCGGACCAGTCGCGGTCGTCGACGTTCAGGCCGTTCCACGTGTGCATGGCGCCACAACGTAGATCGGCGGGCGCGGAGCCGGCAAGAGCCGGCCCGGGCCGTTTGGCCGCCGCTGCTTGTGGAATCGGCCGGGTGTTTGGGCTATCTTTCCCGGTGGTGGCAGAGAATCCGACCCGGAGGGTCGATCTCACGCAGCACGGCTCGGCCGCTTCCGGAGCGGCGACCGTATCCCGCGGGATCGGCAATGGAACGGAGCCGCCGGCTGCTTCGCGCCCCGGCGATCCCGGGATGACGAGTGGGCGCAACGGCGGGGCGGCCTCCGACGTCGAGCTCCGCGAGTGGGTGGAGTCGCTCGACTACGTCTACAGGACCGGCGGGCCCCCGGGCCCGCCCGCGGGCCCGCGCGCCCCCCCCCCCCCCCCCCGGCCGGGGCGCGCGG
>JAPOQV010000592.1 GCA_026710565.1 Spirochaetaceae bacterium | reverse complement strand
GTGCGGCGGGCGGGGGCGTGGGGCCGCCAGCCGGCCGGTGCCCGTCGAGCCGCCCGGCGTGGTGGCGTTGCGCGCGCTGGATGAGCTGGAGCGTGACCAGGCCCGCAAGGCGGATCTGGACCGGTTCTACGTGACGGTCTCGTCGATCCTGCGCGTGTACCTGGAGGGGCAGTTCGGCCTGCGCGCGCCCGAGCAGACCACGGAGGAGTTCCTGGCGGCCGCCGAGGCGGAGCCGGCCTTCGATCGTGGGCAGCAGCGGACACTGCGGGCGTTCCTGGCTGCCTGCGACGCGGTCAAGTTCGCCCGCGCGCGGCCGTCGGCTGACGAGACCGCGCGCATCATCGACACCGCTCGCGGATTCGTGCAGGCGACCGCGGATGCGGCGGAGGCTTCCGCTGCCGCGCCCGCGCCCGCCGCCGGGGAGGCCGGGCGGTGAGGTTCGAGACCACCTGGGCGCTGGGACTGCTGGCGGTGGTGGCCCTGCTGCCGCTGGCGCGCATCGTGCTGACCCGCGTGCGCATCGGCGTCGGGTTCCCGTCGGTGGCGGTGCCGGCCGGCATCACGCCGTCGCTGCGCCATCGCCTGGCGTGGCTGCCGGCGGCGCTGCAGATCCTGGCCCTGGCCCTCCTGGTCGTGGCCCTGGCGCGCCCGCGCGAGGGGCTGGAGCAGGTGGTCGACGTCAGCCGCGGCATCGCCATCGAGATCGTCGTCGACCGCTCGGGCAGCATGGTGGCCCCCATCGCCGAGCGCGGTCCGACGCGGCTGGACGCGGTCAAGGAGGTCGTGGCCCGCTTCGCGCACGGTGACGGGGGCGATCTGGGCGGGCGGCCCAACGACCTGCTGGGGCTGACCACCTTCGCGCGCCATCCGGAGACGGTGCTGCCGCTGACCTTGTCGCACGAGACGCTGGACGGCTTCCTGAGCGGCGTGGAGGTCGTCACCGAGCGCAGTCAGGACGGTACCGCAATCGGCGACGCGCTCGCCCTGGCGGCCGCCCGCCTGCGCGTGGCCGAGGAGGCGCTCGGCGCCCGCGACGACTACGAGATCAAGAGCAAGGTGATCATCCTGCTCACCGACGGCAGCCACAACGCCGGCCGGCGGACGCCTGCAGAGGCGGCGGAGCTGGCCGCCGGCTGGGGGATAAAGGTGTACGCGATCGGCATCGGCGTGGGCGCTCCCGAGCAGAGGGTGCGCACCCCGCTCGGCCCCTTTCGCCTGCCGGCCGGACAGCCGCTGGACGCCGCGGGGCTGCAGGCGGTGGCCGAGCGGACCGGCGGGCTGTTCCGGCTGGCGGAGGACACCGAATCGCTCATCGCCGTCTACGCCGAGATCGACCGCCTGGAGAGGAGCGAGGTGGAGTCGGTCCGCTACGTCGACTTTCGCGAACGGTTCGCGGCGTGGGCGCTGGCGGCGCTGGGCGCGGTGGTGGCGGCCGCGGTGCTTGCCGCCACCGTGTTCCGGCGCACCCCGTAGTCGAGGTTGGGTAGGGCGATGGAACTTACCGACGGCGTGCGCCTGAGCTCCCCGGACGCATTCCTGCTGCTCTGGGTGATCCCACCGCTGATCGCCCTGTCCGTGCTCGCGGCGCTGCGCCGCCGCCGAACGCTGGTGCGGTTCGCAGGCGATCGCTCCCGTCCGCACGCCGAGCGCCGCAACGCGCGCCCGTTCAAGGGCGGCCTGCTGGTGGCCGCGGTGGTGCTGATCGTCGTCGCGCTGGCGCGGCCCGGCTGGACCCCGGAGACCCGCACGGTCGAGCGCCGCGGGCGCGACGTCGTGTTCGTGGTGGACACCTCGCGCAGCATGCTGGCGCAGGACCTTGCCCCGAACCGGCTGGAGCGGGCCAAGCTGGCGATCCTGGACACGCTGGAGGTGCTGCGCGGCGACCGCGTGGCGCTGGTGGCGTTTGCCGGGACGGCGGTGGTGAAGAGTCCGCTGACCTTCGATTACGGTTTCGTCAGATTGGCGGTGGAGCGGCTCTCGACGGACAGCACCTCGCGCGGCGGCACCTTGATCGGCGACGCCCTGCGCGTGGTGCGCGACTCCGTGTTCGAAGATCAGGTCAGCCCGTACCGGGACGTGGTGCTGATCACCGACGGCGGCGACCTGGGGAGCCTGCCGCTTCAGGCGGCCGGTGAGCTGGGAGCGCTGGGCGCCCGCATTGTCGCCGTGGGGCTGGGGGACGAGGTGACCGGACAGCCGATCCCGGACCCGGACGCGGGCGGCGGGTACCTGGAGTACGAGGGGCAGCCGGTGCTCACGACCCTGGATGCCGAGGCGCTGCGCGAACTGGCAGGCGTGACGCCCGGCGGCCGCTACGTGAACGTGGGCACCGGCAACGTCGACCTTGGCGTGCTCTACACGCAGCTCATCGCGGGAGCCGACCGGCAGCTTCTGGAGCGGACCGAGCGCGAGGTGTTCCAGGAGCGCTTCCAGCCCTTCCTGGCCGCCGCGCTGGTGCTGCTGGCGCTGGAGTTCCTGCTGCCCGACCTGATCCGGCGCCGCCGGCGGCGGGGCAGGCGGGGCGCGGCGCATCCGCCTGCCGCCGCGGCCGTCCTGTTCGCCGTGGCGGCGGCGCTCGTGACGCCGGCGCCGGCGCGGGCGGTGGGCGTCCCGGAGCGGGCCGAGCGCGACGGGCGCCAGGCCTTCGCTGACGGCCGCTTCATGGATGCCGCGGGTGCCTTCAGCGCCGCGGCGGAAGCCCGCCCCGGGGTAGCGGAGCTGCTCTATGACGGCGGCATCTCCGCCTACCGCGCGGGCGACCTGGAGAGCGCGGCGGGTCTGCTGCGGCAGGCGGTCGAGCAGGCCGGCCGTTCGGAGCTGCAGGCTGCCGGCCACTTCGCCCTGGGGAACCTCGGGGTACAGGGGGTCGAGCAGATGCTTGCGGAGCAGGGCGGCGCGCCGGTCGATCCGCAGGCGGCGATCGCCGGCCTGACCGCGGCTGCCCAGTCCTACCGGCGCGCGCTGGACCTGCACCCGGACTGGGAGGATGCGGCGCACAACCTGGAGGCCACCCGGCTGCGCCTGCACCAATTGCTGCAGCATCTCCCGCCCCCCGAGCAGCCGGAGGAGTCGCAGGAGCAGCAGGGACAGCAGCGGCTCAACCAAGCCCAGCAGGGCACCGAGGGCGAGGATGAGGAACAGGAGCAGTCTCAGGACGCCGGATCCGCGCAGGAGCCGCAGCCGGCGCCCGGGCAGGAAGACGAAGAGCTGGAGCCCGACGAGCTGGCGCGGGCGATCATCGCCGAGGAGGAAGAGCGCGCGGAGCAGCGCCGGCAGGAGCAACTCCCGACCGAGCCGGTCGAGCGCGACTGGTAGCTGTGAGAGTCCCTCCCGGCCCCCGCATCAGGGCTTTCCTCCGCAGCGTTCTGGCCGTCGTGGCGCTATGCGGGCTGAGCCTGCCGCTCGCGGCGCAGTCGCCGGCGGCGCGCGCGGCGTTGAGCGCCGTCGAGACCGAGATGGGCGTGCCCTTCACGCTGCAGATCGCCGTGGACGGCAGCGACGCCACCCCGCAGGTGGAGCTGCCGGCGCTCGACGGCGTGTCGGTCCGGCAGGTGTCGGCCGGCCCCAACAACAGCGAGTCGATCACGATCATCAATGGACAGACCACCCGCCGGGTACAGCGGGGCTACCTCGTCAACTACGAGTTGATCGCTTCCCGTGCGGGCCGGCTGGAAATCCCGTCGATCGACGTCACGGTCGACGGGGAGCGCCTGTCCACGCAGCCGCTCGCGGTGACGATCTTCACGCCGCCATCGATCGAGGGGTACCGCCTGCTCGTCGAGGCGGCGGTCGACCGCGCGTGGGCGGGCCAGCCGGTCACGCTGACGACCACCTGGATGTGGCAGGAAGGGCTGGGACCGCGGCGGCTCCTCAGCTTCTCCCACCCGGTGATGAACGCGGACGACGCCGACGTGGTGATCGCGTCCTCGCCGGGCGAGGGCGTGGAGCTGACCGTGCACGGCACCAGCCTCAAGGCGGTGCAGCGTGCCGTGCGCCGGGACGGCAAGGCGCACGTAGCGCTGGTCTTCGACGTGATCGTGGTCCCGCGCGAGCCCGGCCTCTTGGGGGTGCCGGCGGCGACCGTCTCCTTCGAGGGGATCGCCAGCTTCCGCACCGGGCGCGACGTGCTCGGCCGCACGGTGCGCGACATCCGCCGCCTGGTCATCTCCTCCGAACCGCTGGAGCTCACCGTCGATCCCCTGCCGTCAGCGGGGCGCCCGGACGGCTTCTCGGGACTGGTCGGCACCTTCGAGATCGCCGCCACGGCCGAGCCGGCGGCTGCGAAGGTGGGCGATCCGATCACCCTGGAGCTGACGGTGAGCGGATCGGGCGACCTGTCCGCACTCGCCGAGCTGGACCTGGCCCACCTCGACGCGGCCGGCGATTTCCGCCTCGCGGCACAGCGGGTGGAGCGGGCGCCCGGCCGGTACCCGTCGCGGGCCACCTTCCGTACCACCGTCCGGGCGCTGCACGAGTCGGTGAGAGCCATCCCACCGGTGCGACTGACCTACTTCGATCCGCAGCGGGGCGCCTATGCCGAGGCCGCCAGCGCGCCGATCGCGCTGGACGTGCAGCCGGCCCGGCAGGTGACCCTGCGCGACGTGGAGGGCGGCGCCCTTGCCGAGGAGGAAGGCGAGGGGCTGGCCGCCGCGGCAGGCGGCATCGCCCACAACTACGAAGGGGAGCCCCTGCTGCGCCGCCAGCGGTTCGACACCGCGGCGTTCGTGCGGTCTCCGGGCGGCGTGCTGCTGCTGGCCGCGGGCCCGCTGGCTGCCGGCATCGCCGCGCTCTGGATGCGCCTGCGCCGGATGGCCGCGGCGGCGCCGGCCACGCGCGGCGCCCTGGCCCGCCTGCGGCGGACGACCGCCGATGCGGGAGACGACGCGGCGGCGGTCGCGGCGGCGCTGTTCGACTATCTGCGCGTGCGTCTGGGCACGGCCGGCACGCCTGGAATCGATCTG
>JAPOQV010000591.1 GCA_026710565.1 Spirochaetaceae bacterium | reverse complement strand
GGGCCCGCCTCCCTTCGCGGCCGCGGGCGCCCCGCCCGCAGGCTCGGCGTCCGCGGTCGTCGGCGACCAGGAGATCCACCTGCTGGACGTGGTCGACGTCGAGGTGGAACGGAAGCGCCTGGCCAGGCAGCGCGACCGCCTGCAGCGCCAGGTCGACGGCTCGGAGAGGAAGCTCGGCAACGCCGGCTTCCTGAGCAACGCCGCCGCCGAGGTGGTCGAGCGCGAGCGGCAACGCCTGGCCGACGCCCGCGTCGAGCTGCAAACGGTGCAGCAGAACCTGAGCCACCTCACCTGAGCGAGCCCCGCGCGGCGCCGGAAGCGCCGGTATCCGGATGGCAGCTCCTGGCCGGCCGGCCCCGCTTCCGGCGGCTGGTCGCCTCCTCGGCGCTGTGGTACGCCACCCGCGCCTACGAGCTGGTGGTGCTGTCGTGGCTGGTGCTGCAGCTCACCGACTCGGTCGCCGCCGTCGCGGCCCTCGCCGCCGCCCGCGGACTGCCCATGCTGCTGCTGGCGTACGTGGGCGGGACGCTGGCCGACCGCGTCTCGCGCCTGCGCCTGCTGCGCATCACGCAGAGCCTCACCCTGGCCATCGTCGCCGGCTATGCCGTCTACCTGGCGCTCGGCTCGCCGGTCGCCTGGAGCGCCCACATCGTGATCGGGCTGGTGGGGGCGGTGTGGAGCTTCGACTTCGCCAACCGCCGCACCCTGTACACGGAGCTGTTCGAACCGGGCGAGCTGGCCACGGCCGTGCCCGTCGACACGATCACGTTCACCGCCGGCCTGATCGCCGGGCCGCTGATCGCCGGCATCCTCACGCGTACCGGCGGCTTCGCGGTCGCCTACATGGGGTTGGCCGTCATGCACGCGGCCTCGCTCGCCCTGCTTCCCGCCGGCAAGCGCCGCGCCCCGCGGCCGGCGGCGGCCGCAACGGAGCGGCTGTCGATCGCCGGGCGCCTGCGGACCGCGCTGGTCACGCTGCGCGGCCGGCGCGCCCTGCAGGCGACCGTCGCCGTCACGCTGGTGTCCAACTTCTTCGCCTTCCCGTTCCACCAGATGGTGCCGGTGATCGGCCGCGACGTGCTGGCCGCCGACGCCCTGCGCTTCGGCATCCTGGTCGCCGCCTGGGGGGTCGGCGCCCTGGCCGGCTCCGTCACCCTGGCCGCGCGCGCCGTCAGGCGGCCGGCGTGGGTGTTCTTCGCCGGCATGTCCAGCCTGTTCGTCTGCATCGCGGGCTTCGCGCTGTCCGGCGCCTACCTGCTGTCGGTCGTCCTGCTGCTCGCCGGCGGCGTCGGCTTCTCCGGCTTCGCGTCCATGCAGATCCTGATCACCCTGCGCACGGCGCCGCCGGCGCTGCGCGGGCGCGCGCTGGGGGTGGTCGGCCTGGCGATCGGGGTCAACCCCCTGGGCAACGTGATCCTGGGCCTGGTGGCCGAGCAGATCGGCCCGCAGGCGGCGCTCGCCGGCTTCGCGCTGCTCGGAATCTCCGGACTGGCGCTGGTTCGATGGCGCTACCCGGAGCTGGGCCGCCGGGCGGCGCTCAGCGATCCGGCTCCGGAGCCTGCGCCGCCGACGAGCTGAAGCGCTCCACGAAGGCGGCCTGAACGGGCGGCGGAACGTACTGGGCCAGCACCGTCTCCCAGCCGCTGAGCCCGATCAGCCCCTTGACCACGCTGGAGCTCACCTCGGCGATCTCGCGCGGGGGCATCAGGAACACGGTGACCACGCCCGCGTCGAGGTCGCTGTTGATGTACTTCATCGACCGCTCGTACTGGTAGTCGAGCTCCGTGCGGATGCCGCGCAGCACGAACTCCGCGCCCCGCGACCGTGCGTACTCGACCAGGAAGCGGTTCTCGTAGGTCTCCACCGTCGCCTTGGTGTGGCCGGCCAGCGAGGCGCGGACCAGCGCGAGGCGCTCCGAGATCGAGAACTCGTAGCGCTTGTCCGGGTTCGTGCCGATGGCCACGATCAGCTCGTCGAACAGCCGCTCGCCCTGCTCGACCACCCACAGGTGGCCGTTGGTGATCGGGTCGAAGCTGGCCGCGTACACGCATCGCCTGCGCATGCGCGCATCCCAACCCGACCGGCAGGCGCTGGTCAAGGAGCTCACGGCGGCACTATGATCAGCCTGTCGTGGGTAGCTGCTTCGCGTGCGGCGCGGCGTTCGATCCGGACCTGGAGATATTCCGCGCGACTACCTGCCCGAGCTGCGGCAAGGACGCCCACGTCTGCCTGAACTGCCGCTTCTACGACACGTCCGTGCACATGGAGTGCCGGGAGTCGATCGCCGAGCCGGTGGCGCAGAAGGACCGGTCGAACTTCTGCGAGTACTTCAAGGTGCGCGAGACCGTCCGCGGTCCGGAGACCGGCCGCGGTCCGGCCGCCGGCGACCGTGCGGAGGCTGCCCGCGAGGCGGCCGAACGGTTGTTCGGCGGCCTGTAGCGTCAGATCGCCCCGAAAGCCGTCGCCTCCGGCTGTCGGCCCATCCCCTCAGATGTCCCTCGCCACCTCGGCGCGCTTGCCGGCGCGCTTCAGCTTCGGTGAACGCTGCATCAACGACGCCACCAGGCGGTTGATCGGGCGCATCCAGCGCGGCAGGTCGGCGTCGCGCAGGACGTTCAGGAACAGCACGACCCGCGGGTGCGCGCTCCGGTTCCAGACCTCGTGCCGGTAGGTGTCGTCGAACAGCACGCCTTCCCCTTCCCGCCAGTGGTACTCCTGGCCCCCGCAGACGATGTAGACCGGCGCGTCGTCCGGCACGATCAGGCCCAGGTGGTAGCGGTACACCCCGCGGAAGAAGCCGCGGTGCGCAGGGATGTGCTTGCCACCGTCCAGGATCGACAGCATCGCCGTCTCGATCTCCGGGATCTGGCCGAGCACCTCGACGGTCTTCGGGGTCAGGTTCACGTTGGTGTCGTGCCAGACGCCGTGGCCCTTGAGAAAGAAGGTTCGCCACGGGATCTCGTCCTTTCCGGAGATCGGGGTCTGCAGCGGGTCGACCTCGTGGAATTTCGGGATCCGCTCCGGGTTCCTCAGCAGCGCCTCCGCCTCCGCGCGGATCGCCGGGTACGCCTCCTCGATCAGCCGGTGGCCGGGAAAGCCCCGATCCAGGTCCACGAACGGCGGATTGCGCACGAACAACGGCGTGATCAGGCTGTACGCCAGAGCGAAAATGCCGGGCTCGATGAAGAAGACCCCCAGCCCCACCACCACGATGGCCCCGGCGATGATCAGGAGTACCACCATTCTCTTAGTAACCGAACCGAACCCCGCACGCAAGCCGCCCCAAGATCGTTGCCGGGCTCCGGTCTTGGCCCATCCCCACCTTTGACGCTCGGAGGCAGGCGGTGTGCCGCTGACGCGCCAATCCGCCCGCCTCCGAGCGCCGACCAGGCTGCTGGGATAGACTCGGGCCATGCTGACCCTGGATGGCTGTTCCCGACGCCTCGACCGCGTGCGCTCGATTCTGGCCGACCGCGAGCTGGACCTGCTGCTGCTCACCGATCCCTGCCACGTCTACTACGTCACCGGCTGCCTGCCCCCGTGGTTCGCGCTCGGGGCGGTGGCGATCGGCGCCGACCGCTCGGTGCTGGCCACCAGCGAGCCGCGCTCCGACGGCGCCACCGTGGACGATGTGCGCGTCGCCGAGGCGCAGTCCAACGCGACGATCCGCCTGGACCAGGCGGACGGCATCGCGGCGCTGCTCGCCCCGGAGCTTGCCGGCGCCCGCCGCGTGGGCCTTGACCAGGGGGTGCTCGGCGCCGCCGTGCTGCAGCGCATGGAGGCCGCCTTCGCGGACGTGACGCCCGACCTGCTGAACCTGCGCAGGCGCAAGGACCCTGACGAGGTCGAGCTGATCCAGGCCGCCGCGCGCTGCGTCGACGCCGCCTACGCCCGCGCCGCCCAGGTCATCGAGCCGGGCCTGGACGAGCTCGCCCTCTACAGCGAGCTGTCCGCCGCGGTGGTGGAGGAGGCCGGCGAGCTGCCGCTGCGGTTCGGGCAGGACTTCCAGTGCGGGTCGCCCGGCGGACCGCCGCGGCGGCGGCCGGCGCGCGCGGACGAGCTGTGGATCCTGGACCTGGGCGTCAACTACCGCGGCTACTACGCCGACGCCTCGCGCGTGTTCGCGGTGACCTCGCCCAGCGACGAGCAGGTCAGGGCGCACCAGCAGGCCGTCGACACGCTGGCGGAAGTCAAGCGGATGGCGCGGCCGGGAGTGGCCTGCGTCGACCTGTTCAACCTGGCGCGCGAGCGCATGGACGAAGTCGTGCCCGGCGGCATGTTCCACCACCTCGGCCACGGCATCGGCCTCTGCCCGCACGAGCCGCCCTACCTCAACCCGGCGTGGCCGGACGGCCTCCTTGCCGAAGGTGACGTCATCACCGTCGAGCCCGGGGTGTACGGCCCCGGCCTGCGCGGCGGCGTGCGCGTGGAGGACGATATGCTGGTGACCGCCGACGGGGTCCGCACGCTCATCCACGCGCCGAAGTCCCTCCGCCCGCTGGAGCGCGACGGCTGACACCCCCCGAACGGTGAACCTTTCCTGGCCGCTGCTGGTCGACCTCGGCCTGATCGGCGCGGCGCTGGCGGCCGCGACCGCCGCGCGCGCGCGCCTCCGGGTGCTGCAGCGCTTCCTGATCCCCAACGCCCTGACCGCCGGCGTGCTGCTGTTCCCGTTCTACAACTGGGTGGCGCCGCTCGCCGGGCATGGCACCGGCGGCGTCGAGCAGCTCACCTACCACCTGCTCAACCTGGCGATCATCGCGCTCGGCCTGCGTTCGACCACCCGCCGCCGCGCCAGGGCGATCACGGGTTCCGCGGCCGTGATCCTGTCGCAGATGACCCTGCAGGGGCTGGCCGGCCTGCTGCTCACCTTCGCGCTGATCGGGACGCTTCTGCCGGGGCTCTTTCCGAGCTTCGGGTTCCTGGCGGCGATCGGCTTCTCCCTGGGCCCTGGCCAGGCGTTCGCGATCGGCTCGGGCTGGGAGCGGCTGGGCTTCGCCGGCGCCGGCAGCATCGGACTCACGTTCGGGGCGCTCGGCTTCCTGCTGGCCTGCGTGGGCGGCGTGCTGCTGATCAACGCCGCGATCGCGCGCGGGTGGATCGAGCCTCCGCCCGGTTACGGCCGGCGCACCGGCCTGCTGGACGCGCGGGACGCGGGACCGGAAGGCGCCCGGCAACGCACGGATCCGGACGCGATCGATTCGCTGTCTCTGTGGCTGGCGATCGTGTTCGCAGTGTACCTGGCCAGCTACGGCCTGCTGACCGGGATCACGGAGCTGCTGGCCCTCGTCGGTCCGGCGGGGAGCGAGCTGGCGGACAACCTGTGGGGCATCGCCTTCATATTCGGGCTGCTGGCGGCGCTGGCCGTGCGCGCGCTGGCCGAGCGGCTCGGCCTTGCCCACCTGCTCGACGGCGGCGGGCTGACGCGGGTCGCCGGCGGCGCCGTCGACTTCATGATCGCCGCCGGGCTGGCGTCGATCGCGGTCGGGGTCATCGCCGAGTACTGGCTGGTGCTGGCGGGATTCGCGCTCCTGATCGGCGGTCTGACCCTGGCGTCGCTGATCTGGATCACGCCGCGCATGTTCGCCGACCATTCGTTCGCACGGCTGCTGATGTTCTACGGCAGCCTGACCGGCACGATCACCACGGGCATCGCCCTGGTGCGGGTGGTCGATCCGGAGCTGCGCACGCCGGCAGCCGCCGACTACTGCTACGCCTCCGGGCTCACCTTCTTCCTGGCGATCCCGATGATCCTGGTCCTGAACGTTCCCGCCACGGGCGGCGGCGCATGGGTGCCTGCCGCCGTGCTGGCGGCCTACGCGCTGGCGATCGCCGCCGCCTTGCGGATGCTGATCGGACGCGGTGGCCGGCGGCGGCCCGAGGCGGCCTGGAACGGCCGGTCCGAGAAATCGCGCCGCGCCGTGTAACCGAACCGTGGCGGGGTTGTTTGATTTATTACCTACACGAAGGACATCTCGCCTTCGGGCCCCTGGGGTTTCACCTCCTTTACCCAGGGGCCTTTTTTTATGCCCTGACGCCGTCGCGCCCTGCCGCCTTTGCGCCCGGCGAGGTCTTCTCACCGGCGGTATCGCGGCTCAGCCGCCGACCAGGTCGGGGATCTCTTCCGGGTGGGTGGCGATGCGGGCGCCCGCGGAACGGAGGGCGTCGATCTTGTCGCCGGCCGACCCCTCGGCCCCCTCCACCAGCGCGCCGGCGTGGCCCATGGTCTTGCCTTCCGGTGCCATCCGTCCGGCGATGAAGGCCACCACCGGCTTGGACATCTCGCGCCGGATGTAGTCGGCGGCGCGCTGCTCGTCGGTGCCGCCGATCTCGCCGATCAGCACCACCCGGTCGGTCCCGGCGTCGCGCTCGAACAGCTCCAGCACGTCGATGAAGTCGGTGCCGTTCACGGGGTCGCCGCCGATGCCGATGCAGGTGGACTGGCCGATGCCCCGCTCGGTCAGGGCGTACACCGCCTCGTAGGTCAGGGTGCCGCTGCGCGACACCACGCCCACGCTTCCGGGTGAGGCGATCGTCCCCGGCATGATGCCCACCTTGCTCGCAGCCGGGGTCAGCAGCCCCGGGCAGTTGGGGCCGAGCAGGCGGCTGGCGCCGCGGTCGACGCGCGCCCGCACGAGCTGCATGTCCCGGATCGGGATCCCCTCCGTGATGCAGACCACCAGCCGGATGCCCGCGTCCACGGCCTCCAGGATGGCGTCGGCGGCCAGCGGCGGCGGCACGAAGATGACGCTGCAGTCGGCGCCGGTGCGCTCGCGCGCCTCGGCCACGGTGTCGAAGATCGGCCGCTCCAGGATCGTTTCCCCGCCCTTGCCGGGCCGCGTGCCGCCGGCCACGTCGGTGCCGTACTCGATCATCTGGCCGGTGTGGAAACGGCCGTGATTGCCGGTGATGCCCTGCACGATCACCCGGGTGGTCCGGTCGATCAGGACAGGCATGTCGGGACCCCCATCAACCGCTCCGCGCCGCGTCGACGGCGGCCTGCGCCGCCGCCTGCAGGGACTGAGCCACCGTGACGTTGGCAAGCCCCGCCTCCTCCAGCAGGCGCATGCCTTCCTCGTGGTTGGTGCCGGCCAGCCGGATGGTCATCGGCAGCGCCGTGGGCACCTCTTCCAACGCGGCCATGATGCCGCGCGCCACCTCGTCGCCGCGGGTGATGCCGCCGAAGATGTTGATCAGCACCGCCCGCACGCTGGCGTCGGACAGGATGATGCGCAACCCGGTGGCGACCTGCTGCGCGGACGCGCCGCCGGACACGTCCAGGAAGTTGGCGGGACCGATGCCGTGCGCGCCGCCGAAGTGGCCGACCAGGTCCATGGTCGCCATCGCCAGGCCGGCGCCGTTGACCATGCAGCCGATCTGGCCGTCCAGCTTCACGTAGTTGATGCCGGACGCGCGCGCCTCCGCTTCCCCCGCCGGCTCGGCGGACGCATCGCGCAGCTCCGCCAGGCCGCCCTGCCGGAACAGCGCGTTGGCGTCGATGCTCATCTTGCCGTCCAGCGCGCGCAGGGCGAGTCCGCCGTCCTCGGCGACCACGGCCAGCGGATTGATCTCGCACAGGGTGGCGTCGGTCGCGCGGAAGCAGTCGTACAGGGATCGCGCCAGTACCGCGAACGGGTGCCGGAGACCGGCCGGCAGCGCCGTTCCTCGAGCGCGCGCGAGCCCGGAGGCCAAGCCGGCGATCTGGTAGTCGCGCAGCCCGATCTGGGGATCCACGTGCGTGCGCAGGATCGACTCCGGCGTTTCGCGGTTGACGGCTTCGATGTCCATGCCGCCGGCGGCGCTGGCCATGATCAGCGGCCGGCGCGCGGCGCGGTCGTTCGTCACCGCAAGATACAGCTCGCCGCGGATGTCCGCCGCCGGGTCGACCAGCACCGTGCGCACCGTGTGGCCGCGGATGTCCATGCCCAGGATCGCCTGCGCGGCCGCGCGCGCCTCCGCCACCGAACGGCAGAGCTTCACGCCGCCGGCCTTGCCGCGCCCGCCGGTGAGCACCTGCGCCTTCACCACCACCGGCGGCCGGAGTCGTTCGGCCGCTTCCGCAGCCTGGCCGGCCGTGGCGGCCGTCTGCCCGCGCGCTACCGGGATGCCGTGGCGCTCGAAGCACTCCTTGGCCTGGAATTCGTGAAGATCCATGGAAATCGGTGACCGAACGTTCGGCCGACACGAAATATAAGGGTATATTGACAATCGCTCCACCGTGACAGCAGCCCGTCCGTCCGAACGCTCCCTGCGTGCGGCCTCTGCCATTCTCCGTCACTCCCGGACGATCATCGTGGTCTGGGTGGCGATCACGGTTGCCCTCGGGCTTGCCGCCCTGGGCGTGCGCATCGATCCGGAGGTGGTGCGGCTGCTGCCGCGCGACGACGACGCGCAGCGCCTGTTCGACACCCACGGACAGGAGGACAAGGACCTCAACTACCTGATCCTCATGCTGCGCGCCGACGAGCCGTTCGCCGTAAGCTCGCTGCAGGGGCTGGCGGAGGCGGACCGCGCCATCTCCGCGCATGCGCTCGTGGTCTCATCCGTGACGCCCCTGAACCTGCCGGCGTTCCGCCTCGAAGGCGGCCGGCTGCAGCTCGCTCCGGCGCTTCCGGACGGACGCGCGCCGGCCACGGAGGCCGAGGCCGAGGGCGTCCGCTTGGCGTTCCGTGACGCCCCGGAGGCGCGCAACCTGGTGCTGGCCGCCGACGGGACGGCTCTGTCCCTGGTGTACGCGGTCACCGTGATCCCGGACTACCAGGAGTTCCTGACGTCGATCGAGCCGGCCCTCGACGGGCTGCGCGAGCACTACGAGGTGACGCTGGCCGGCTGGATACCGCTGCACCAGGCCACGCTGGCCGCGCTCAACCGCGACCCGCCGATCCTGGGGCTGCTCGCGGCGGGCGTGGTCATCCTGACGCTGCTTGCGGCCCTGGGACGGCTGCCGGTGTCGCTGTCGGTGGTCGCCGTGGCCGCCAGCGCCGCCATCTGGGCGACCGGACTGATGAGCCTCACCGGCGTGCCGATCGCGATCATCACGCTGGTGGTGCCGATCCTGGTGCTGGCGTTGACCAGCTCGTATGGCGTGCACCTGGCGTTCCGCTTCGGGCGCCGCCCCGGCGACGTGCTCCCGGCCACGGCGGAGGTCATCCGGCCGGTGGCGCTGGCCGCGCTGACCACGATCGCGGGGCTTCTCACGCTGCTGCTGTCGAGCATTCCGCGCCTGCGCGAGTTCGCCCTGATATCGGCCGCCGGCGTGGGCATCGGCGCGCTGCTCTGCCTGACCGTGCTGCCGGCGGCGCTCCACCAACTGCACCGACGGCACGATCCCGAAGCGGAGCCGGGCCGGCCCGGTGCCGTGCTCTCGGTGCTGCAGCGGTTCGCGGTGACCCTTACCGGCGCGCCGCGCGCGGCCCTGGCCGGCGCGGCGCTGGTGCTGGTCCTGTTCGTCGTGGCGCTGCCGGCGGTCCGCTATGAGACCGACTTCGCCGGACACGTGCGCGGCGAGAGCGAAGCGGTGGCCGCCAACGCCGAGTTCATGCGCGAGTTCGGGAGCTTCATCGACCTCAACCTCACCCTGCAGGCCCCTGACGACACCGTGCGGTACTTCACGCGTCCGCACGTGCTGTCAGCCGTGGATGAACTGGAAGCGCGGCTGTCCGCGCATCAGGACGTGAGCCACATCTCCTCCTTCACCACCAGCCTGGCGGCGCTACGGCGCGCGGCCGCCGGCGGCGAGCCACCCGGTCCCCTGACGGCGGCCGACCGGCCGCTGATCGAGCTGGCGGCGCGCATGAGCACGCTGTCGGCCGCGGCCCGCTCCGGCCCCGGCCTCGGCGACGGCGCGACGACCCTGACCAGCCGCCTGTGGGTGATGGACGGCGGTGGCGGCGGCTACCTGTACGAAGCCGGAACGGCCGAACTGGCATCCTTCGTCCGCGAGGCGGTGGCCGACACGTTGCCGGAGGTACGCTCGGACCTGTGGGGCTGGAGCATGTTCGGGCTGCGGCTTTCCGAGTTGCTGCGGCGCGACCAGATCATCACCGCGCTCTCCAGCGCGGTGCTGGTGGTGGTGCTGACCGCGATCGCGCTGCGCTCGATCCTCCTGGGGCTGGCCGCGGTGGCGCCGCTGGCGATCGGGA
This sequence comes from Spirochaetaceae bacterium, assembly GCA_026710565.1. The sequence continues at coordinate 1,387 of JAPOQV010000591.1, read as the reverse complement.
TCATGGCCACGGCGGCGCTGATGGCCGCCGCCGGAGTGCCGTTCGACGCGCTTTCGGTGATGGTGGCCAGCCTGGCGATCGGCATCGGCATCGACGACGCGCTGCACCTCTTGGTCTGGTACAAGCGCGAGCGCAATCACGGCGCCGGGCGCGAGCACGCCGTGCGCGCGGCGGTCGCCCATGCCGGCTGCCCGATCCTGGTCACCTCCGGGGCGATCTGCTTCGGGCTGCTGGCGCTGGTGGGATCGACCTTCGTGCCGGTCGGCCGATTCGGGCTGCTGTTGAGCATTGCCATCGCGGCGACCACGGCGGGCGCGCTGACCGTGCTGCCGGCGCTGCTGACCTGTCGCTTCCCGGCGCAGCGCCCGGTCAGCCGCGGTGCAGCAAGCCGTAGTACAGCTTCAGCAGGCGTTGCAGCCACGGCGAGTGCCAGGACGCGTCCATCAGGTGGTCCATGAACGCGTCGGGCGGCGCGGGAAAGTAGGGCTGGTAGCCAAGCCGGCGCTCGAACAGGCGCGCCGGCATGATCGCAACGTGTCCCCGGCAGCCGGCAAACGCGCGGTCGACGGCCCCGGAGAGGAACATGGGGCCGGTGCCGAACGCTATCGACAGCTCCTTGTGGAACCGCAGGAACGTCGAGCGCCCCGGCAGCCGCCGCAGCACCTCCAGCCACTCTTGCAGCCCGGGCTCCATGCCCATGATCGCGTTGGTGATCAGCCGGCTCGTCCCGCACGCCAGCGCGATCAGGGTGCGGTCCAGCCCCGCGAACGGCAGCTCCGAGGCGATCACCCGCGCGTCCGGGACCATCGCCGTCAGCTCGTCGAGCGGGCGCAGCGCCCGCGCGTCCACGTCGGCATAGAAGCCGCCCTGCTCGTACAGCACGAACAGCCGGCCGGCGTCCGCCCGCTGGTGCAGGTACCGGTAGCCGTCCCACGTCGGCAGGAACCAGGCGTGGCGGGCCGCGATCAGCCCGCGCAGCGCCGGCTCGTCCCAGAGGCGGTACTCGTGGCCGGGATTGAGCTTCCGCCAGGTGCGCTGCAGCTCGACCAGCCGTGCCGGCATCTGCTCCTGGCCCTGGATCCAGATCTGGTGGAGCCGGCGGGGCACCCGTGAACACTGAGCCGGCTCGGCCGGTTCAACCATCTGCCGTCTCCGGGCGCGGCCCCGGCGCTCCCGCCAGGTGGCGGTCGATCACTTCCACCGCCGCCGCCACGCCGTCCTCGGCGCGCAGCCGTGCGCCCAGGTCGGCGGCCCGCTCCCGCATCGGCGGCGAGGCTAGCACGGCCCGCAGCCGGCCGGCCAACCCCGCGGCGTCGAGCCGGGCCCTCGGCAGGGGGTCGGGGCCGGCCCCCCCCGCCCCCACCCCCCCGCCCCCCGCGGACGCGGC
>JAPOQV010000590.1 GCA_026710565.1 Spirochaetaceae bacterium | reverse complement strand
GCGCGTGGGCGGCCGTCCGCGAGGCGGGGGCGGGCCTCGTGAGCCGGGAGGATGCCTGCAACGGCGGGGGGCGGGGCGCGGGGGGCGGGCGGCGGCACGTGCAGAGCCCCGCCCCGCCGAGCCGCCTCTCGAGCAGCGCCTCGTAGAGCGCCTGCTCATCGATCAGCTCGCCGCGGGCGACGTTGATGATGCAGGCGGTGGGCTTCATCAGCCCGATGCGCCGCCGGTCGATGATGTGCCGGGTCCGGTCGGTCAGATGCAGGTGGGGAGAGAGGAAGTCGCACTGCGCGAGCACGCGGTCCAGGTCGTCGGGGCCGCCGAGGACCTCCGGCTGGAGCTCGTCGAGAACCCCCTCCTCGATCGGCCGCACGTCGACCGCCAGGATGCGCATCCCGAACGCCCGGGCGCGGCGGGCCAGCAACCGGCCGCTGTTGCCGAAGCCGACGATCGCCAGGCTGAGTCCTTCCGGCTCCGTCCCGTTCGGGGAGTAGAGCTCGCCCTTCATGAAGGTGCGCCGCCCCTCCTCGTACCGGTGCGCGAGCATCAGCAGGAACAGCATGGCGCGGTCCGCGAGGGCGACGCTGCTGAGGTGACCGGGGCAGTGGCACAGCAGCATGCCGGCGTCGAGGATCCGGTCGACCTCGACGTGGTCCAGGCCGTTCGTCTGCGCCTGGATGAACCTGACCCCGGCGCTCGCGGCGGCGTCCACCAGCTCGCCGCCGATGTTGCCACCAAGGTCGACGATCACCTCCACCCCCTCGAACTGGGGGCCGGCCGCCTGGTCCGGATCGAACACGCGCAGGTCATGGCTGCCGGAGATGGCCGCCACGACATCCTCGGCCCAGGACGGACCGATCCCGGCGGGATGCGGCATGAAGAGCACCCCAAGCCGGCGCATCACTCCCTCCGCAAGGTCGGGAGCGCCCCTTGCAGGTCCGCTCATCGCCTGCCCTCGAAGAACGGGCCCAGGAGCGAAAACACGTCCGCCTGCTCCACGTGCGACCCGCGCACCACGACAAATCCATCACCGGGGATAGCCGCTCCGCCGTCTGCGAGCGCGTGCATGATCAGGCGAATCTCCGTCAGCGGCTTCCCACTTGCCAAGGCACAGGAGATCGGATGGGTCTCATGCCTGTCGGCATGGTGGAGATTCGGATCGGCACCCCGCTCCAACAGCATCTTCACTTCGGCATGCCCCGCGTATCGCGCAGCCTTGCACAGGGCTGTCCCCCCATCGTCGATCGCGTTGACATCTTCGCCGAGCTCGTCGACGCTCCATTCGGAGCGAGGCGATTCGACGAGGATCGTGAACGTCAGCCAGTCCTTGTCGTTTCCGGTGGTATCGTCGTCCGAGTCGACTACGGTGTAGACCATCGAGTAGGTGCCCGGCTCTGCCGGAGTCCCCCGCAACGCGTTCTTCGTCAGGGTGAGGCCGGGCACGGGGGGATACAGCGCGTAGATCAGCCGACCGTTGGCTCGGGTCGCCGCTGGCAGCTCCAGGTCGATCTCATCACCTACGACGAGTATCCGGGTGGCGACTCGCTGGTCCCCGAAGTGCGGCCTGGCGTCTTCCGGTACAACGCGAACGTTGAACGCGATTACGGCAACCAGTATTGCGGCCAGGGAGGCGGCGACGATCAGGATCGCACGTGCCTTGGCGTGCGGCTGAGGTTCCATGGACTCGGTGATCATCGTGGCGCCCGGTTTCGAGTGTAATCATACGTGCCGGGACGGTCACTCTTCGAGGTTCGCTGCGCTCACTCTTCGAGTGAGGTTCGCTG
>JAPOQV010000589.1 GCA_026710565.1 Spirochaetaceae bacterium | reverse complement strand
CGGGCGGGCAACGGCGCCGCCCCCCGGCGCCACCAGGCCCACGGGCGGGGGTGCGCCGTCGAGCTGCCGCCCGCCGTGGTTGGACAGGACGATCGCCTGGCAGCCGCGCTCGGCGGCAAGCCTGGCGTCGGCCACGCTCTGGATTCCCTTGACCACCAGCGGACCGTCCCAGAGCGAGCGCAGCCAGTCCAGGTCGCGCCAGTTCACGGTGGGGTCGAACTGGTGCTTGATGTAGTCGGCCAGCGCTACCGCCGTGGAGCCGTCGGCAGACGCCCGGCCGTGGAAATTGGCAAAGGTGATCGGCTCGGCGCGGACGAAGTCCCAGGTCCAGCCCGGACGCCGTGGTCCTTCGAGCAGCGTCGAGAGCTGCAACTGCGGTGGAAGGGTGAAGCCGTTGCGGACGTCGCGTTCGCGACGGCCGGGTGAGGCGATGTCCACGGTGGGCATCAGCACCGCGTAGCCGGCCGCTGCCGCGCGCTGCACGAGCTCGCGGACCAGACCGCGGTCGCGCTGCATGTAGAGCTGAAACCAGAGCGGCCCGTCGCTGACGGCCGCGACCTCTTCTATGGAGCGGGTGCTCACCGTGGACAGGCTGTAGGGCAGGCCGGCGCGGGCCGCGGCGCGCGCGACGGCCAGCTCGCCCTGCGGATCGGCGATGCGGGTGAACCCGGTCGGCGCCAGCACCAGCGGAATGCTGAGCGGTTGCCCGAGCAGCGTCGTGGTCGTGTCGACGACCGACATGTCGCGAAGCACCCGCGGAGCGAAGCGCCGCCTGCGAAAGGCGGCGGTGTTGGCGTGCAGCGTCACCTCGTCCTCGGCGCCTCCGTCGATGTAGCCGAATACGCCGCGCGGCAGCCGGCGCCGGGCCAGGCGGCGCAGCTCGGCGATGTTCACCGCCTTCCTGCGCAACCGCTCGATCCGCGAACGGGCGCGGCGGCGGAAGCGCATGACCGAGCGCAGCGTCCTGAGCATGACGGACCGGTCCTTCGCAGCCCTTACGCCGCGCCCAGCAAGCTCACCAGGCGTGGCGTGTCGAGCGTGCGGGTGAGCCGGAACGAGCCGGCCGGACCGTTGGGGTGGCCCATGTAGATGAAGACGTGCTGCACCCCGGCCGCCGCGTCGATGATCGCTCCTGCCGGATGGAAGCCGTCTCCGTCCCGGTAGAAATTGCCGTCGCGCCGGTACAGGGTCGCCTCCAGCCGCCACTCGGCCGACTCCCACGCGGCCGGATCGATGCTCCACAGGTCGACGCGCATCGCCTCGCGCTTGGAGCGCACCACCTCCAGGCGGCCGGTCACGGGGTTGAAGTCCAGGTCGACCGTATCGATGCCGCGGCGGTTGCGCATGTTGGTGCGCTGGGTCTCCACGGGGTCGCCGGGGGCGCGGAAGCGCATCTGCACGTGGTCGGTGCCGGTGATCTGGTCGCGGCCGATCACCCACAGGCTGCCGTCGTGGAGCAGGGCGGCCGGCTCGTGCTGCGCCGCCCAGTCGGGCAGGCGGTGGTCGATGCGCTCCCACGACCGGCCGTCGTCCCCGGAGCGAAGCACCACCAGGAACGGGCGGCCGTGGTCGCCGGGAGCGTCCACGGCGTTCTGGGAGTAGTTGGCGCCCTCGGTGCCGGCCGGCACGTAGCCGACGGTGTTGCCGAACGCCAGCAGGCCGTGCTCGGGGTGGTCGATGATGCGGGGTCCCAGGTAGACGATGTCGCCGGGGGTGGTGTCCTCCCGGAACGGCTCGCTCTGGTGCTCCCAGGTGACGCCGCCGTCTTCCGACCGGAACGCGCCGTAGTTGCAGAGCACCACCACCGTGCCGTCGGAGGCCGTGCCGATGGCGTTGAGGTGCAGCTTGTAGCCCTGCTTGCCGGGGTTGAACGGTCCGAACTTGTAGCGGTGCGACAGCGGCAGCTCGCCGCCTCGGTTGCGCTCGGCGCCCATCGCGTCGCGCAGATCGTACGACTCGCTCCAGGTGGCGCCGCCGTCGGTCGACCGGGTCGCCATGGAGAAGGTCGAGTCGGCGCCGCCGCGGCCCGCGCCCTTGGGGTTGTGGCCGGGGATGCGGCGGTGGATGACGATGATGGCGTCTCCGGCAGCGGCCGCCACCGGCCATCCCATGTGGTCGTTGTCGCCGAGGGGTTTCACCGGCAGCACCACGGGCGCCAGCTCCATGACCCCTTCCGCCCGCGCACGGTCCAGCAGCGACAACTGCTGCGGCGAGGCGTCCATGATGCGGAGCTCCAGTTCACGGGAGGGGTCGTTCACACGTGTCATGTGATGATCGTAGCAGCTTCGATGACCGCAGGACGTCCCGGCGGGACTGGGACGGCCCGCCGATTCTGCCGATAGGTTAGGGCATGAAGATTCGCCGGGTCCTCTGCGCGGGGATCGCCTGTTGTCTGGCCGTCGCCGGCTGTGCCACCTGGATGGCGCCGGAGGAGCAGATGGGCGTCGCTTCCTGGTACGGGCCGGGCTTCCACGGCAACAAGACCGCCAACGGAGAGGTCTACGACATGCACGCGCGCACCGCCGCGCACCGCACGCTGCCGTTCGGGACGCTGGTGCGGGTGACCAGGCTGGACACGGGCGCGTCCACGGTGGTGCGCATCAACGACCGGGGCCCGCACGTTGCGGGTCGCGTCATCGACCTGTCGAACGGTGCCGCCCAGGACATCGGCCTGGTCAAGGACGGCCTGGCGCGGGTCAGGGTCGACATCATCCATCTGCCCTGAGGGCAAAGAAAACCGCGCCCCACTCGGAGCGAGGCGCGGTAAGCCAAAGGCGGATCGTATCAGCGCTTAGAAGAAGTCCGACCAGCGCGGCATCTTGGCGATCTCCGCCATCAGCTCGTCGCCGCCGGCTTCCATCCATCTTGACACGTAGTTGTCCCACTCCGCGTCGATGTCGATCTCGCCCGTGACCGCCTTGGCGAAGAACTCGGCGGCCATGGTCTGCAGCGCCTCGCCGCGGCGTCCCGACACCTCGCGGAAGTCGGTCTCGTTGAAGATGTCGAAGTACTCGGTGGCGAACGTCTGGCCCTGCACGCGGTCACCGAACAGATGGTTGAGAATCCAGTCGGTCTGCTGCGGGGGATAGGTGAACGCGAAGCTCTCCACCGGGCTGTAGTTCGGGTAGTTGGTCGGGAAGCCGCCGCGCCCGGCCGCGCCCTCGGGCCGCTGGTCGGGAGGGATCCGGCGAGTCTGGGAATTGTACGGCTCGCCCGCCCACTCCCAGTGGACGCCTTCCTCGCCGTGGTTGTATTCCCACTGGATCCACAGGTCGATGCCCTCGGTGGTGCCGTCGTTGAGCCGGTACTTGGTGTTGACGATCTCCATGATCCGAGCCGTCTTGGCGTCGTCGAGGTTCTTGTTCATCACCTGCACCTGGCCGCGCACGTACGATGTGCCGTACATGCCAGCGAACTGCTCGCCGCGCGGCCCGACCGGCGCGAACATCACCAGCTCGACGCCGGCGGCCACGTCCTCGTCGCTGATCAGGTTGTCCGGCGGCCGCGACGGGACCCGGCCGACGTAGTTGTAGTTGGAGTTATAGACCCCGAACGCGCCGGTGGCCGCCTTCTCCCAGCTCGCGCCGCGGTCGATGGTGAAGAACTCGCTGTCGATCAGGCCCATGTCCCACCAGCGCGCCACCAGTTCCGTGAACTCCCGGAAGCGAGGGCTGACGTGCGCGATGTACAGCTCGCCGTCGACGTAGTGGTTGCGGTCCAGGTTCATGGTAGGCACGCCCAGCGCCCCCTGGATCGCTCCCCACGGCCACGAGTTGTAGGGCGAGGCGCCCTGCGTGTAGGCGCCGTACGGGATCGTGTCGTTCTTGCCGTTGCCGTCCGGATCGCCGTCGCGGTAGGCGACCAGCAGGTTCTCCAGCCAGTCCAGGGTCAGCGCGTCGTTCTCGTAGTAGTGGATGCCGCGCGCCAGGAAGGTCTTGGTCTCGTCATAGTCCGGCAGCTCCACGCCCAGCGCGTCCAGCCAGTCCTTGCGGGTGAACAGGTGGAACACCGATGCCATCGAGCCCTCGGCGATGGCGCCCATGGCCATCTGCTCGCCTTCCATGTCCGCCGCCTGGTAGATCGTCCATATGGCCGGATAGCGCTCGTCCATGGCGCGCGCGTAGTCGGGCGCGTGGGTGCGCAGCATGTCCTCCGGCAGGCTGCGAATCACCTGGTCCTCGTACAGCTTCAGGGTGTTCAGGCAGCACGGCGCCCCGGTGTCCGGGAACTCGCCGGCGGCCACGATGATGCGCTCGCGCTCGCCGTCGAAGCGGGCGGTGCCGTCCAGCGTGATCGTGACGTTGAACATCTCCTCGAGCTGGCCGATCCACCACGACTCGTCGGGCGAGTCGCCCAGCCAGGTGATCTCCAGGTGGGCGTCCTCGGCGGTCGCCATCTCCTCTTCGGCTGATGCCAGCAGTGCCGCGGGAACGGCCAGGGCCAGCACCAGCGCGATCGCTAGGGTCGTATGTCGCATCTGTTCTCCTCCTGTCGATGCGGGTGTGTGCCGGCCGCGCGGCCGGCGTGCAACGTCGTTGCGTTCTGTGTCTCCATGCTACCGGGAATCGCTCAGCCTTTCAGGGAGCCGATGAAGATGCCCTTGACCATGTGCCGCTGGATAAAGGGGTAGAGCAGGATGATCGGCCCGATAGTCAGCACCGTGATCGCGGAGCGCACGGACGGCAGCGGCAGCAGGTCCACCTCCTCCTCGAACGACGCCATCTCCAGGCGCACGGCGGTCATGTCCTGCAGCATGCGGCGCAGCAGGAACTGCAGCACGTGCTTGTCGCGGCTCTTGGTGAAGAGCATGGCGTGGAACCACTCGTTCCAGTGCTGGACCGACGCCCACAGCACCACCACGGCGATGACCGGCGCCGACAGGGGCACGACGATGCGGACCAGCACCTGCAGGTAGTTGGCGCCGTCGATCAGGGCCGCCTCCTCGTACGCCAGGTCGAGAGTCATCAGGAAGTTGCGCATGATCACGATGTAGAAGCCGTTGGCCATCACCGGCAGCACCAGCGCCAGCCGCGTGTCCATCAGTCCCAGCTTGCGTACCAGGACGTAGAGCGGAATCAGGCCGCCGCCGAAGAACAGGGTGATCACCACGTACAGCGTCAGGACCGTGCGCCCAGGCAGATCGCGTTTCGCCAACGGATAGGCCATCAGCATGGTGCAGACCAGGGTGAGCACGGTGCCGAGCACGACGCGCAGGATCGAGT
>JAPOQV010000588.1 GCA_026710565.1 Spirochaetaceae bacterium | reverse complement strand
GGTCGACTCATCACGATCCTGGCGGCGGCGGCGCTCGTGGCCGGTTGCGGCAGGGGCTTCATTCCCGAGACGTACCAGGCAACGCCGATTCCCGATGACATCACCGAGCTGTTCGTGCTGTCCGGGAACGACCAGTCCAACACGGTGTGGATCCTCGAACAGGGAGGCCCTGCGCACATGCTCGAGGACCTCGGGAACCTGTCTGAGATCTTCCGCAACTATAGTGATTTCGACGCCGTACAGCTCGCACTCGTGCACCAGACCCTCACCCTCAATCACGACTTGGCCCCCCGCCATGAGGAGTTCTCCCTCGCGGAGCTGCAGGCAGAGGTGGACGTCAGCGTCGAGATCCTCCACCGAACGATCGAGCACTTCCGGGATCAGGACAAGCACGTCGTGGTTGTCGGACACTCCTATGGTGCGTTCCTGACCACCCGTTATCTGGCGCATCACGGGCCCGATGCCGCCGACCGGTACCTGATCATGGCCGGCCGGCTGGACATGCCGGAGGAGGTCGTCAACGGATTCCTGATGGGAACGCTCTACTACTTCCCGGACGGCGTAACGCCGACGGCGCTTCCACCGTTTCCGGTGCCGTCCACCGACCAGAACCTCATGGAGTGGCGCATCGCCGGCGCCACCGGGCACGATCGCTACACGAAACGGCTGGCCGAAACGAACCTGCAAAAGGTCATCTACGTGTACGGGACGCTGGACGAATCCGTCGGACGCCTGACCGAAGATGAGGTCGGTTTCCTGGAGTCCCGAGGCGCCACGGTCATCGCCATCCAGGACGGACGCCACGACTCGATGTTCGAAGTGGAAGCGGCGCAGAGAATCTCCGAGGCCTTGCAGGAATAAGCCGTCCGGGCGGCGTTGGCGTCCGAGGCCGGTCTCAGGATGACTACACAGGAACGCACCCCGCCCCGTGGCGGGCCGGGGTACCGGATGCTCGACGGCATCCCGGTCTGGGGCGACCCGGATGCGGGCGCCGTGGAGCAGATGCGCCGCTGCGCCGGGCGGGCCGAACGCACGGCGCTCATGGCCGACCATCACCTGGGCTACGCCGTGCCGATCGGCGGCGTGGTCGCCTACGCCGGCCGGATCAGTCCGTCCGGGGTCGGCTACGACATCTCCTGCGGGAACAAGGCGGTGCTGCTGGACGCCGACGCCGCGGAGGTGCGGCGCAACATCCGTCCGATCATGGACGACCTGTGGCGCACCCTGTCGTTCGGCATCGGCCGCAAGAACCCGGAGCCGGTCGATCACGAGCTGTTCGACGACGATCCTGCCTGGGACATCCCGGCGGCGGCCGCGCTCCGCGACCTGGCCCGCTCCCAGCTCGGCACGATCGGCTCCGGCAACCACTTCGTCGACCTGTTCGCCGACGAGCGGGGCCGCGCCTGGGCGGGCGTCCACTTCGGCTCGCGCGGGCTCGGCCACAAGCTGGCCACCCACTTCATCAAGGCCGGCGGCGGCACCGACGGGATGAACGTCGATCCCGTGGTCCTCGACGCCGACAGTGCCCTGGGTCGGGAGTACCTCGCCTGCATGCACCTGGCCGGACGCTACGCCTACGCCGGCCGAGACTGGGTGTGCGCGCGCGTCGCCCGCCTGCTCGGCGCCCGCATCCTCGACGAGGTCCACAACCACCACAACTACGCATGGCGGGAGCGCCACTTCGGGCAGGACCTGTGGGTCGTGCGCAAGGGAGCCACCCCGGCGTTCCCCGGCCAGCGCGGCTTCGTCGGCGGCACCATGGGCGACATCTCGGTGATCATCGAGGGGCAGGACGACCCGGAGTCCGAGCTCGCCATGCGTTCGACCATCCACGGCGCCGGGCGCGTCATGTCGCGCACGCAGGCGGCCGGCAAGTCGCGGTTCAAACGCGGGCGACGCATCCAGCTCACCGAAGGCAAGATCAGCCGCAAGATGATGCAGAAGTGGCTGGACCGGCGGGGCGTGGAGCTGCGCGGCGCCGGGACCGACGAGTCCCCGCACTGCTACAAGCGGATCGAGGAGGTGCTGCGCTACCACGACCGCACCATCCGCGTCGTGCACGTGCTGGAGCCGATCGGCGTGGCCATGGCGGCGGCGGACGAGATCGACCCCTTCCGGGACTGACCGGCAGAGAGGACCGATGCGCATTCGCGACGTCACGATCTCCGCGTTCGAGGTCGACACGGTCACGCCGCTGATCGGCATGGCCCGGGTCGGCCACGGCAGCACCGCCCGCTGGCGCCCCCGGCACGGCTTAGGCGGCTCGACGTGGTGGCGCACCCCGTCCGGCCGCCAGACCGAACCCGTACACGTCATGCACGTCCTTACCGACGACGGCCTGGAAGGCACGTGCACGGTCGGAGACGTCCGCTACCGCGTCATGAGCGAGCGGGAGCTGGCGCAGCTCCGCGAGCTGGTGGTCGGCGAGGACGCCGCCGATCGCGAGCGGCTGGACGCCAAGCTGCACCGGGCGGCGAGGTTCGCCTTCACCCGCCCCGGCTGGGCCGGCGCCTTCGACAACTGCCTGTGGGACATCGCCGGCAAGGCGGCGGGCGTACCGGTGGCGGAGCTGATCGGCCGGGCGCGCCGTGCCTGCCCGGCCTACTACAACAGCGCCGGCGACACCGCAGAGGAAGCGGTCGAGGACTCCCTGCGCGCCCTGGCGGCCGGATTCACCGCGATCAAGGACCACTTCGCCGTCGGCGCCGCCGAGAACTGCCGCTGGTTCGCCGCCGTGCGCCGCGCGGTCGGACCGGACGTCACGCTCATGCACGATGCGGCCGAGAACGGCTACACCTACGCTGAGGCACTCCGCGTCGGCCACGCGCTGCAGGAGCACGGCTTCCTGTGGTTCGAGGAGCCGCTGTCCGACCGCGACCACGCCGGCCTGCGCCGGCTGTGCCGGGAGCTGACCGTGCCCGTGCTGGCGCCGGAGACGCTCATGCACGACCGCGAGCTGTGTGCGCAGTGGCTCACCGGCGGGGCCGTCGACACCCTGCGCGGCAACGCCCGCCACGGCGTGACGCCGCTGCTGTGGCTCGCCCACCTGGCGCACGAACGCGGCACCACCGTGGAGCTCAACGGTCCGGGCGGACTGTTCGGGATCGTGCACGCGCACCTCTGCTGTGCGATCGGCAACACCCGCTACTACGAGTACTTCCCCGGCGGATCACGTGACGAGGCGGGCAAGGAGATCGGGCTCCTCAACCCGGCTGTCCCCGCCGGCGGCCACATCGCCCCGCCGGACGGCCCCGGCTGGGGCGCCGAGTGGGATTGGCCGTATTTCCTGCGCCGGCGGGTGGCCGTGCTGTAGGATCGGCGCATGGAGATCGTCGGATACAGCTACTCGTTCGGGCCGATCACGGGTCCGGGACCGATCGACAACGCCCGGGCCATCCGCTGGTTCCACGAGCGCGGCATCACCTCGCTGGAGCTCTACGACCCCTGGATGGAGGACGAGGACGAGGTCCGCCGGGTCGAGGAGGCAATCGCCACGACCGGCATGAAGGTGCTGATGTGCGACGTCAACTGCCACGTCGGCTTCCACGACGCCGGCGAGCGCACCGCCGGCACCGACCGGTTCCACGAACGGCTGCGCGTCGCTGCCCGGCTGGGCGCCGGCTCCATCCTGATCCTGCCGTCGATGCCCGGCTGGGACAGCGACCTGAGTCCCGAGGATCTGCGCGAGTGGCTGTACCAGGCCGTGGAGAACAGCCTGCCGGTGGCGCGCGAGCTCGGCCTGATCCTGCTGGTCGCCAACCTGGGATTCCGCGGCGACGTGTACGGCGGCCCCGAGTGGGTGGTCGACGCATGCGAGCGGCTGGGCGACCAAGTGCGCACCGTGTACGACGTGGGCAACTTCGTGATGGCCGGCTACGACCCGGTCGCGGCGCTCGACCGCGTGTTCCCGTACACCGTCCACGTGCACGTCAAGGACTGGGCACGGCTGGATGCCGAGCTGCCGGGAGCCTCCTGGCAGGGAACGCGCGACGGTCCCTGGTTCAAGGCGGTGGACCTGGGCGCCGGCGTCGTGCCGCTGCCCGCGGCCGTCCAGCGCCTGCGCGAGCTCGGCTACGACGGCACCGTCTCCCCCGAGTATGAAGGCCCTGACGAGCCCTACGCCGTCATGGAACGCGCCATCACCTACACCCGCGAGGCGTTCAGAGCCAACAAGATCCCGTGATTCGCCCGTTCTACAGCCACCATGCCGCAGAACGCATGGTGGAGCAAGGCATCACGCGTGCGATGGTCGAGACCGTACTGGCAGCTCGCGGAACAACCGGCACAGGAGATACCGACGATGAATACGGCGCACCCCAGACCACCGAATAGTGCTCAAATCAATTGATAGCACGCAATCGAAACCCTGTCGTCACGGTTGACTGAGACGTAACATGAGGAGCTATCCAAGGCGACTCTGTCTTGACGCCAAGGCGGGAAATCACCTTCTCTCCCATCGAGCGGCCGAACGAGGAGAAACAGGGGGACGACACTCGGGGGCGCTCACCTCGATCGTGCTGGCCACGTTTTCGCGTGAGAGTACTCGGGTACTATTCGGCGCGTCTCACTCGCCGGAATGGAGTCGGGCCCGCCGGCGCGATGATGAAACGCAGCCGCACTCTCCCCGGAGAGCGAGATCTGACCACGCCGCCCAGAACGCCGCCGGAGCATCCAGCCTCTTGATGCTCCCTCTCGGTCACATGCCGCTACCCGCGCGGGCCAGCAGAGTCATCCATGGCTAACTCCGAACATATCAAATGGTTACTCGAAGGCGTCAAGAGTTGGAACAGGAGACGCGAACTACATAACTTTTACCCCGACCTCTCAGGAGCAGACATCTATGAAGCGTTTCGGGAAGCCGGAAGTCTCAATGACGATTACGCTATCCCTCTTTCGGGCATCAATCTCACCAACTCCAACCTACGTGACTCCCGGCTCTGCAGCCTCTCTCACTCAGCCGGCGATGAGTCGCGTGACGCCGTCGACCTAAGCGAGGCCATACTCACATCTACAGACTTCCAGAGTGCTCAGCTCGTCAACTCGAGATTTAACCGTGCCAAACTCTACCTAACAAAATTCGACAGTGCAGACATGTATCGAGCCCGTCTCCAAGACGTCAAGACTATGCTTACCTCATTTCGTGGAGCGCGTCTCCGTGGCGCCGATCTCACAGGTGCGGACATGCGCGGTGCGTGTTTCACAAACTCAGATCTCTCCCGATCAACTCTAAAGGGCACGGATTTTACCACAGTTGACCTTACGGGATTAGATCTATCAGACTCCCAACCCTGGCAAGCAAAGCTCTTCTCCGAGAGTCGCAGCTCGGTCACGCCAGCTTCACATAGCGGGTGCGAAAGACGCATCACTTGCGTCTCTGATCTAATCGACCAGTGCGCAGAACTTGAAGATTTACATAGCGATAATCTCCTTTATCTTCGAGGAGAGCACACCAACACATGGGAGCTGCGGCCAACTGTGATGCGCAGCGTGCAAGACTCCGCCCTTAGTCTTCGCGACAAGGAGGGTGAAATGCTTCTTGATCTCATGTCGAGGAGACCAGATGACTTTACTCGCGCAACTTCGGCTCTCGCTCAATGGGTACTTGCGCAACACCACGGGCTTAATACCCGACTCCTTGACGTATCCAGAAACCCTCTCGTCGCGTTGTTTGCAGCCTGTGAGTCTTACACCGCGACGGGTAGACTACACGTGTTCTCCGTGCCCAGAGAAATAGTTAAGCCATTCAATAGTGATACAATCTCTATTTTGTCAAGCTTTGCCAAACTCTCGCGACTTGATCAAGAAACGCTCATTGGTTGGATGAGAGAGGAGACTGAGGAGCAAGGCCAAGCCCGACATCAATACACATACAACCTTGCCCTGGGTCGCCTATATCGACTCATCCGACAAGAAAAGCCCGATTTCGAGGAGCGAGTTGACCCTAGGGACTTCTTCCGGGTGTTTGTTGTTGAGCCGCAGCAGTCATTTGAGCGCGTCCGGGCGCAATCCGGCGCGTTTCTCATTTCGGCGTTTCATGAGCAATTCGAGCGTTGCCAAATCTTGAAATGGAATCCCATGATTCCGGTTTACGAGCATTCCACGCTAGAAGTGCCAAAGGAGAGCAAGCAGCACATTCTGAATGAGCTCCGTCTGCTCAATATTTCTCGTGAAACTCTCTACCCTGGGCTCGACGAAGCAGCGAAAGCAGCCACCGAACGTGCGATCGGCTACCTTAGTTCCGGCGGGACGTGACCGCTATAGCGAAGCGATGCCCCACGTCGCTTATAGCGAAGCGATGCCACGTCGCTGGGCAGGCTCTCATTCATTGTCGCGAACGAAGGGCGGACCAAAAGTTCGCCGTCGGCGACATCAAGCCGTCAGCATGCTGGAGTCGGCCCTAGATGGGATTGACGGGATCAATCAGTTGCGTTCCGGTGACGCTTGAGCCACGGCATGGCGAAGTCGACCAGCGGGCGTACGCGCAGCAACGTGCAGCGCGCTTGGCCGACGAGCCCGGTACGGGTGGTCGTGTCCTGGCGCTCGAACGCGGCACCTGCCTCGTCGAAGTCGTCCTCGTCGATATCGGGCTCGCGGTAGCTCACCCACTCGCGGACCCCGTCGACCAGGATCGGCGCGCCGGCGGGGATCGTCTCCTGGCCGTCGCCGAGCGCGCGCCGCTCGGCAAGGTGCAGCATCGTGTTGTTGCGGTGCCCGACCTTGCGCCCCACGCCCAGGAGCAGGACGTGGCCGTCCAGCTCGTAGATGGCGGACAGCGGCGATCCCTCGCCCATCGGATCCTCCAGCCTCTGCTCCGCGACGATGCGCCCGGCATGCGGGCCAAGGGCCGCGAACGAGCAGGACGGGTGATCGCTGCGCACCGTCCCGGGCCAGGTGCGGAACAGCTCCGGGATGACACCGAGATGGGACGTGCGCGTGACAGCGGGATCGAAGGCCGGCATGGTCGCCCGGATCGTGTCCCACCACGCGGACGGCGCCGGCGGACTGCGCCACAGTGAGGGATCTGACAGGTCGCCGGAGTGCGCGGGCATGACCAGCGTGCCGTTCGCGCCGAGCGCGTCCCGCAAGGCCCGGATCACGGCGACCGGCCCGCCGCAGACCCAGCCGAGGGCGCTCAACGAAGAGTGGACCAGGACGACCATCCCCTCGCCCACACCAAGCGCGTGGAGGTCCGCCGCCAGGGACTGTTCGGTGCCCGACCCTGCACCCGACCCGACGATCGCCTCCGGCTCGCTCACCCGCTCCCGGTGTCGGCGGCCGGCTCCTGCGGCACCTGCGGCTGTGCCGGCTTCGCAGGCTGTGCCGGACTCTCCGGGTACGTCTGCATGAACATGCCGGTCCCGCACTCCCAACCGGGTTCGCTCCGGATGACGCCGCCGGCCTCCGCGGCTCCGGCGCCGAGGCCGCTCGTTCTCTTCCACAGCACGTCGTCGACGTAGACCGCGACCGTGACGGTGCCCAGAGGCCGGCTGTTGCGTGCCCGCAGACGAACAGGCGTATCCCCGCGGAGCCGCTCGGTCGTGCGCCAGGGCGTCTGTTCGCGCCGATAGCGCATGACATCGCCTCCCGCATCGAGCACCTCGATGTCGGCCATTCCCGTGGTGGACGTCACCTCGTAGCGCACCTTGACCACCGTCGGTCCCCAGACGCAGTTGTGCGTGACGTCCGTGACGCAGGACCCCAGCAGCAGCGCCGCGGTGATCATGACGGCGGTCGACAGCGCTACCCGCGGCACGTGGTCGGTGGGGCGTCGTGGCCCTGCGATGCTCGCCAGTCTCATTCCGGACCAAACGTACCCCATTCGGTCGGTCGAGGCACTCCCGGCCTGATACCGGGCAGGCCGCGGCGTGTTTCCCTCCGCAGGCGTGGGCGCATACCATCCGGTCATGCGTGTTGACGGGAGGATCATGGATCGATGGCAGCCGTGAAGATTCGAGCCGAGTCCCTGGAGGCGTTCTGCATCGAGGCGATGCGCCGGGCGGGGCTGAGTCAGCAGGACGCGGAGCTCTCGGCCCGCGTGTTCGTTACCACCGACACCTGGGGCACCTTCACCCACGGAACGCGGCAGATTCGCGGCCTGATGAAGAACGCCCGCCGCGGCCGCCTGGTGGCCGACGCGCAGGAACGGATCGTCGCCGAAGGCCCTTCCTGGGCGATCGTCGACGCCAGGGACGGCATGCCGCCGGCCATCTCCTTCCGGGCGGTGGAGATCGCCATCGCCAAGGCGCCCCAGCCCGGCATGGCCTACGTCGGCGCCCGCCGCTCCAGCCACTACGGCGCCGCCGGTTACTACGCCAACATGATCGCCGAGCACGGCATGTTCGGCATGTCCATGTGCAACGTGGAGCCGTGCATGACCGTGCCGGGCGGCAAGAGCCGCATCCTGGGCACCAACCCCATCGCCTGGGCCGCTCCGACCGGGACCGAGCGCACGATCATGCTGGACGTCGCCACCAGCGCAGTGGCGGCGACCAAGATCTTCGCGGCCAAGAACGAGGGGCGCTCGATCCCGGACACCTGGCTGGTGGACGAGGACGGCGTCCCCACCACCGACCCGACCATCTTCCCCGAGGCGGGGGCGCAGCTCCCGATGGCCGGCCACAAGGGCTACGGCCTGGCGGTGTTCGTGGAGATCCTGACCGCCGTGCTCACCGGGTCGGCGATGATGAGCGGCGTGCATAGCTGGGTGTCCGAGGATCCGGAGCCGTCCGACCAGGGCCACGCCTTCATCGCCATCGACGTGGGCGCGATCATGCCCGCCGCCGAGTTCCACCAGCGCATCGGCGCCATGAGCGAGGAGATCGCCGGCGCGGAGATGGCGCCCGGCCACCGCATCTTCCTCCCCGGCCAGATGGAGTGGGAGCGGCGCGAGCGCGCTCTGCTGGAAGGGATCGAGATGCCCGAGGACGTGCTCATCAGCCTGCGCGGACTGGCCGAGGACTCGGGCATCGACCCGGCCGACTACGGCATCGACCTCGGCTGAACGCTTGAGTCGAGCCTGGACCGTTGCCGAGGCAAGAGCCCACCTGTCGGAAGTCTTGCGTCGCGCCGAACAGGAGGGACCCCAGCGGATCGGTGTGCGGAAGTCACTCCGTCCTGTTCATCATCGCCGACGACTGGAGCCCGCTCGCGCGCTGCTACGGAAACGACGTGATCAAGACCCCGAACGTCGATGCGCTCGCCGAGCGCGGCGTGGTGTTCGACTACGCCTTCTGCACCAGCCCGTCCGCTGCCGTGTCACCCGTTCCATGATCCCGGATGCACCGCCGACCGCGCTTGGGTCACTCCGTTACGAGTTGTTGTCACCAGAGTAAAAGGATCGGGCGCAACGATCCTGGAACTCAAGAACAGCATTTATGCCTCCATCTGAGAACTCAATGGTTCCCGGCCCTTCGTCGCCGATCTGGAACACAAGCCGACTCGCCGTTGCTACTCCATCGCTGAACTCTGTGGCTATGTCCGACGAAAACGAATATGCGACACCATTCTCCCCATCCCAGTTCCAGCTCCCCTCCCCAACAACTCGCCTGTCAAATCGATATTTTATTTGCACCGTATCACCGCCATGAAATAGCCGGTCGCCAAGCTCCAAGTACACCCCCCACATATCCGTACCGTAACAGTCCACCGATGTCGCATCTTGCTCTCCCATGAAATGGTTGTCGCTGTCGTCATACGAACAGGACATGCGGTGCATTTCTCCATCCGCGAATGCGTCGACAATGGTGGCGACAGCACAATTGCCATACTCCCGAAAGTCAACGATGTCGTTTGGGTGCGCAACCTTCGCAGCGAACAGAACGATCACACCAGAAACGATAGACACCTTCGCCTTGAGCATGTGCGGCCAGTCTCCTCTCAACTACAGGAGCTATCGCGAAGGCCGTCACTCGCGCGATCGGCGCCGCTTGCGGGCCGTGCCGTGAGCGGGACCGGCGATCGAAACCCACAAGCCGATCATGAATCCGAGGTTGTACCAGCCGCCGTTGTTGTGGACCTCGTACAGATGTACGCGGTCCGAAAAGAGTGAGATCACGAAGGTGACCGGCGCGATCACGCCGTGCCAGATGCCCAGCCAGAAGCCGGCCAGCCGGCCTTCGTCGTCCGCAGAGCCGACGAGCGCGTTGGGGCCGGCGGCGCAGCCGGCAAACAGCAGCGCCGCGCCGAGCACGACGACGACGATCACGATGCGTCTCATTGTTCGCCACCACGGAGCGAGAGCAGGTGGAACGCCACGATCACGAGCGAGTGGGTGATCCGGCCGTCGCGTATGAGCGTGGGGATGCTCGCGAACGGAGCGGACTCCACCTCGATCTCCTCGTCCCCGTCGCCGCGCGGCGACTCGATCCACTCGAGGCCTTCGGCCAGGAACGTCGAGCACTCGTTGGACATGAACGCCGGGTTCGGATGGACGCTGCCGAGCGGGGTCCACCGCGCGGCTCGGTAGCCGGTCTCCTCCAGCATCTCCCGCTTCGCGGCCTCAAGCGCCGTCTCGCCCGGATCGATCACGCCGCCGGGGATCTCCAGCGTCGGTGCGGCGATGCCGAAGCGCCACTGGCGGATCAGGACCACCTGGCCGTCGTCACGCATCGGGATCACGTTCACCCAGTTGCCGGTATGGATGGCGACCACCTGCCGGCGGTCCTCGCCCGCGGCGATCTCCTGGCGCTCCACGTTGAGCAGCGGGTGCTCGAACGCCATGTCGCCCGCGACCCTCCGCCACGGCCTGACCGGCGAGTTGCCCGCGTCGCTCATGGTTTGCCGCCCGTCATTTCCCGCGCCAGTGCCACGTGCGCTCCATCCGTGCTCGCCACCCGTCGCGTCGCGCCGGCGCGCAGGACCACCCGGCTAGGGAGGCCCGAAGTGCTCGCCCCAGGACTCCGCGAGCGCCTTGCCCTCGTGGTCGAGCATCCGCCGCTCGTCCGCGGTCAGCGGCCGTGCGCGGTGCGCCCAGCGCACGTTCTGCTCGATTTCCGCCTCGCTGAACATGCCGATCACGGCGATGGCCACGCCGGCCTGCTCCAGCGCCCAGCGCATCGCCGGCTCGTGGTCCACCGGCCCCCTGGCGGTGAGCGCCGCCGGCGTCGGCTCTTCGTAGTGCATCTTCGTGGCGCCGCCGTACACCTTCATCGCCGCGATTCCCACGTCGTGGGCGTGCGCGACCGGCAAGACCACCCGCTCGAAGCCGTACGTGTGCTGGTCGCCGTAGTTGACCGGCACCATGATCACGTCGACATCGTGCTCGGCGAGCGCCCGCGCTGCCTGCGCGGGGTGGGAGTGGCTGGTGAAGCCGATGAAGCGCGCCATGCCGGAACGCTTCGCCTCCTGCAGACCGGCCAGCGCGCCGTCGCTGCCCAGCACCTGCTCCGCATCGCGCGGACCCAGGTTGTGGATGTAGGCGATGTCGACGTGATCGATACCCAGGTCGCGCAGCGACTTGGTGAGCGAGTCGAGCGCCTCCTGCCTGGTGTCAACCGGCGCCTTGGTAGCGACGATCACCTCGTCGCGGCGCTCGGCCAGCACTTCGCAGAGCTGATTGTGGGCCTGCCCGTAACCCGGTGCGGTGTCCAGGTATATGACGCCCTGATCGATTGCCCGGTGCAGGAGACCGATCGCCTCGTCGTCGGAAAGCCCCATGCCGCCCGGAGCACTTCCGTAGCCCAGGATCGGCACCTCCAGCTCGGTCTTGCCCAGCCGGCGCGTCGGCAGCGGCGCGGGGGCCGGCGGTCCCTCCGCATTCAGCCGATCCGGCGCGAGCGGCCGGTCCTGTACGAGCGTGCCCTGCTGTCCCATCGTTCCCTCCCTCGGCTCAGGCGGTCTGTGCGACCGTCTGCAGAAAGCCTTGCGCATCATCGCCCGAAAAGAAGACCAGAATCACCTGCCGGGGACGTTCGCTTCCGGCGAGGAACGAACGAATCGTTTCGTGGGCGACCCGTGCGGCCGCGTCCTTGGGGTAGCCGAAGACGCCCGTGGAGATCGCCGGGAACGCGACGGTCGCTGCCGGCTCCGCGCCGCCCAGTGAGGCCGCCAGCTCCAGGCTGGTCCGGTAGCAGGAGGCGAGCAGCTCGGGCTCACCCGACGTGCCGCCGTGCCACACCGGCCCCACCGTGTGGATCACGTACCGCGCCGGCAGCCTTCCCGCGCCGGTGGCGACCGCCTGTCCGGTCGGCAGCCCGTCCGGCAGGTCCGTGGAGCGGATGCGCCGGCACTCGGCCAGCAACTCCGGACCGGCGCCACGGTGGATGGCGCCGTCCACGCCGCCACCGCCGAGCAGCGACGAGTTGGCCGCGTTGACGATCGCGTCGACCTCCAGCGCCGTGATGTCGCCGGTGCGCACCTCCAGCCGGCCGTCGAGCAGGATCCGGTTCATCGCTCTGCCACCCGACCGAAGGCGACAAGCTGCCGCAGCCGTACCACGGTCAGCCGCCCCTTCCAGGAGACCGACGCGCGTTCCCAAGCCTCCGGGAACGTGCCCGCCCAACTCCAGTGCGGCGCCCAGGCACCGTCGGGTCCCTGGGTGTCGACGAGGTAGTCGAGATGCCGTTCCACATGGTCGCGATACCGATCATAGAACGGCGAGGCGGGACCGTCAGCGACATCCAGCGGCTGCAAGCCATACTTCCGCCAGCGTGCCGGCTCGGTGATCAGCGTCGCATCGATGATCTTGGTGAGTCGTTCCGCGACCGCTTCGCGGGCCGCCGCAGGAACCGCGGGACTGCACGCGAACCGGTGGTAGCACTCGGTGGCGTTGTTGTGCACCCCTGCGGGGTCGAGCTCCCGGGCGCGGCGGATCACGGCGCCGGTCAGCTCGGCGAGCAACGCAGCGTCGACTCCGGCGGAGAAGGCATGCAGACAGGCGACGACGGCCGGCCGGGGGTTGTCGGCGTAGTACCCCCACCGCTCGTCGAAGTCGTCGGTCCAGTGCCACCACGGCGCGTGCGGCCGCGGGTTGTCGTGCTGTCGAATGAGTCGCCAGGAACGCCACGCCGGTACGTAGTCGGCGGCCAGCCCGTCGATCGCGCGGGCGGCCATCGGATGATCCGCGGCGACGGCCAGCTCCTCCAGTATCTGCAAGGCGCGAATCGTGCTGACCACCGCGGAGGAGTCCTCGGAGAAGTCGGCCTCCATCCCGGAGAAGCCGCCGTCCGGGTTCTGCAGCGCGGCCAGCGCGTCGATGGCCTCCTGCCGATCGCCGCCGAACAGGAAGTGGCGGCCAAGCGCCCGGTCGAGCGGGGCGGCGTGTGCCTCGACCAACGCGACGGCGCGATCCCACCCGTCGCGCGTGAGCTGCTGCATCTTCTCTCCGTCCTGACTCGACCGTAGCACGGGCAGCACGACGATTGACGGTCTTCTCCGTAGATGGAAAGGTCGCTCGCGGAGGCGTTGCCACGCATGCCGCAGTACCGGCCGATCGACATCACGCGCTGGGCGCCGATCGACTCAGGCGCCTACTTCGCCGGAGAGCCGTTGCGCATCGGAACCGGCTCCCAACTGCTCGGCCACGGCGGCCTGGTCGAGGACCGGCGCGGCGTGGTGCCGCGCGTCACGCCGCCGGAGCGCGCGGGGCAGGTGCTGGAGCCGGATCTGCCGTGGGAGCACGAGAAGACCTTCGGCCCCACCGTGCTGGCGGACGAACGCTCCGGGACCCTGCGCATGTGGTACGGCACGCTGCCGCCGCTGGGCGGGCGGCCCGGGAAGATCGTCATTCCGCCGTACCCGATGCTCTCCGCCGG
>JAPOQV010000587.1 GCA_026710565.1 Spirochaetaceae bacterium | reverse complement strand
ACTCACGCCAGCCGGGAAGCTCACTTCCGTCAGCTCCACCGTGAACGTCTCGGCCGCCTCGTTCAGATCGTCCTCGGTCGTCGCCACCGTCACCGTCTTCGACGTCTCTCCACCCGTGAACGTCAGCGTCGTCGCCGACACCCCCGTGTAGTCCGTGCCCGCCACCGCGCTCACGTGGGTGGTCGCATATGACACCACTACGTCACTCGACACCGCTCCCGACAGCTCCACCACGAACCTCATCTCATCGCCCTCGCTCGCCTGCGCATCTGAGATACTCAGTTCAGGTTCCGATTCGTTCTCCTCGATCGTGATCGTCTGAGCACTGCCTACCGTGTTCCCGTCATGGCTGGCGGAGACCACGATGGTCTCGTCGCCCTCGTAGACCGAGTCTTCCTTCGCCTCAATCGTCGCCGTCACCTCGGTTTGCCCGGCGCCCAGCGTCAGTGACTTCGACGACACCGTGTAGTCGTCGGTCTCGGTAGCCGTGCTCTCGGATGCGATGACAAGGGTGATGGTCTGGTCCTCGGAGAACGTGCTGTCCCCGGTGCTGACCGTTATCGTCGATGTGCCTGTGGCCTCGCTGATTTCGTTCGGGTCGACCGAGAGACTGAGCTCGGGAATATCGTCGTCTTCATCGATCATCAACGTCACGGGTGAAGGCGGCGTGGGACGGGCGCCTGCCGACAGCTCGCCGGACACCTCTACCGTTTTGCCAGGCTCGTACACGTTGTTGTCTGCTGCGGTGATCGTGACGGTACCGGTGCTCTCGGTCGCGCTCGCTGCGAAGGTGAGGATCTTGTTCGAGCTGATTTGGAAATCGGCGGTCACGGCGGGATCCACTGCAGCCGCGGACACCGTAACCGTGAATGGGTCCGAGGACCCCTCTTCGACCGTCGCGGTCACGGTGGTTGTTCCTTGGTTCTCGTCAATCGAATCGGGGGTGAGAACGAGTGTCACGGGCGGGGCGGCGTCGGTCAGGCACACCGGTACCTTGTCGCCCGATACGTACTCGAACGTGTCCTTGTAGTCCATCGACGCCCACCGGTAGGCTTCGCCGTACGTCTGCGTACTGTGAGTGGTGACTTCGCCGAACGGCAGCGTCACGTCGCCCACGTACAACACGAAGTCGCCGAGCCGAGCCTCCGGAAGTGCGGTAGTGATAGCGAAATGATAGTCTGGCTTCCAGCCATAGCGTTCTTCTTCAAAAGAGGAAGTCTGTCCGAAATAGACCAGACTCACCGTATATTCCGTGTCGCCCGTCTCGCGTCTCATGAAGCTGCTGTCGGAGATAGCACCCAGCGAGGTACTGATGTAACCTCGTTTGTCGAAGACTTCCTGTCTTCCCACGGTGATCTCTGCCGACCAGAACGCGACAGCACACTCTGCCGGCACGGGTACCATGGACTTGGTCGTCGCGCTCCGTACACGGGACGTTGCATTGCCGTCAGCGTTGCGGGACGTCACGCGGTAGTGCCGGGTGCTGCCCGGTGCGAGGTCTTCGTGCGTGTACTTGTTGCTGGCATATGGCGTGGCCTGCGGGTGGGCGGCTTCAAGAACCCGCCAGTCTCCATCGTCATCGCTGCAGTCGTCCGCATCGAGCTCTGCACAGACCTCGATCTTGTGGTCTTCGATCGTGGGGCGGACATCGTGGTATCCACTCCACTGCAGTCTGATCCGCGTCTGTCCATCCACGAATGGAAAGAGAAAGGGTGTGGAAGGCGGGGCGGCGTGCGCGAAGTCGTGCACGCCAATGATCCCGGCCATGACGACAGTCACAACCACGACCCGCCGCATCCCGGCATGCCGTCCGCGACTCACAGGGTGCCCGGTTGGTGCGGCGCGGTGACGCGGGGCGGCGCCGGGCGCCGGGGCGCACGTCTTCATCGAGGCGTCGCCGGTCGTCGGCAACTGCCTGCCGGTCAGCTCGGGCCCATTGCGCCCGGACACCGGCCCCATGCCGGAGGTCGCGTCCACCCTCAGTCAATCGACCGGGAGCGTGCGTTCCTTAAGCCGTTTCGCCGTTCATGCGACCAGACAAGCGGTTCTACCCATGCGAGGCGTCCGCACGGGCGCTGTCGTCCGTCAACGCAGCGAAAGGGCGTTCGGTCAGTAGTGGTAGCGTTGCAGCGCGGCCCGGTCCCGTTCGTACTCGGAGCGCAGGGTCTGCGTCACCTCGCTGCGGCTCACCTCGGCAGGGGCGACGTCCCACCAGGTGCCGGCGCCCGGCACGTAGCGGTGCTTCTCGATCTCGGCGACGATCACACAGCTCCGCCGCTCGGAGCGGGCATCGCGCACCGCGGCACGCACCTCGTCCGGGGTGGTACAGCGGAAGCCGCGCGCTCCCGTCGCCTCGGCGATCGCGGCCATGTCGACCGCCAGGTACTCGCCGTCCAGGCGGCGGCCGTCGTCGCCGTCGACGCGGGTGCGGAACTCGGTGCCGAACGAGTGGCCGGCGCGCGCCATCTGCAGGCGGCGGATCACCTGGAAGCCGTGGTTGTCGGCCACGACCACGGTGATCTTCATGTCCTCCTGCAGCGCGGTCATCAGCTCCATCGGGTTGAGCAGGTAGTTGCCGTCGCCCAGGTAGACGTAGACCTCGCCCTCCGGCTGCTCCATGCGGACGCCCAGGGCGGCCGGCATCTCCCAGCCCATGCAGGAGAAGCCGAACTCCAGGTGGCACTCGGCGCCGCCGGTCGTGTCCCAGAGCTTCAGCAGGTTGCCGACCGGGCCGCCGGCGGCGGCGACCACCGAGTCGCCGTCCTGCGCTTCGGCGTTGAAGGCCTTGATCAGCTCGCCCTCGCCCATCGCCTGCCCGGGCTCCGGCGCGAAGGCGTCGGCCGCCTTGACCTCCTCCCACTCGGCCTGCAGCTTCGCGATCTCCGCCTTCCGGTGCGTGAGGTCCACGCCGCGATCCCGGCAGGCCGCAGTCAGGGCGGTGAGCGCCTCGCGCGCGTCGCCGACGACCGGCAGCGCGCCGTTCTTGTAGGCGTCGTGGGCGTT
>JAPOQV010000586.1 GCA_026710565.1 Spirochaetaceae bacterium | reverse complement strand
GGTGCCGGGGGGGGGCGCCCAACGTGCGGCCGGTTGAAGGGGCGGGGGGGGGGCTGCCGGGGCTGCTTCAACTCCTGCAGGACCAAGGCAGGGTCGAGCAGCTCGCCGCCGACATGCTGCGGGCCCGCGGGCTCGGCGACCTGCGCTTCGATGATGCCGGCGCCTGATCGGTGCCCGACGAACACCGCCAGCTAGCCGGCCCGCCGCCGCGGCAGGCGATCGACTACCTGCGGCGCAAGGGCATCCGGCCGGGCTTCTCCTACCTGGACGTCTGGCGCGAGGAGCACGCCCACGCGTTCACAATCGCGAAGATGATGGACCTGGACATGCTCCGCGACGTGCGCGACTCGATCACCGCGGCGCAGGATGCCGGCACCACCAGGGAACAGTGGATGCGGCAGATGACCGAGTACCTGTCGAAGCAGGGCTGGTGGGGCCGCAAGGTCGTCGAGGATCCCAAGACCGGCAAGAAGGTCGAGGCGCAGCTCGGCAGCTCGCGGCGGCTGGAGACGATCTGGAGGGTGAACATCGGCCAGGCCGCCCAGGCGGGAGTGTGGGAGCGCGGGCAGCGCAGCACCTCGCACCCGTACCTGCTCTACCGGGTGGGGCCGAGCCGGCAGCACCGGGATCAGCACCTGGCGTGGGACGGCATGGTGCTGCCCAAGGACAGCGACTTCTGGGCCGTCGCCAACCCGCGCAACGGGTGGGGCTGCAAGTGCTCAACCCGGTTCGTCTCCGCGGCGCAGTATCGGCGGTATCAGCGCGACGGGATCCCGGCGCCGCCGGTCGGCGACGCGTCGCCGAAGAAGAAGCGCATCAAGACCGATGAGCCAGTGCTTCAGCCCATGCAGTACCGGAACCGGCGCACCGGGCAGGTGCACACCGGGTACGCCGGCATCGACCCCGGGTTCGAGCGCAACCCCGGCGTCGGCCGCATGGAGCAGCTCGGCGAGGTGTTCGTTGCGAAGAGCACGTCGCTGGCGGCCGACACCGTGCCGACCGGTGCCGAGGTTCCGGCTGCGCTCGACGTACGCCCCACCGGCGATCTGCGCAAGGCGATCACGCGCAGCCTCGACGCGATCGAGCTGGTACACGGGAGCGGGAACCTGCCCCGGATCCCCGTGAAGCGGATGCGAACGGGCTCCGATCTCGGGCAGTTCCGATCGTTCCTCAACGGGGACGCGGAGAGCATCAGGGTGCGCGGCGGGACGAACGCCCTGCACCCCGAAATGACGACTGCCCATGAGGTCGGCCACTTCCTCGACTTCGCCGGCCTGCCGGGACCGACCTATCAGTCCAGGCTCGGCCGTCTGCCGGAGATGAAGCAGCTCCTCGTGGCGATCATGGCGTCGGCGACCTTCCAGACAATCTCGATGCTGCCGCCATCACCGTATCGCAGCTACCTGCAGCACCCCGAGGAGCTGTTCGCCCGCGCATACGCTCAGTACGTGGCCTGGAAGAGCGGATCGCCCATCATGCGGGACCAGTTGGACGCTTTGTTGCAGGCCGCGAGCAAGACCCGTAGACTGCAGCAGTGGCCGCACGCCGAATTCCTGCCGATCGCAGCGGCGCTGGATGAGCTGTTCGAGAAGATGGGATGGCTGATCAAACGGTAGACACCGACTACTCCGGACGACCGTTGCGCCCGATAGAGGACTTGGAAGAGGGCGAAGTCCCGCCGATCGACCTGCTGATCGCCGTGCTCCAAGACGGCACGGAGGTTGTCGACTGGGGCGGGGAATACTACCACCTTGACGCCGACGGCCGGCCCGACTTCGATCGGCCACTCGATCCGAGGCTTCTGACGTAGACGCACGGCTGGGCGGCAAGGCGCATCGTGGGGGATCCCATTGCCTGAATCTTGTTCAAGTGTGCAGCGTCGGCATCTCCACACTCTCAAGATCCGTCATTCACGCGCGTCGGGCACTCGTAAACGAAAGACGCCGATTTGGGTGCCAAGAGGCCACTCCTTATCTCGCGCGCTAGGGCGATGGAACACGTACCTCTGCCCCCGCTACTGAACCTGAGATCCTGACCCTCTCTCATCGTAGCGCGTCTCCCATCCAGTTTGACCTCCACTACTCCGTTGTCTTCGTCGATCTCGAATACGACGAATAGCAGAGTTGGAGCTTCGGTACTCAGATCAGCCGCGCCCCCGTCCTTGAGTGAGAACAGCTGGCCCGGAACTGGTTTCAGTGGGAAATTACCCAGAGCTCCTTCCGATGTTTTGGCTTGGTCATCAATTACGCAAATTATGCCCGAGGCTATCGTCGCGAGTACAGCGAAGGCGAAGACCGTCGCGCGAAGACGTTTCCATCTCTTTCCTCCGGTCCTCTCTGCAGGCTCGTTCGTCTGACTGTGATCGCTCCGCTCGTGGCGACCGAAGCGCAGTCGGTGTCTTCCCATACGAATCCAATCGTTGATGAAGGTCCCGGCTAGGAAGATCGCGACTCCCAGCACGAATTCGTTCCACCAGGGCGGGAGCCACTCGATAACGGGCCACATAAGAGCGCTCAAGAGGCGGGACGCCACGTAGCGATGAGGAGACGCGACAGGGGGCCGACGCTGTACCCGCCGAGACTGTACTCGGCCAGCATCAGTCCCGCCAGCTCCGTGAGTACGCCGTTCGTCACCCTCATGGTCAGAATGTCCGAGCCATCCAGCGGACTTCGCCGATGAGCTCGGCATCCGCGGGCCAGGGGCGAGGCGGCCAGGTCGGGTGGTCGCTGCTCAGGATCCAGCGTCCACTGTGGCGGCGGGCTCGCTTGACGACGATGCCCTCGTCGGTGCGGACCACATAGATCCGGCCGGAGCGAGGGGCTCGCCGTCGGCGGTCCATCAGGATCGAGCAATCGTCCGGGAGCGTGGGCTCCATCGACTCGCCGCGGACCTTGAGGACGTCGGCCTGGGTGGGGTCGATCGCTTGGCGGTCGAGCCACTCGCGCCGGAAGTGGAGGTGGCCGACGATCGTCTCGTCCAGGTCCACTGCGCCCCCGCCCGCCGCGGCCGCCAACTCGCGGATCGGGATCGGACGCGCGCCAGCAGCGCCGTTGGGAGCGATTGCGAGGTCACGGTCGCCGTTGTCCAAATGGGGGACTGGTCCCCCATTTGACTGTCGCTGACCCACAGGAGTGGGGTCGTCCGTGAGCCCGAGCAGATAGTCAGTCGACACCTGAAGGAGCTTGGCAGCCGACGCCAAGCGGTCCACGTGGATGGAAGATCTCTCGGTCTCTACGTTAGATACAGCCGCGTGCGACGAGAAGCCGAGCTCCACGGCCACCTCGATCTGATCCATACCGGCTCGCTCACGAGCCGCCTTTAGCCGTTCTCCTACCAACCAACTCCCCAGCCCCTCCCAGCATGAAGCAAGACAACCGTTGACATGACACTAACAGTGTCATTAGGGTCTGCGCCATGCAGGACACGGACAGTGACATCACGGGGGTGTCTCGGCGGATCGGAAGGTCCGTCATCAGCCAGGATCGGCTGGCGCAGCACCTGGGGTACGAGCCGTCGACGCTGAGCCGCTGGCTGGCGGGTCAGCGTAAGCCGCCGGCCGATTTCGGGCGGCGCGTGTTGGGCGCGCTGGAGTTGCTCGAGGGCGCGGAAACCGCCGCCAACGCCGCGCGCCAGCAGTTTCTGCAGGCGGCCGAGATCGCGCACCGCAACCTGCTCGCCGTACAGGCCGCCGAGCATCGGCCGCAGCCCCACGAGCTGCGCCGCGGCTGCAACGAAGCGCCAGCGGCGTGGACGAACGGAGTGCCGGCGTGATGCCGATGCTCTGGCTGCTGCTAAAGGACATTCAACTGGGAGGGCGCACCCGCGACGAGAAGGGTGCGCAGGAGCGGGCCGGGGGCCTCACGATACGTGACCTTCCTTCTTCGCCCCCGGCCCGCTCCCTTTTCGCTCCGCCTGTGCGCCGGTGGCGCCTGGCGTCGCTGGCGATCATGTCGATCGGCGGCACGGTGGTCGGGTTCCTGCTGGGCATCGGCATGCCGACGTGGAAGGCCGCCCTGGTCGCGATCGGCGTCGCATCGGCCTCCGTCGTGGCTAGCCTGATCGCGGACAACATCGGCAAGGAGCCGAGGGAGTGACCCTCCGGCAGACGGCGTACGAGCGCAGCGAGCCGTGCCGAGCCGACAGTCCGGTGCTGTGCCTGCCGCGTGTCATCCGATACGGCGCGGATCACGTCCGGGCATGGATCCACGTCTGGGACGGTGTTCGCGAGTTCGAGATCATCACCGGCTACTGCCGGAGGCCGGACGGGACGGTGCTGGCGATTCCCATGGAGCGGTGTGGGGACTTTCGTGACCACCTGGGCCGAGGCAGAGACACGCCGTGGGAGCGCGTGCCTGTAGCGGTGCAGGACCACATCCTGCATGAGATCGCGGAGCTCGAAGCTTGATGTTGCTCCGTCCGGACATGGAGCCCTGGCGCTGCGCCTACTGGTCCTGGGCCGTGTGCGTGTGTGCTCGGAACTCGGGCGGGTACGGCAGGTGCCACGCGATCGAGAGCATGGGCAACGATGGCCGCTTTCGCTCCCGCGCGGCGCTGAGCTTCGGGTGGGGCGGCAAGGTCAAGACGATCGTCTGGAATCGGATCCACTCGCAGGAGTTTCTGTCGTCGGTCGCTCTGCTGCGCTCCGCGTTGACCGCGGCGCACGGGCCGAACTGAGCATGACGCGAGCGGAGATCGTCGCACTGATCGACCATCGGATCTGCTGGGCCGGCCCACGGGAGCATCCGTACATCCGTGGGCTGACCGTGAGGCAGCCCTTTGCGTCGATGATCGCCGAAGGCGAGAAGACGATCGAGCTGCGCACGATGCGCACGCACTATCGCGGCGCGTTGATCATCCATGCCGGCCTCGACGACTCGCTCCTTGAGAGCCTCGACGACTGCCGCGACGGGCGGTATCCGCGCGGCTGCACGGTCGGCATCGCGCGGATAGCCGACTGCCGGCATCTGGAGCCCGATGACGCCGTTGCGGCCGGCATGGATCCTCGGCTGTGGCCCCGGCACTGGGACGGCGGCCCCCCGTCCTGGATCGACGACGTGTGGGGTTGGGTGCTCGATGACGTGACGCCTCTGCCGGAGGTGGGGCTGCGCGGTCGGCAGGGGCTATGGAAGCCGACCCGACAAGAGCTCTGGACGATCAGGAGCGCGGTGACGGATGGCCAAGCGTGACCTGCGAAGACGACGCCAAAGCCAGGGCGAGCGCCGTCCGCCTCGAGCTCACCAGAGACCTCGGCGGCGGCTGGAGCCTCTGGGAGCCAATACCGCTCCACGGCAAGCAACAGAAACCCGACATGCACCTGATCGCGAGCGAGCGCTCGCTCGGCTCGATCAGCGAACACATCGAGGCCTACGAGGGGAGATCGAATGAACGGAAGCTACGAGAACGGGAGCCAGCAGCGGCTGGTCCAGGTGGTGACGGCACTGGCAGGTCACGAGCTGGAGGGGATCTCGGCGCCGGACCTAGCGACGGAGACGGACCTGCCGGTGTCGAAGCTGTGGCGGGACCTGCAGAACCTGCGGTCGGCCGGTTGGGCAGAGCAGATCCAGCCGTCGATGCGGTGGCGGCTGACGCCGGAGTTCGGCGGCCTGTCGACGAAGATCGCGCGGGCGCTGGCGGTGTTCAGCGAACGCGCGGAGCGGGTGCGCCGCGACTACCTGCAGGAGGCGATGTGATGGCGCGTGAGCTGGATCCCGCCGAGGTGCGGGCGATGGAGCAGCTGCAGGAGGTGGACGGGACCTATGGCGACGGCCGGGCCTACGACCGGGACCGCGTCACAGCCGAGGCGCGTCACTACCTGGGCCAGGGCGTACTGGCGATGCTGGAGGCCGGCAAGCGGCTGATCGTGCTGAAGGAGCACGAGGCGCACGGTGAGTGGCTGCCTCTGCTAAAGCGGATCGGCATCAGCCGCGACGTGGCGAAGAGCATGATGCGCGCCGCACGGAAGTTCCTCGGCGGTCCAAACACAAGCTTGGTCACAGACTTGCCGTCCATCACCCACGTCTACGAGCTGGCCCTGATGGACGACGACGACCTCGACGAGCTCCGCGAGGGAGGCACGGTGGCGGGCCAGACGCTCGACGACATCCAGCGTATGAGCCCCTCGGAACTCCGCACGGCGCTGCGCAAGGAGCGCCAGGAGCGCAAGGAACGCTCGGACGCGCAGGCGAAGATCGTCGGGCGCCGCGATCAGGAGATCGAGCGTCTGCAGCGCAACCTGGACCAGTCGCAGGAAGCGCTGGACAACGCGCAATCCGGCCGCGTCAAGCCGGACGAGCGCGCGAACATGCTGGCCGTCGCGGTTGCCCGGCTCGACACCGACGCCGAGGTGTGGATGCGCAACGCGGAGGGGCTGTTCGGAGAGCTGCTCACGCTGAACGTCGACGACCGCGAGTCGATGCTCCATGTGTGGGGCATGTTCGCCGACGCGGCGGCCAAGCTGTCCGACCGGCTCCGCAACCTCGAGACTCGCCTGGAGGCGCCGCCGGCGGAGGGCTACGTGCCGCCGACCGACGACGACGGCGGGACACTGGAATCTCGGCTCGGCCTGGTCAGCTAGCTCGGACCCTTGTCGCCCCTGCTGCTCGACGAGATCCTCGGCGCCATCCGGCGTGAGCCCCGCCGGCGGGCGGAGCTGATCCGGGAGCACGCGCGCAAGATCGGCGTGCCGGTCTCGCGCGTGCACCGGCATCTGCTCGCGGCCGGCCACGGCTCGGGGCGTAAGCGGCGCAGCGATGCCGGCGCGACGAAGGTGTCGGCGGAGGCGCTGGACATGCTGTCGGCAGCGCTGAAGTCGGGCGTGCGGCAGAGCGGGCAGGCGCCGCTCGGGATCCCGATGGCGCGCTTCGCGCTGGAGGCGAACGGCTTCGACTTCGGCGGGGCCTCGAACGCGCAGCTCGCGCGGCTGCTGCGCGAGCGCGGCCTGGACCTGGACACCCAAGCGCGTGGGACGCGAAGCCACCAGCGGATGCGCTCAGCGCACCCGAACCAGGTCCACCAGGTCGACCCGAGCGTGAGCCTCCTCTACTACACGCCGGGCGGCCGGCAGGGCGACGCGGGCGTGGAGCCCGGAGGCGAGCCGTACAAGAACAAACCGGCGAACAAGAAGCTGAAGCTGTGGCGGTACCTGCTGATAGACCACGGCTCGGGCTGCTTCTTCCTCTACTACTATGAGGCTTCGGGCGAGACGAGCGCGAACCTCTGGGACTTCATGTGCCGCGCGTGGGAGCCGAAACCCGATGCGTTTCACGGGCTGCCGGATCTGCTGGTCTGGGACCCGGGATCGGCGAACGCGAGCCAGCCGATCGCGCGGGCGCTGGACGCGCTGGAGGTCGAGACGCACGCGCACCTGCCGGGCTCCGCGGAGACCAAGGGCGGCGTCGAGTCCGCGCACTGGCTGGTCGAGCAACGGTTCGAGTCACTGTTGCGCCTACAGCCGGTCGAGTCGATCGAGGATCTGAATGCGCTCGCCCTCCGGTGGGCGACCGCCTGCTGCGCGAACGCGATCGCGGGCCTCGATTGCCGGCTGCACCGGCGCACCGGGGCGCACGTGCGCTACGAGGCGTGGCAGCGCATCCAGGCGGAGCAGCTCCGGGAGCTGCCTGCCGAGGCGTGGGACCTGCCGGCGCATCAGCCGGTGGAGCGCAAAGTGGCGGGCGGCCTGACGGTGACGCTGCGCCACCCGCGGCTGAAAGCGCGGGCGGTGTACGCGGTGGGCGGCCTGCCGGGCGTCAAGGTCGGCGCGAAGGTGGAGCTGCAGCCGCTGCTGATGTCGCCGGAAGGCGCGGCGTTCGTGCGCTACCGGCACCAGGGCGAGCTGGCCGAGCAGCGCGTGGAGCCCGTCGAGCACGACGAGATCGGGACGCCGATGACCGCGACGACCTGGGGCGAATATCAAGCGCGGCCGCGCACGGATGCCGAACGTGAGAGCGATCGGATCGACGCGCTGATCGGGCGCGAGAAGCCGACCGACGTGCCGTTCGGCGGCGAGGTCCGGGCGATCGACGCGCTGTCGGCGGCGATTGATGCCGGCGCCGACGGGACCGTGGTGCCGTTCCCGCGCCGCGGCAAGCCGCAGGAGATCGAGCCCGCGCAGCCGGCGGCGGTGCTCGGCACGGTCGAGGCCGCGCGCTACGTGCGCGACCGCCTGGGCGACGCCTGGCACGGGGATCTGTTCAGCGAGCTGTGCCAGCGCTGGCCGCGCGGCGCCGCGAAGCCGGATCTCGACGCGTGGACCGCCGAGCTCGGCCGGCAGGCGGACGTCGGGTGAGCCGCAGCAGCAAGGTGGCGCTCGCCTGCTATCTGAACTCGCGGCGAGGCCATTACTACACCGCAAAGCTTACCCCTGAGGACGTGCGTCGGATCTTCGTCGACGACCGCTATCGCCTATGGATCCAAGAGCTGCCGCCACCTTCGCACCGGCGCTTGCTGGCTGCGCTCACTGCGGGCAACGGCTGCCACATCTCGCTGCCGAGATCCATGTCGGACGTGATCGATGAGTAAGGCGAAGCTGAATTGGCCGGCCACGGCGGAGGAGCTGCGCACCGCCGGCTACCGACGCCGCCCGCAGTTTGAGCAGTGCCCATCGTGCGAAGCGCAGATCATCTGGGCGCGCAATCCCTACGGCAAGACCATCGCGCTGGAGCAGATCCCGGACGAGAGCCCACCGCGGTTCCAGTCGCACTTCTCCACGTGCTTCCGCGCGGAGGTCCAGCGGCTGTCGAAGGCGAAGGAGGCGAAGCGGTGACCGAGCTGCAGATGGCGCTGCGCCAGGCGGGACTGAGCTATGCGGCGGTGGCGCGGGAGCTCGGCATCAGCAAACCCGCCGTGGTCGAGATCGCGCTGCGCGGCCGCTGGCCCCGGAAGCGCGAGGAGGAGCTGCGCGAGCAGCTCGCGGGCGTCCTCGCCGATCGAGGCGTGAAGCACATCGCCACCCGGTTGAGTGGTTCAGACGAACAGCAGGAGGAAGGAATGCAACGAGTGAGTCTGTCGACCGCGGCGCGGCGGCAGTTCGGATTGCTGGCCGATCCGTGGGACGTGCGCGGTCCCGACGACGTGTACCTCGCCGGCGACTGGCGCTTCGCCGCGGAGTGCCTGGCGACGACGGCAGAGACCGGCGGAATGATGGCGCTGATCGGCGAGAGCGGCAGCGGCAAGAGCACCCTGCGCCGCTACGTCGTCGACCGCCTGAAGCGCGAGGACCGGCCGGTGAAGGTGATCGAGCCGCAGACGATCGACCGCGGGCGTCTGACCGCGGGCGCGATCTGCGACGCGATCATCGAAGACGTCAGCCTGGAGCGGCCTCGGCGCGCGCTTGAGTCGAAGGCCCGCCAGGTGCGTCGCGTGCTCACCGAGTCGGCGCGGTCCGGCGCCTCGCACGTGCTGATGCTCGAGGAAGGCCACGATCTTGCGATCCCCACCCTGAAGTACCTGAAGCGCTTCTGGGAGCTCGAGGACGGCTTCACGAAGCTGCTGGGGATCGTCGTGCTGGCGCAGCCGGAGATGCGCTCGATCCTGGACGAGTCGCGCTCCTACGAGGCGCGCGAGGTGATCCGGCGGATCGAGGTCATCGAGCTCGGCCCGCTGGACCCGCCCGGAGACCTGGAGGGGTTCCTCGCCGCGCGGATCGGCGGAGGCGCGTTCGCCGATGAGGCGTACGGCGCGATACGGGCGCGCCTGTCGCGGCGCACGCGCGGCGGCACGGTGAGCCTGGCGTACCCGCTGACGGTCGCGAACGTAGTCACCAGGGCACTCAATCTTGCTGCGGAGATGGGCCAGCAGCGAATCGACGCGCACACGATAGCCCAAGCATAGGAGGCGAACTATGGCAGACCAGGCAGAGATCCCGAAGGGGTACATGGAGGATCAGATGGGCCGCCTTTGGCCCGACCGGCTGATCTCCCCCGTCGATCGCGAGCGAGACAAGCTCGTGCGCGAATTGGTCGAAGAAGGACAGAAGCTGAGCGCCGCGCTGGCCGCTTACAAGGCGAAAGCGACATCGGCGTGTCAGGCGTTCGTCGACCGGTCCGCCTCCGAGTTCGGCACGACGCTGGGCGGCGAGAAGGGCAACGTGACACTGAGCACCTTCGACGGCCGACTGCGCCTCACACTGGCCACGTACGATCGGATTCAGTTCGACGAGCGACTGCAGGTGGCCAAGAAGCTGATCGACGGCTGCATCAAGCGCTGGACGAAGAACTCCAACAGCAATGCGAAGACGCTGATCCAGCAGGCGTTCAAGGTAGACCGACGCGGCCGGCTCGACGTCCCAGCCCTGCTGGAGTTGCGCACGCTCGAGATCGACGACCCGGAATGGAAGAAGGCGATGGATGCGCTGTCGAAGGCGATCAAGGTGTCCAGGTCTCAGCAGTACCTGCGCCTGCAGCGCCGGCGCGAGGACGGCGGCTACGACCCGATTCCGCTCGCCCTTGCGGGGGTGTGAGATGGCGACCAACACGCACGTTTCGCTTCGAGAAAAGCGCGCGCAAGAGGGGCTCGAAGCCGCTTTCAAGGCGATGGCCGAGGACGACCACGCGCTCCTGCCTTCCGTCATCGGGGCAACGCTGATCGTCACCCACCAGCACCGCGACGCGTCGAATGCGATCGAGGTCCAAACCGCGACGACCCTCACCTTCGACAACCTGATCGACACCCTCCGGATCGCGCTCGGTCAGGTCCCTCCAGAGCTCCGAGCCGCGCATAGCGAAGACGAAGCGCAGGGCGAGCTGGACGTGTCGTCCGGGTGGGCGCCGCCCCTGTGATGGAGCAGCTCGGCGAGATGGAGGCGCTCTGCCGCGCCATGGAAGGCGTGGCCCAGCTCGCCGGCCGTGGGCCGTGCCTGGAGGCGCTGGATGCGGAGTGCGAGCTGTGGGAGGAGCGGCCTGGCGTCCCTGCGGGCGGCATGGCCGAAAACCCGCAGCGCTCGATCGAGGGTCTGCGGCGGATCATCCGCGCCCCGGAGGCGAGCCCGCGCGCGGCCGCGGTCGCCTCGATCCTGCTCGCCCGGCTCCGGCGCCACTGCGATCGCCGTGCGTGACCGGCGTCGCCGCCTGGCGCTTATCCACTCCGCGAAGCGAGACATCGGGCTCGACGATCCCGCCTATCGGTCGCTGCTGGCGGGCGCCGCGGGCGTCGAATCCGCGGCCGACCTCAAGACCGATCGGCAGTTCGCGGCGGTCATGTCGGCGTTCCGGGCGGCAGGCTGGAAGGGCACCGGCCGGCTCACGGGACAGATGGCCACCTGCTATGCGCTGTGGTGCAGGCTGGCCGAACTAGGCGCCGTGCGCAGCGCTACCTACCAGTCTTTGCTTACCTATATCGAGCGCCGGTGCGGCAAACAGGACATCTATCGAAAGGATCAGTTGCGCTCTGTGATAGAGTCCCTGAAGCAATGGCACACACGCGCTACCCAGTCGCCGACGAGTTGATCGGGGTAATCGAGCCACTGTTACCGCGCGACAAGGCGCTCACGGTGGCCGACGCGATCCTCAGTCACTTCAGCGGAAACCAGGTCTATTTCCCGCTGCGCACCGCGGGGAAGCGCGAGCTCCGCGACGCGGCAATCCGCCGTGAGCACGATGCGGGCGTGGACGATGCGGAGATCATCCGCAAACACGGCATCTCCTCCCGCCACCTCTACCGCATCATCAGCCAACGCTGAGAGGCCCGTAGCGGGCCGTATTCGGCCGAGGGCATGCCAGGATACCCCGACTCCTGTTCGAGCGTTTCTGACCGGGTCATGACCGGCTCAGGATCGACTCCTGATCCGGTCGGGGACCGGTCAGCCGCCGATCACAACGCGACCGCCATCAGCCGCATGATCCGTTTCACGTAGCGGCGCGTTTCGGCTGGCGCGTACCACGCGGCCCGCGGCCACTCCACGCACTCGCACTGACCCCATGCTTGCCGGATGCGCCCGGACCCGGCGTTGTAGCTCGCGAAGGTGAACGCCAGGCGCTGCAGCACGTCCGGGATGTCGGACCAAAGGTCGTACAGGAACCGGTCGTAGTAGATGCCGGCATAAATGGAGTGCACGGGGCTCAGAGGATCGGACACCGCGATCTCCTGAGCGATGTCGTCCCAGGTCTCCGGGATGATCTGCATGATGCCGATCGCTCCGGCCGAACTGCGGGCGTCGGTGCGCAGTGACGACTCGACGATCGCCTGCGCGCGGAACCAGCGCCAGTCGACGACCGCGGTGAAGTGCCGGCGCGCGTAGTGCTGGAAGAAGCCGTCATAGCGGTCGGTCCACTGCGCGCTCTCGACCGGAAGGGTGCCGACCGACCAGAGCGGAGCGAAAGGCTCCGGCGCGGGCCGTGGACGATGCGGGCGACTCACCGGCTCCGGCTCCGTGGGCGCCGTCGATGTCTCGACCACGGGCGGAGGCGGGATCGAGGGCTCGATTGCCGGCGGAGGCGGCGCCGTCGTCATCACGGACGCGCGCGAGTGAGCTTCGGGGGGCGGCGGCGTGGTCGAGCAGGCCGTGAGCGCCAGTACGACCACGACCGCCAGGCGGCCGCGCTTGTCGGACACGGTCTTAGTTGAGTCCCAGGCCGATCACGAGCCCGATCCCGACGAAGATGCTGCCGACCGTGATGCCGACCGCGGTGTTGCCCTTGAGGAGCTCCTCGCCGCAGTCGAACGGCACCAGGTGGTCGACGACCTTGAAGGCCAGGTACATGCCGCCGATCGTGCCGAGCACTCCGGCGCAGGCGTAGAGAAGGTTGATCGCGACGACGGCGAAGTTCATGCAGCCACGGTCCCGCACCGAACCGGCGCTCTTTCAATGACGGATGTCATTATTTGCGCTCGCGAATAGCCCCCATCGTCGCGTGCATGACCCCGAAGCGGGCACTGTGCAGCGCCGTCGAGCGCGTGTGTCAGGGGATCGCCCGCGAGCTGCCCCTGACGGAAGGGAACGCGCCGCCCGAGTGGATCGAGCTGATGCCGGCCGGTGAGGTGGCGGCTCGGGACGGACGGCGCTGGCGCCACGATGAGCCGGCGGCGGTGATGGACGCCACGCGCGATCGCGCGGGCCAGACGGACCTGGTGGTGGACTACGAGCACCAGACCGAGCATGCCTCCAGCAACGGCCAGCCGGCGCCCGCCGCGGGCTGGATCCGCGAGCTGCAGGTACGCGCGGGGTCGTTGTGGGGCCGGGTGGAGTGGACGGCGCGCGCGGCGACAGCCATCGCCGCGCGTGAGTACCGCTACATCTCGCCGACGTTCGCCTACACGCCGCGCACGAAGCGGGTGACCCTGCTGTATCGCGCGGCACTGACCAATTCGCCGGCGCTCGACCTGCCGGCGCTGGCCGGCGGCGTGCAGCCGCCACCGAGCAAAGAGGAGCTTATGGACCTGGAGAAGATCCTGCAGGCGCTAGGCCTGCCGACCGACGGCAGCGAGGAGCAGGCGCTGGCCGCGATCGCCACCCTGCGGGCCGCTGCGCCGGCGCAGGCGACGGAGATGGTCCCGAAGGCGACCTTCGACCTGATGGCCAAGCGCGCGGAGACGGCGGAGCAGAAGCTCGCCGACCGCGACGCGGAGAACCACCAAGCGAAGGCCGAGGCCGCGGTGGACAAGGCGGTCGAGAACGGGGTCGTCGCACCGGCCAACCGCGACTACTTCATTGCGAGCTGCTCGACTCCGGAGGGGCTGGAGCAGTTCGAGAAGTTCGCCGCGAGCGCGCCGCAGGTCGTAACGACCGGCCCGGCGGCTCCGAGCGGATCTCCCCCGGGCGCGAGCGCTGCCGCCGGCGCCCAAACCCCGGAACAGAAATCCGTCGACGACCAGCTCGGGCTGGAGGAGGAGTGACATGGGAGTTGTCAACGACGCCACGATCACGGCGATCCGCAAGGGGTTCTCCCGTCTCTATCAACGGGGCATCCAGTCGGCGCAGTCCAAGTGGAAGCGCATAGCCGTCGAGGTGCCGAGCGGCGACGCCGTGGAGGTCCATGGCTGGATCGGCCGGTTCCCTCAGATGAAGGAGTGGAAGGAAGGCGCCAAGCGGCAGCTTCGGTCCATCGCCGAAGGGGCCTATCAACTCCCGAACAAGAAGTTCGAGGCGACGATCGACCTGCCGGTGACGGCGATCGAGGACGACAGGATCGGCGTCTACGGTCCTCTGGCGGAGACGATGGGCCAGGAGTCGATGGACCACCTCGACCGCGGCGTCTTCGCTGCTCTGAACGACGCTGCGACCCTGGTCTGCAGCGACGGCAAGACCTTCTTCGCGACCGACCATCCGCGCTACGCCGAGGTCGACCGGACCGGCACCGACTACGCAACGAGCAACATCGTCCACGGTTCGCCGTCGGACCCCGCGCTCAGCGGCGAAGGGACCGGCACGATGACCGCTATCGGCGATGTGCTGGACGGGCGGTCCTACCGCGTGAAAATCGTGGCCGCGGGCAAGACCGGCACGGCGACGTTCGTCGTGTCGATCGACGGCGCCGACTATCCGGCGGATGCCGACGCGATCGCCACCGCGGCGGCATACAAGATTCCGGGGACCGACATCACGATCGGATTCACGGATGCCAACGCGTCGCCCACCAATTCGTTCAAGGCTGACGACGTGTGGTCGTTCTCGACGCCGACGCCGTGGTACCTGCTGCACACGAAGAACCCGGTGAAGCCGCTGATCTACCAGCGCCGGACGCCGGCCGAGTTCCAGGCGATCACCGACCGGCAGCAGTCTCAGGTGTTCATGTCGGACGCCTTCCTGTACGGGGTGCGCGCCCGCCGGGCCTTTGGCGTCGGCTTCTGGCAGATGGCCGTCGCCTGCGGAGCGGAGCTCACGGAGAGCAACTTCGACACCACCTTCCAGACCATGCAGGAGATCCGGTGGGACGGCGGCGATCCGACCGGCTTCTCGCCCGATCTGCTCGTGTGCGGCCCGCGGCTGCGCGCGGACAGCAACACCGTCATCAAGATGCAGTACGCGGAGGGCATGAAGAGCAACCCGAACTACATGGCGGTCGACGTCGAGTGCACGCCCTGGCTGCTGCCCCTGGCGACGCTCCCGTAGAGGCATAGCCGGTGCGCTATCTGGAGGTCGACGAGTACATCGCCCGGGTCAAGGACGACCAGCTCCCGAGGACCGCCGCGGGCGACGTCGACCGTGACGGCATCGGGGTCGCCCTGGATGACGCGGCCGCCACCTCTCAGACCTACCTACCCGCGCTGTTGGACGGTGAGACCGGGCAGCCGCTCGATCCGCCGCCGGCCAAGTGGCGGCGCTCACTGATGGTCATCTGCAAGGACATCGCGTCCTGGAACCTGTACGACACGGTCGGCGGTGACCGAGAGGCCCTGAAGGATCGGTACGACGCGGCGATCGCGCAACTGGAGCGCTTGGCCGATCCGGACTCGGATGACGACTCGGATGACGGTTCGGCCGATGGCGAGTCGCGTGCGGCGATCGTCGAAGGGGCGTCCCAGTGGATACCCGGCGAGGCGCGAGCGGAGGACGAGAGTGCCTGACGGCGTCGCCATCTCGATCGACACCCGGGAGCTTCAGCAGATGACCCGCGCGCTGGGGCTCGATCTGGAGCGTCTCTCAACCTCCAACCGGAGCAGCTCCTTACCGATCTGGGCGTCGAGGTCGAGGGGCAAACGAAGGCGCGCTTCGATGCCAAGGAGGATCCTGAGGGCGGGCAGTGGGAGCCGTGGTCCGACGACTACAAGGCAAAGCAGACTGTGCGCCATCCGGGAGCGTCGCTCCTGGAGCGGTCCGCGAGGCTGCGCGAAGACGTGACCCATGAGGTGGCCCCGACCGAGCTCCTGATCGGAGCGCGGACGGTCTACGCCGCCGTCCATCAGTTCGGCTACGAAGAGATCCCGGCACGGCCCTATCTCGGGCTGTCGGTCGACGACCGCCGCGACCTGGGCGAGATCATCGACGTCTTCATCCGCGGATCGTTCGAGGTGCTGCCGTGAATCTTGTCGCGGCCCAGGACCGGGCGATCGCCGCCCTGGAGAAGACGTTCGACGCGCCTCCGTGGACTCCGGCCGGCGATCCGCCGCTGAGGCCGAAGGTCTACGTGGACCGCCACTCCGGCGCGATCAACGACGAGGAGATGAAGCGCATGGCGGGCGGCCCGCAGCCGCGGGTGTGGGTCGCCGTGATCGGCCGCGGGGACGACGGCGCGCGTATTGCCGTCTACGTGACCGGCCGCGTCAAGGACGACCGGACGGTGCCCATGGTGCAGGTGGTCGACGCGGTCGAGTCCACGCTGCGCTCGCTGCTGGGCACCGGGCGCGTGCCGCTGGAGACGCGAAGCCAGAACCTCTACAACGCGACCGTCGGCAGCGCGGGAGCATCGCTGTGGGGGGTGACAGTGTCGCTGCCCTCGCTGATCGGCGATGCGCCGGCATCGACCGGCGAGGGTCTGCTGTCGGCGCTGGACGCGCTGCTCGGGCAGTACCTGGGGTGGCGCTGGGGCAGCACCGAGCGCGAGCGTGAGCTGCTGCTGCTAGATGGCCCGCTGCCGTTCGCGCTGGTGACCTACGGCGCCGACTCCGAGGTGGCCAAAGGATCGAGCTCCGTCTACCGCTATCGGCGCGAGGGCACGACCTATGAGCGGGCCACGCTCGGCCGCCGCGAGGTGACCGCGCAGGTGGAACTGCTCGGCCGCACGGAGGAGGAGGTCGAGACGGAGCTCGACCGGCTGCTGGCGCAGATCCCGCGCACGTGGACGTACGAGGGGCTGACGCTACCGGTGCACGTGAGGCGCGTCGTGGGCAGCCACTGGAAACGGAAGGAAGGGGCGCACGCCACGGTCGCCGAGGTGCGGCTGCAGGCGCCCGTCCCGCAGGGCGAAGAGCGAGCCGTGCAGACGCGCACGATGCAGGGCCGGACGCAGTGCGCCTCAGGCTTCCAGCCGGCGCCGGCGCCGCCGCCCGTGGTGACTACGAACGGCGGCGGTAGCGGCGCCGTCGTGCAGTCGATCGGCGTAGACAGCGAGGGCCGGATCGGCAGCGTGCAGTGGAGCGCCCGCGGCAGTGGTCATGCCGCCGGCGACAGGCTCGTGTTCGCCCAGGGGGCGATCCTCGGCCGGTGGACGCTCCGCCCGACCGACGCGGCGGCGGGCGAGTTGCAGGACCTCGCCATCACGCTCACGCCGATTCCCTGGGTCGAGGAAGGCAGGCTGCGGTCAGACGTGCAGCCGGAGGAAGACGAATGAGCGATCCCGAGGCGCCCAGGCGCGGGCGCAAGAAACCGGAACAGAGACCGAAACCGGACCGGCAGCTCCTGGAGGATCTCGGCCGCACGGTCGAGCCGTGGGTGCACGCCGGCGTCTGCGAAGCGCGCGACTGGCGGCCAGGCCTCATGGTGACGGCCGAAGAGTACCGGGCGGCGTGCGCCGCCTGGCTGGGAGGCAGGATCGATGGCCAATAGACTGCCGAGCGTCAACAGCGAGATCCTCGACGGCGGTCTCGGCATCGTCGGCCGCCAGGCCGTCGGCGCCTGGGCGGCGGTCGGGGCCGCGTCGAAAGTGCCCGGCACGCACGACGTGAACGGCCAGTCGGTGAGCGCCGTGCAGGCGCTGGGTACGCCCGCCGCCGTACGCACCCAGCTCGGCCGCGGCGACCTGCCCGAGTTGACCTCGTCGGCCCTCGCGGTCGCCGAAGGGCAGTGCCACGCCGTCAGCGTCGCCGGCACGGGAGCCGCGGCGACGCTGACGGCCGGCGCCGACAACTCCGGCGACGGAACGATCGCCATCGCCGGCAAGGGCACCGCCGAGTACTCCGGCACGGTGGCGATCACGAAGGATGGTCTGTGCGGCGTGGCGCAGTATCGGATCACGATCGACGGCGTGATGGACGAGGTCCGCACGACGCCGGCCTCCGACGAAACGTACGTCATCCCGGACACCGGCCTTACGCTCACATTCACGGACGCTGCCGCTCCCTCCGGCTACGACGCGGGCGACACCTGGACGCTCGCCGCCGCCGCGCCGACCGCATCGGCGCAGCAGGTGCTCGCGGCCGTCGAGGAGCTCGCCTGCTCCGAGCATCTCTTCGAGTGGATCTCGGTCGCCGGCGTCAGCACGGCGGCGCTCTGGGCGGCGCTGGGGTCCAGGGCCGATGCGCTGGCGGCCGCGATGAGCAGCCGCTACTTCCACTTCAAGTGCCAGCTCCGCGGCCCGACCTCGGCGGAAACGGTGTCGGCCTGGCTGACCGCGGTCACCGGTACCGAGCGCGGCCAAGTCGCGAGCAAGCGCGTGCAGGTGTGGGCGCCGTACATCAAGGAGACCGATCCGTGGGGCGTGACCGAGGATCGCGCCGTCATCGGCCGGGCGAGCGGCATGAGCGCGGCGCTGCTGCCGCACCAGCGCATCAGCGCCGTGAAGCGCGGCCCCATCCCGGGCGCGACCGCCATGGTGCCGGTCCTCACCGACGCGCAGATCCTGCAGCTCGATCGGGCCGGGTATGCCACCGTGCGCGTGTTCCCCGGACGGCGCGGCATCTACGTCACCCGCACCCGGATGCTCGCCGGCCCCAGCTCGGATTTCAGCACGGAGGACCGCCGGCGCGTCATGGACCGCGCCTGCCGGCAGGTCGACGAGACGCAGATCGCGCGATATCTCGGCAGCGAGATCGACCTCAACCCGGAGGGGCTGGACATGTTCCGGCGCGTCTCGGAGGCGCCGCTGCAGCTCATGCAGGACCTCGGAGAGATCACGGCCTTCCGGGTGGAGATCGCGAGCTCCGTCCAGGAAACCTTGTCGACGGACACGATCCGGACCCGCATCCGCATCCAGCCGCTCGGCGCGGCGGACTTCATCGAGAACGAGATCGCGTACTCGATCCTCCAGACAGCGACGGCGACAGAGGAGCAAGCCTGATGGTCAACGGCGTCCCGTACCCCTTCGAGCGCATCCGCATAACGCTGCCGGCCGGACTGGTCGTCACCATCAAGTCGATCTCCTACGACGGAGAGAGAAAGTCCAATGTCTCCACCGCGGTCAACAGCGCGCCGCGCGGTCGCACGAAGGGGCCGTGGAAGGGCATGTGGAAGGCGACCATCACGCTGTTCGAGTTCAACGCCCTCAACCAGTCGCTTAGCGAAACCGGCATCCTGGGATCGCCCCCGATGCCCTGCACCGCGCAGTACGGCGCCGAGGGCGCCGATCCAATCGTCGACCAGCTCGAGATCGACATCGAGAAGTTCAGCCAGGACGCCAAGGTCGAGGACGATGAGCTGGTGCGCGAACTCTCGGGCGTCCAGACCAAGATCCCGATCTTGAACAACGTCCCGGCATTCGTGCCGTACGAAGGGGAG
Organism: Spirochaetaceae bacterium; assembly: GCA_026710565.1. The sequence continues at coordinate 7,726 of JAPOQV010000586.1, read as the reverse complement.
TAGCCGTGAAGAACGTCATACATGAGCCCGTCGACCAGGCGGAGATGACCGAGGAGCTGGTCGCGCTCAAGGAGCAGGCCGGCAAGCCGCTCTACCGTTCGGAGGTCAGGCTGCCGGGGAGCAGGGCCGCCACGATCGTGTTCCGCGAGCCGGCCTACGAGGACGCCGAGGCCTATATCGCCAAGCAGCAAGAGGACCCGGTCGGCGCGAACATCAATCTATGCATGTCGCTCGTCGTCGGCGCCGACTCGAAGGCGGCCGCGGCCGAGCTGGTCAAGCAGCCTATCGCCCTTGGCCGGTGGGTCGCCCGGGCCGTCCTGCCTTTTTTCGGCGGCGGCGCCCAGGTGGAGACGCGGGCGCTGTAACGCCGGCGACGCGAGCGAGGCTGCTGGTGCTGCGCGAGGCCGGCGTAGACATCTCCGCGCTCCCGATGGAGGAAGCCTTGCGGCACATCGCAGACGCCGAGGCGCTCCGCGACATGCGCGTCGAGGAGCTGGCGGCGGGCGTCGAGCGCGGCATCGCCGCGGCCTTCAAGGGCTGACTGATGGCGCTGGAGGGGTACGAAGCCTACATCACCGTCGGCTTCCGCAATCTCGCGAGCGGGCCGATGGGCGAGTTCCGGCGCGACCTGGACCGCATGGGCGACGCTCTCGGCGGCGGCGAGAGGGCAGCCCTCCGGGCGGGCGGCGCCATGGAAGGGATGGCCGACATGACCGGGGCCGCGTCCGCCGACGTGATGGGTAGCGCGCGCCTCGCCGAGGGCGCGTTCACGCGCATGGGGGACGCCTCCGACCTGTGGGCGGATGACTACCGCCGGGCCGCGCGCGAAATCGGCCTCTCGAGCGACATGATCGACGACGACCTGCGGCGGATGGCGCGCGAGACGGACCGGGCGGGCGATCAGGCCGGCGAGTCGACGGGCCTCATGCAGCGCGCCTGGCGCGGCCTGGACATCATCGACGACATCGGCGGCGTGATCGGCATGGTCGACGGGCTCACGGCCGGGTTGCGCGAGATGGCCCGGGAGGCGATCGAGGCGTCGCGCACCATCGAGACCGAGTTCGCACGGCTGAGGTCCATCGACCTCGACGTCTCCCCGGAGGAGCTGGCCGGCCTGCGCGAATGGGCCGACTCCTTCAGCACTCAGCGGGGCGGTGTCACGGACTACGGGAGCGAGATCTCGCCGCTGGTGGCGATCACCACGCCGGAGATGATCGCCCTGGCGACCGCCTCCCAGAGCTCGGGCCTGGACCCCCTGGAGGCGCAAGCGTCGGCGGAGCTCTCGGCCGGCATATCGCGCCTGCCCGGCGCCGGCACGCCCGAAGAGAGCCGGAGCGCGCTCATGCGCATGAGCCTCTTCGCCGACCCCGATCTGTCGCTGACGACGCAGATGGAGGGGTGGGCCGACATGCTCGCCGAGGCACAGCGCATCGGCAATATCCCGGCGATGAGCACGCTGACGGGCGCGATCGAGGCCTCGGTCAAGACGGCGACCACGCTGGGCATGACCCCGGAGGAGTACCTGTCGGTGCTCACCACCTTCCACCGCGCCGACGAGGGAGATCCGGTGGGCGAGGCACTCAACTCGATCAACGAGGAGCTCCAGGGCGGCATGCGCGACCTGGGGCTGCAGCCGAGTTTCCGCGACGACGGCGGCATCGATTTCATGGGCTCGCTGCTTACCCTGCGCGAGTACCGCGAGCGGCGATCCGATCTCGGCGCGGCGGAATTCGTGGACCACCTCGGAGGAACATTCGGCGAGCTCGGCGGCCGCGAGATCGCCGCGCTCCTGGGGCCCCTGTGGGAGGAGTTCACCGCCGGAATCCCCAGCCTTCAGGCGGCCGACGAGCGCGACATGCTGGTGACGCGCCTGGAGCCGCTGCAGGACCGGGCCTTGGCGCAGGGGCAGATCGGCGCCAAGGGAGAGGTCGCGCAGGCGATGAGGGGCGACCTTCTGGAGGCGTACGACCGCGACTCGCTCCGGCGCGCGGACGCGCTGGTCGAAGGGCAGATAGAGCGGCTGCAGGTCATCTCCGACAGCCCCGCCCGATCCATCGACCCGATGACGAACTTGGCCTTCATCTTCTCGTCGGTCATCGATCAGTTCCGTGCGTCCTGGCGAGGGCGCTCGATCGGGGAGACGCTCGCCGAGGGCGTCCCCGAGGGCGGTCCGGCGCTGGGCGCCGCGGTGGAAGGCATGCTGCAACGGGATGTGGACCCGCTGATGTCGCACTCCGACGCCGAGCGCGGCCCGCTGTCGCCCCCCCCCGAGGCCGGCCGCCCCCCCCCCGCGACGATGGCGGCCGGCGTCCTGCAGTCGCAGGACCTGCTCGGCGCCGCGCTGTCCGGATCGCTGACGCTGCCCGAGCTCACGGAGCTCCAGGCCGCCTTCGGCGACGTGGAGTCGCCTCTGCTGCCGCTGCTCGCGCCGCTGGCTCTGACGGCCGCCTTCGGCGACGTGGCCCCGCCCCTGACGCCGGACTCGCCCCTGACGGAGCTTCAGGCCGCCTTCGGGGACGTGGACGCGCCCCTGTTGCCGCTGCTCGCCCCGTTGGCTCTGACGGCCGCCTTTGGCGACGTGGCCCCGCCCCTGGCGCCGGACTCGCCTGCGCAGGGGCTGACCGCCCTGCTGCTGCAGGCGCTCGGCGGCGGCGCGGCGGCTCCGGGCGATCCCGAGCTGCTCAGGGCGCTTCGGGACTTGGTCGACGAACTCCGCGCGGCGCGCACGGCCACTCCTGCAACCCGCGGCGGCCGCGCTCCTCTGGCCGGCGCGGCGGGGGCGGTCACCATCGAGCGCCTCGACCTGCACGTGCGCGACGACCTGCTGCAGACGCTCGGCGACCTCCATTACCTGCTGGAGCGTCGCTGATGCACGTCAAGGTCGGCCATGACCGGTCGCTGCAGATCGACGGGATCGATCGGGGCATGGTCGAGAGCACGAAGATCACGGGCGGCGCCGCCTCGATCGTGACGATCAAGCCGGAGGGGACGTCCGAGTCGGAGGCGACCTTCGACGGCTTGCGCGTGCGCCAGGTGGCACTCGGCGTCCTCGTCCATGACCGAGGCGGGACGAGCCGTTACGACGCCGTGGCGGCGATCGCCGCCATGGCACGCAAACTGCGGGCCGACGTGCCGGAGCGGCACGACCTGGAGGGTCCCCTGACCGACGCCGTCGGCGTCAAGCGGGTCATCTGCCTGTCCATGGACCCCGTCGACGAGACCTCGGAGGCCGACGAGGTGCGGCTGAGTCTGCTGCTCGAGGAGGTCGATCCGACAGTCGCGCTTCGAGCGCGCGACGCGGCGACCGCCGCTCAGGCGAACGCCCAAGCAACCGCCGACGCCCAGGCGGCCGCCTCGGCGGAGGCGCTGGCGCCGTCGACCAGCGACGAGAGCCGGCTCGAGACGTATTGGGGGGACGAGTTCTGATGGCGCTCCGGGCGCGCACGGTGGCGATCGACGGCCTGGACCGGTGGCACGAGCTCAGGTTCAGCTCCTCGGGCTCGGCCCGGCTCGCGGACGTGCTCACGACGCGGCCCCCCGAGGCCGGCGACGAGGCGACGGTAAGCGTCGACGACGTGACGGTCCTCGAAGGCTTGGTCCGCAGCGTGCTGCCGGTGCGCCAGGTCTGGCGCGTGCGCATCGAGCCGGAGGGCAGCCTGCGCCGGCGCGGGCATGCGCCTGATCGCGTGGGGCCGTCGAGCTGGCGCCGGCTGTCGATAGCCGATGTCGCGGCCGAGATCTGGGGCGACCAGGTGGCGGGCGTCGGCGCCGCCGGCGAGGTGCGCGTCGACCGGTTCAGTCTGCCGCCTTCGTGCCGACACAACTGGGCGGCGGCGGCCGTCCTGCGACATCTGGGCGCCGCCGGGATCGCCGCTCCGGCGATCGCCGTCGACGCGGACGGCCGCTGGCGGATGGGCAGCCATGACGACCTGGTCAGGCGCGGCGCCTGGAGCGCCCGTCCGACCGCTCGGGACGGCGTGACCGTGACGTTCAAGGCAGGCCCGGTCGCGGCCATCGACGAAATCGAGATGGAGGGGGGCGGCTCGATCGTGGCCGCGGCGGTGACCACTTTGGAGAGCGAGCTGCTTTATCGGACGGAGGTGGTCTCCGAATGACTCCCGAGGCGCTTCAGGAGCTCGCCCTGGCAGGCATCTCGCTGCCGGCACGCGCGGAGGTGATCGGCGCGAGGGCCGACGGGTCGGGGGATCTCGTCGACGTCGACGTCCTCGACGCACAGCTCGCGCGCACGGGCGAGGTGCTGGCGGATGTGCCGGCGCCGCCGCTCTGGCTCGGCCGCGGCGGCCGCGGCGTCTACGCGCCTCCAGCGCAGGGATCACGCGTGCTCATCGAGTTCGTCGACGGCGATCGGGCGGCGCCCATCGTGACGGCCGCGCTCGGCGACCCGGAGCCGCAGCGGCCGCCGAAGGAGGTGCCGATCGGGGCCTGGGCGCTGCTCGATGGCCGCGGCGGGGAGCTCTGGCAGGACGGCGACGGGACCGTGCGCATGCTCGACGCCGGCGGCGCCATGGTGCGCGTCGCCGGCGATCGGGTCGCGATCGCCAGCTCGGTGCGGTCGCTGCTCAGCGTCGCGCAACGCCTGGTCGACGTCATATCGGCGCTGCAGACGATCGGCTCTCCTGCGCAGCACGCGGTGAGCCCCGCCAACCAGGCGCAGCTCGCGGAGGTGAGGGCGCAGCTCGCGGAGGTGCTGGCATGAGGGACCGCGACGCACTGCTCGATGCGGACCGCGACTTCGCCGTCCAGGATGATGAGACCGGCGTCAGCGTGACGGGCGCGCGCCTGGTCGCGCAGGACGTGCGCGAGTCGTTGCTGATCCCGCGCGGGTCCCTCCCGTGGGACCGGGGCGACGGCTCCGACGTACTGCTCTGGCTCAATCTCGAAGGGACGCCGCCCGGCGCGATCATCGCGGAGATCGAGCGCGTTGCGCTCGCCGATCCGCGCATCGAGGCGGCGAGCGTGGTGGCCGAGCAGCTCGTCGACGGCCGGTACCGGCTCGCCTTCTCCGTGATCGGCGAGCGTGGCGGCCGGCAGGAAGTGGTGGTCGGATGAGCGACACCCAGATCCCGACCGTGGCCAAGATGAGAGCCGATGCCGAGGCTGCGGCGTCGGCCGAGACGGGCCTCACCAACCCGCGGTCCGTGGGGGCGATAAAGGGGTCGATAGAGGCACTTCTTCTCCTAGTGGGCCGCGTCTGGGACCGATGGGTGACGCCGGCGTCGAAGCAGGTCGACCGCAGCGAGGCGACTGGCTTCTGGTTGCGCCTGCACGCCGCGAACGCCGGATTGACGGCGCTGCAGCCGAGTGCGACGCGTGCCGTCTTCACCGCGACCGCCGGCGCGGCAGGCACGCTCGCGGCAGGCACGGAGGTGACGGCCGCAGGGCTGCCGCGGTACGCCGTGGACGCCGAGGTCACCTTCGTGGCCGGCACGTTCAGCGTCCCGGTCACCGCGGTCGTCGCCGGCGTCGCCGGCACCCTGGCGGACGGCACGGCGCTCACCCCACCCGACGGACTCGACTCGATCGTCGCGGCCGAGGGCTGGATCACGCTCCCCGGAGAGGACGCCGAAGGCGACGATCACCTGCGCGAGCGCATCGACGATCGCATGGAGAGCCTCGGCGACGGCCACCCAGAGGCTCAGTACCGCCTGGTAGCCATGGGCGTCACCGGGATCCGCGAGGCGCTTGTGCTGCGCACTCCGCGGGGCCCTGGCAGCGTCTCGGTGGTGCTGCGGTCCGTGGCCGGCGTGCCGACCCAGGCGCAGATCGACGCGGTCGAGGCGGCCCTCGATGAGCACAGAATGGTCACCAGGGACCTGCTCGTGCAGGCGCCGCCGGCGACGCCCGCGGCCGTGGCGTTGTCCTATCGCGGGACAGCGACTCCGGACGCCGTCCGGGCGATGGTCGTGCAGTACGTCGGGTCGCTGCGGCTCGGCCAGGCGCTCACCGAGGACGGCCTCTACAGCGCCGGCAGGACGTTCGCCGGCGCCGAGCTGATCTCCGTCGACTTGGCCGGCGGCGATCGCGTCACCCCGGCCGCAGGCGGCGTCGTGGATGCGACCGTGACGGCGCAGCAGGTGAACTGATGGCCCGGGTGACCGTGCGCATCCCGGCGGCGGCGCTGCGCGCCGATACCGCCCAAATCAAGCAGTGGGACCTGACACCGGGCCTCGCCCTCGGAGACGAATTCGCTGCCGGTGACGCGCCCCCGTTTCTGCGCCGCTGGCAGTTCCGGTCCGACAGGGGGCCGAACGGGGGCGCCGAGTTCCGGGTCGGCTTCGACGCGGACGGCACGACCACGCCCATCACGGCAGACGGGCAGGACCTGCCGTCCGAGTGGGAGGTGCTTGCGGACGCGATCACCCTCGAGCAGGGCGCCAGCTCCATCACCGTCCGAGGCCCCGCGGCGGCCGGCAATACGCAGTCGGACTCCACCGAGTTCTACGTCTGGCAGCCGCCCGCGGCCGAGGCTCCAGCCCTGCGGCAGTTCTTCTTCACGGACCTCGACACGTCCGCCGACCTTTCCCTGACGCTGCGCACGACCGCGGACACCGCGCCGAGCTACGGCGGCGCCACGATCGCAGACCAGCGGTACTTCGTCGGCGTCGCGGAGCGCTTGGTCCTGCCCGCGGCGTCCGGCGGCAACGGCGCGGTCGTCTACGCGCTGACGCCCGCGGTGCCGGGCCTGTCGTTCGACACGGGCGCGCGCACGCTCAGCGGGACGCCGACCGCGGCCGACTCGTACGCGATGATCTATACGGCCACGGACGAGGACGGCGACACGGCCACACTCACCTTTGCGATTGCGGTGAGCGCCGAGTCGATCGCGATGCTCGACTATCTGGCGTCGCTCAACCTCCCCTATCCGGAGACCGCGGTGCGGCGCTGGGGCCTGCTCCGGGCGGCCGCGCGCACGATGCAGTCAGCGGCCGACGCGGTAGTGCTCGCCATGCGCGAGTGGTGGCCGCTCACGGCTTCCGAGGACGGCCTCGCGACCCATGCACGCCAGCTCGACGTGTCGCCGCAGGGCGCCGGGGAGACCGACGATGCATACCGCCTTCGGGTGGCCCGCGAGCCGGCCAACAGGCGCCTGTGGGGCCGCCACGGAGCCGTGACGGCCGCGCTTGACGCTATCGAGGAAGACTACGACACGTGGGAGTTCCCGCGGGATGGGCTGCGCCTCGACGTCGACGAGCTCGACGGCGACAAGCGACTCGACGAGGGGCCGGCCCTGCTCGTGTGGCCGTCGTCGGCAGGTTCCCTGACCGCCGCCCAGGCCGCGGAGATGCAGGCGTACTTGGAGCGCACACTCGATGCCGACGTCGAGGTGCGCGTGTCCACGGATCTGCCGCTGGCATAGGAGAGGACCATGGATCGAGTGAACTACGTGCGAGGCCAGGTGGCCCCTTCGGCGGACATGAACACGGCCCAGGAGAATGCCGAGACGGCGATCGATCGCCTGGCGCAGGCCGTACTCGGGGGCGAGATCCTGGAGGGCTTGGTGCTCGATGAGGACGCGGGCTTCGACGGCTCGGTGTCGGCCGGCAGCGGCTACGACGCCCTGGGGAGACGCGTCTCGCTCGCGGCTGCGGCCGGCGCGTCACTGACCTCCGTCCCTCGCCCGCCCACGGGGCAGGTGCGCTGGGCGGCCGTCGTGCTGCGCTACGGCCGCACCGGCAGCGGCGACGTGGACGAACGCTCCACAGGC
>JAPOQV010000585.1 GCA_026710565.1 Spirochaetaceae bacterium | reverse complement strand
CGGCAGGGGGACGTCGCGAATTCCCGGAGGGCCGACCCGCCCAACCGCCGCGAGATGCTGCGCCGGCGGCTGGGGCTCGAGGTGTCCGAGCGGATGCGGCAGCCCGCGCAGGACACGTCGAGCCGGAAGAAGCACGAGCTCGACGCGCTGGAGCAGCGCCTCCGCGAGGAGTACGACGGCGTCTCCGAGGCGGCGCTGGCGGCCTTGCAGGGTGAGTTGCAGCAGGCGGAAGCGAGGCTCGCAGAGCGGCGCAAGGAGAGCGAAGTCGCCGAGTCCCGGCTGATCGAGATCCGGGATCGACACGCGAAGACGGTCGACCTTGTGAAGAGCGAGACACGGCTGGCGGAGCTCCACGGCATCACCCCGCAGATCGAGGAAGCGCGGAGTGAGCTTGACGCGGCGCGCCGGGCCGCGGCGCTGCTTCCACTGATCGAGGAGGCCGACCGGGCCGAGCAGGATGCCGGCCACGCAAGAAACGCCGCGCAGGAAGCCAGGCAAGCGAACGAAGCGGCCGCACGCGTCCATGAGGTGCGTGCGCGGGAGCTGGCACGTGCCCAGGAGCAGGCGGAGGAGATTCCCGCCCTGCGTGACCGCGTGGCCAGTCTTGATCGGATACTCGGACGGCTTCCCGAGCTCAAGAGACTCGAGACCGAAATTGGCAGGAGACGCACCCGGATCGAGGAGCTCGACCAGGAACTCGAACAGGGTAGCCGACGCCTGGAGCAGTTCGCGGAGGAAATCGCACGACAGCATGCCTCAGCGGTGGCGGCCCGCGCCGAGCTCGACGTCATCGGTTACGACGCCGGACTCGACGCCGCACTCGACCGTGCCCGCGAGCCGGCGACGAGACTCACGATCGCCCGCGGACAGCTTCGGGATGCGAAGCCTGAACAGGAGCGGCGGCGCAAGACGGTCGATGATCTGGCCGTTGAGCTCGAGCGGCTCACGGGCCAGGCGCGGGAGAGAGAGAACGCTCTGCTCGACGCAGAGCACAGCCTGACGGCCGCGGAGGAGTCACTGCACGCGGTCCATCGTCAGGACGCCGCCAACGATCTGCGCGGATCACTGGCGGCTGGAGCCCCGTGCCCGGTCTGTGCGCAACTCGTGGCCGATCCGCCGGCGGCCGACCTGCACCCTGATGTCGCAGCCGCCCGCGCGGACCGCGACGAGGCGAGTGCCACGCTCCGGCGAGTGCGCGACGACGCGCAGGACGCGATCACGGCACTGACAAGGGCGCAAGGCAGTCTCCGCGCCGCCCAGGAAGCACTGACCGAGGTGAACGGCACCACGGACAAGGCGCGTGCGGACATCCGCCGACTGGCAGCCGAAATCCGGGATGCCATCGGCGGCCGCGTCCCGGTGGACGACGATGCCGTCGATGACTGGTTTCGGCAGCAGATCGAGACGACGGCGGCTGCCCGCAGCTCCTTCGAGGACGCGCAAGATCGTCTTGAGACGGCAGAGCTCCACTTGAGCGACCTGCGCCGAAGCGAGCAGACCACGCGCAGCGAGCTCGACCGGGTACGGAGCGATCTGCGCGACCGGGTTGCGGAAGTCACCGCGGATGAGGAGCGGCTCCGGGCCGTGCAAGCCGAGATCGCAGAGGTCACCCGGTCCACCGACCCCGGACAGGAACGGACGGACCTGTCCTCTCGCATCGATGTTCTGGAAGCCGGACACAGGGAGGCCATGGCAGCGCAGGCGGAAGCCCGCCGCGAATTGGCGAAGGCCCAGCAGGCCCGCGGGGACCGCGAGCGAGCCGCCGGTGAGGCGGACCGGGAAGCGGCGGCCCGGATCGAGCAGCGTGACCGACACGTCGCCCAGGCACGCTTCGACAGCGTGGGCGACGTTCGTAACGCCGTGCGGGACGATACGGCACAGGCCCGATTGAGCGAGTCCGTCGCCGCCTACGCGCGCGATCTGCACGCCACCGAGCTGCGCGTCCGCGACCTGCAGAACGAACTGGGTGGCGAGCGGGTCTCGGACGAACAGCTCGATGATGCGAGTGCCAACGACCGGCGGATCAAGGGCGAAGTCGAGCAGCTCGTCACGATGAACGCGCACCTCGGTCAGCAGGTCGAGACGATGACCGGGCGCCTTGCGCGGGCGCGGGCACTCCACGAGCAGTTGCAGGCCATGAGAGACGACCATCGCCTCTACAGCGGCTTGGCCACCGATCTCCGCAGCGACCGGTTCCAGGCGTACGTCCTGGAGGACAGCTTCACGAAGCTGGTGCAGGGGGCATCGGGCCGGCTGTTCACGTTGTCCGCCGAGCGCTACTCGCTGACGTTCCAGGAAGACCAGATCCTGGTCGTCGACCACGACAACGCCGACGAGACGCGGATCAGCGACACGCTGAGCGGCGGCGAGACCTTCCTCACCTCACTGTCCCTGGCCCTGGAGCTCAGCAGGCAGGTGCAGGATGCGGCGGGCGCCGTGAACCTCGACAGCCTGTTCATCGACGAGGGCTTCGGCACGCTCGACCCGGATACCCTTGCGACGGTCTCCGAGACCATCCAGAGCCTTCAGGTCGCCGGCCGCATGGTCGGCGTCATCACCCACATCCCGGAACTGCGCTCCGAGTTCTCCCAGCAGATCCAGGTAACCAGGCTTCAAGGCTCCTCAACGGTCCGGGTCATACGCGATCTGTAATGGACGCGGGCTACCTCCTTGCCCTCCGCCACCACCCTGGTTTCAGCGTTCTGCGCCGCGGCGCAGCGTCAGCCTCAAGTAGTCATCGGTCGCTTCGAACTCGGGGTCCATGCCGTTGCGGGCGCGCATCAGCGGCATGATCCTGTTGCGCACGCCCATGCCGCGCGCGTCGGCATAGTTGTAGTCGCGCAGCACCTCGGAGATGAGCAGATTGCGCGGTGCACGTTGGCCGGCGATCATCTTGGCGACCGTCATGCCGTTCTGCAGGGCGCCGGGGCTCACGATCTCTATCCGATCGACGTAACGGACGACCTCCACTTCCTCATAGCGCGTCCAGTCGCGATGGGTCAGCGCGTTGACGACGCCTTCGCGCAGCGCTTCGAGCGGGTAGTACCAGCGCCGTTCCCGGCGCATCGACTCATCCACCGCGCCGGGCTCCTCGGAGACGAACGGGCGCATGGCGTCCGCGAGACGTTCGATGAGTCCCTTCTCGACCAGTTCGCGCCCGCCTGGCAAGTCCCGCCAGAGGCCGGTGAGCGGCCCCTCGATCACCTGATCATCCAGTGCGTCGTACGCCTTTTCCCGCCCCTTGAAGCACATCCAGCGTACGCCAGCATGGCGCAGCAGGCGGCGCGGACGGTACCCAAACAGCAGCAGCCCCGCGATCGTGCACGTGGGCGGGCCGGCGTCGCGTTCCACCATGAAGCCCAGAGCGCACAGGCGTTCGTGCCACGCCGCTTCATCCTGCGGCGCGCTCGGTTCTCCCACGATCGTGGTGAGGTAGTCTGCCAGGCGTTCCCGACTGAGATGGGCAAGGCCGCTGCCCGAAACCGGCAGCATCTCCGTGTGCAGCAGACCGCCTGTGGCGAACAGCCGCGCCTGCTGCTCCCTCGTGGCCAGCCGCGAGGTGCTGCCGACGCGCACGTAGATGTCTTCGCGGCCGCGCTGCCGGACCACGTACGGCTTGACGGGACCCTGCGTGACCGTGACGACGGCGACGCGGCGATCAGGGGCGACCGGCACCTCTTCGTAGAACGGCAGCAACAGCGGATGGACCATATGGCCGAACACCGTGTCCATGACCCATCGCTCCAGGCCCGCGCGGCGAATCCCGGTAATCGTCCCGTCGTCCTCCACGCCCAGCAGCACGCGTCCTCCCTGGAAGTTGGCCAGCGCTGCCACCTCTCGCGCCAGTTGCTCGGGCCGCAGTTCGTCCCGCTTGAACTCGACGCCGGAGTTCTCCCCCGCACGGATCAGTTCCAGGAGCTCCTCTCGGGTCATCCGCGGTCCCCTCCAGTGAAGCGGCCTCCAACGACATCCCCGACCACGCCGGGAGGGTAATCGACCCCCCGAAGCCGGTCAAAACACGGCGCGTCCGGTGTACGATGGCGGCACCATGGCACGACCCGAACCGACCATCCTCAAGGATGGCCTGTACTTCCCGGAAGGGCCGCGCTGGCGGGGAGACAGGTTGTACTTCTCCGATGTCCTGGCCGGCACCGTCAACCGGCTGGGCCTCGATGGGAACCTGGAGACGATCGCCGCGGTCGACGAGCTGCCGTCAGGGCTCGGCTGGCTGCCGGACGGCACCCTGCAGGTGGTTTCGCTGCAGGACGGCAGGCTGATCGCGTGCCGGGACGGGCGCACGGTCGCCGTGGCCGAGATGCGGCGGGTCACGGGGTTCCCCTGCAACGACATGGTGATCGACCGCGCCGGCCGCGCCTACGTCGGCAGTGACGACACCGACTTCGACGAGGAGCGGCTGCCGATGCCCGGCAACATGCCCCGCCTGAGCAGCATCGCGCTCGTGGAGCCGCCGGCGCCCGGCGCCGCCTGGGACGCCCCGCGTGCGGCGCGCATCGTCGCCGACCGCGTCACCTTCCCCAACGGCATGGTGGTGACCCCCGACGGCGCCACCCTGATCGCGGCCGAGACGTTCGCCGGACGCCTGACCGCGTTCGACATCGAAGCCGACGGTTCGCTCGTCAACCGGCGCGTGTGGGCCGACCTCGGCGTGCCTCCGGACGGCATCACCCTGGACCGGGACGGCTGCCTGTGGGTCGCCGTGCCGTACTACCGCTACGGAGAAACCGGCGGCTACCTGCGGATCGCCGAGGGCGGGGAGTTGCGCGACCGGATCGACGTGGCCGGCTACAGCGCTTTCGCCTGCACGCTTGGCGGACGTGACGGGGCCACGCTGTTCCTGTGCGAGTCGACGGTGCTGGGGCGGCCCCGCAGTCCCGGCGACGGTCGCATCCGCATGGTCGAGGTGGACGTCCCGGGAGTCGGCACGCCGTAGGGGATGATTGTCCCGACCTCGCGCCGTGCGGTGTTGATGGCGGACGGAGTTGCGGAATGAGTGACATCGGCGCCACGGTTCAACTCGACAGGGCTCGCGGGGTGGACTACGGTCGTCTCCCATGCTGACGCAGGAACAGGTCGAGGCGTATCGCGACGACGGCTATCTCCGCGTCTCCAACATCTTCACGGACGAGGAGTTGGAGGAGCTGGAGCGGGAGATGGACTTCATCGTCGAGGAGTGGTGGGGAGAGGACAGCATCGGCTGGAAGGGGCCGTGGCGCGATCACTACCTGCCCGCGGGCGAGCAGGAGAAGACGCGCGCCGTGTTCATCGCCAACCCGCAGTTCTACTCGGCGGCCTGGGGGCGGATCATCTTCCACCAGCGCCTCACCGAGTGCGTGCGCGCCCTGGTCGGCCCCGCCGTGCAGTGGCACGGCACCATCCTGCACGCCAAGCCGCCCGAGCGCGGCACGCCGTTTCCCATGCACCAGGACTACCCGTTCTACCCCCACGACGGGCCCGACTTCGTCGATTGCCTGTTGCACCTGGACGACTCGCCTGAGGCCTCGGGCTGCCTGCAGGTGGTTCCCGGGAGCCACAAGCAGGGACCGCTGGAGCACATCACCGGCGATCACACCCGGCCCTACCTGCCGCCCGAGCAGTACCACCCGGACAAGACGCCGTCGGTGGCGGTGCCGGCCAAGGCCGGGGACGTGATCTTCTTCAGCTACCTGACCATCCACTGGTCCGACATGAACCGCACGGACGGCTGGCGCCGCTCGGTGCGGATCGGCTTCCACGAGGCCGGCATGCGGCCGACCTTCGCGGAGCCGGCCGAGCCCTACAACAACTTCGTGGTCTCCGGCCTGAAGCGCCGCGGCAAGCAGGCGGGCCTGACCTACAAGGTGGTGGGCCAGGGACAGGAGCAGCACCTCAAGAAACAGCCGGCGCGCGCCTGAGCGCGGCGGCGCAACTGCCCGATCGGCCCCGCCGCGTGGCTGCCGCACCCCCGCGCACCCGTCCCAACGTCGTCCTCTTCCTGGCCGACGACCTGGGCTACGGCGACCTGAGTTGCTACGGCAACGCCATCCTGTCCACGCCCCACATCGACCGGCTCGCCGCCGAGGGCGTGCGCTGCTCCCAGCACTACAGCGGCGCGCCCATCTGCGCGCCGGCGCGGGCCGCGCTGCTCACCGGGCGCTACCACCCCCGCTGCGGCGCGCTCAGCGTGGAGTCGAACCGCGGCCTGGACCGCATCGCCCTGCGCGAGCGCACCATCGGCGACGCGTTCACGTCCGCCGGCTACCGCACCGGCTACGTGGGCAAGTGGCACAGCGGCCTGCACGACCCGAGCTACCACCCCAACCGGCGCGGCTTCGCGGAGTTCGCCGGCTTCCTGGGCGGCATCATGGACTACTGGAACTGGTTCCTGGACTACAACGGCAGCCCGCGGCGCGCCGACGGCCGCTACCAGACCGACGTGCTCACCGCCGAGGCTGTCGACTTCATCCGGCGCCACAGGCGCCACACGGCCCTTCCCGGCGCCGCCACCCGGCAGCCGTTCTTCCTGGTGGTTGCCTATCACGCCCCTCACTCGCCGCTGCAGGCACCCGTCGAGAGCTGCGCACCGTTCCTGAGGCGCGCCGGCCTGAACGACGCGGTGGCCACCCTGTACGGCATGGTGGCGCGCATGGATCAGGGCGTCGGCCAGATCCTCGATACGCTGGATGCCACCGGCTGCGCGGAAGACACCGTGGTGCTCGTGACCAGCGACAACGGCCCCTTTCTCGGCTCGGAGCGCCACCGCGGGCGGCGGTTCAGCATGGACCGCTACAATGGCCCGTTCCGCGGCCAGAAGCAGGACGTGCTGGAGGGCGGCATCCGCGTGCCGGCGATCGTCCGCTGGCCTGGCGGCTTGCCGGCCGGCGCCGCCTGCGACGAGATGCTCCACTTCTGCGATTGGCTGCCGACGCTGGCCGCCGCCGCGGGCGTCACCCCGGAAGGGCAGCCGCTGGACGGCTGCAATCAGCTCCCGCGGCTACAAGGCACTGACTCCGCAGGCGCAGCGCCACGGTTCTGGCAGTTCAATCGCTACGAGCCCGTGCCGCACTGCAACCTGGCGATGCGCGACGGCCCCTGGAAGCTCTACTGGCCGCGCATCCCGGAGGCGATGGTCAAGCTCCAGGAGGACAACGTGGCGGTGCGCGACCTGATGTCGCGGGGACACCTCGACATGCCCGTGAGCAACCCCCCGGTCAAGCGCACGCTGTCCGCGCCGGCGGACCCGGAACTGTACCACATCGCCGAAGACCCCTGCGAGTCGCGAAACCTGGCGGACGCCCGTCCCGACCGCGTCGCCCGCATGCGCGTCGCGGCGGAGAACTGGTTCGCGTCCGTCGAGGCGGAGCGCCGCGCGATCGATCGCGCTTGAACGCCCCCGGTGGCCGATCTATCCTGCCCGCGGTCCCGGCTGGCAGGGGCCCGCGCCCCGTGCCGCCACGGACACAACCCTGTCGAGGAGTGATCATGAAACGTACCGTAGCGAGTCGAGTGCTCGCGGCCCTGGCGCTGTCGATGCTCGCCGGAGCCACCGCCTTCGCACAGATGACGTACCAGGAGGCGCCGATGCTGGCCGCCATGGTGGAGGCCGGCGAGCTGCCGCCCGTGGCGGAGCGGCTGCCGTCCAACCCGCTGGTGGTCGAGCCGTTCGACTCGATCGGCACCTACGGCGGCACCCTGCGGATGATGGACGTGTCGGACCGCATGTCGATCGGCCTGCGGGTGCGCCACACCGGCCTGTTCCGCTACAACCAGACCGCCAGCGCGTTCGAGGCGGACCTGGCCGAGAGCCATGCCTGGTCGAACGAGAACCGCACCCTCACCCTGAAGCTGCGCGAAGGGCTGCGCTGGTCGGACGGCGAACCGTTCACGACCGCCGACATGCTCTTCAAGTGGGAGCAGGACATGACCAACGAAGAGCTCAGCTCCAGCATCGATCCGTTCTATACGCTGGGGGGAGAGCCCGCGGTCTGGGAGGCGCTGGACGACTATACGCTGCGCATCACCTGGGCCGCCCCCAACCCGGTGGCCATGGACCGCTTCGGGCGCACCCACTTCTCCGGCGACAACGTGCTGTTCCTGCCCGCGCACTACCTGAAGCAGTTTCACGCCGGCTTCAACGAGGACGCCGCCGCGCTCGCCGCCGAGCAGGGCTACGAGGACTGGACGCAGATGTTCAGGGCGCACGGCACGCAGGGCTACACCCAGTCGGCGGTGATCATCGGCCGCCCCTACATGGACATGCATACGCCGGAGGTGGTGGAGAGCGACCGCGTGCTGCTGGTGCGCAACCCCTACTACCACCACGTCGACACCGCCGGCAACCAGCTTCCCTACATCGACCGGTTCGAGGTCAGACACGTCGGCGACCTGGATCTCTACGACCTGAAGGCGTCGGCGGGAGAGGTGGACTTCGCCGCCTACTACACCTCCGCACCGAGCCTGCCGACGTACCGGGCGGGCGAGGCGCAGGGCGACTACCAGACGATCATCGCGCAGTCGCTGCGCACCGCGGAGCTGGTGCTGTTCCTCAACCAGAACATCGAGGACCCCGTGATCCACGAGCTGTTCAACAACCTGGACTTCCGCGTCGGCCTGTCGGTGGCCCTGAACCGCGAGCAGATGAACGACATCGTGTTCTTCGGCATGGGCGACGCGCATCCGGCGACGCCGCTGAACACCATGGAGTTCTTCGACCACGCCTGGTACAACGACAACCTGGCGTTCGACCCGGACCGCGCCAATCAACTGCTCGACTCGGTCGGGCTGTCCACGCGCGACGGTGACGGCTTCCGCGTGCGCCCCGATGACGGCACGCGGCTCAGCCTGGTGATCGAGATCGGCGTCCTGGAGGGGCCGAAGCAGGCGATCTGCGAGCTGATCTCCAACGACTGGCGCCAGGTCGGCATCGACGGCGCCTGCAAGGTGATCGACGGCGCCCTGCTCAACGAGCGCCTGGACACCAACCAGACGGCGATCTCGACCTGGCACCTGGGGCGCACCACGCTGCTCGGGCGCGGCACGCCGGACCAGTTCGCCTTCGAACGCTGCAACGCGAACAACTGGGGTCGCCAGTGGTGCTTCTGGTTCGTCTCGGGCGGTGATACCGGCATCGAGCCTCCCGACGAGATCAAGGCGCTCAACGAGCGCTGGCAGTCGTTCAAGCAGGCCGCCACCGGCACGCCGGAAGCGGCCGAGCGCGGCAAGGCGTACTTCGCCTTCTTCGCCGACGAACTGCCGATGATCCCGACGATCGGCCTGGCGCCGCACCCGGTGGTCATCCACAACCGCCTGAAGAACGTTCCGAAGGAGAGCATCTTCTGGGGCTCGGACACCAACTTCTACGCCCCGTACAAGCCGGAACAGTGGTACATCTCAGAGTAGCCCCGCACCGGACATGACATACGGGAGAATGGGCGGCGTGCCCCGCCGCTCATTCTCCCTTTCCTTCTCACGCACATGAACTACACCGCCTACCTGCTGCGCCGACTGCTCTACATGGCGGCGACGGTCGTGATCATCAGCATGCTGATCTACATCGTGATCCAGTTGCCGCCGGGCGACGCCGTGGACACGATCGTCGCGCAACGGGAGTCGGAAGGCGACGTGATCACGGAGGCCGAGGAGCTCGCGCTGCGCCGCCAGTACGGCCTGGACCGCCCCCTGGTGGTGCAGTACGCCGACTGGGTGATCGAGTTCCTGTCCGGCGACATGGGGCGCTCGATCCGCGGCGTGCCGGTGAATGACCTGATCACCGAACGCCTGGGCGGCACGATCATGCTGTCGCTGATCAGCATCCTGTTCACCTACCTGGTGGCGATCCCGATCGGCATCTACAGCGCGACCCACCAGTACAGCCTGACCGACTACAGCCTGACCACCCTGGGCTTCATCGGGCTGGCGACGCCCAACTTCCTGCTGGGGCTGATCCTGTTGTACGTGTTCTACAAGTTCTTCGGACTCAGCATCGGCGGCTTCTTTTCGCCCGGCATGGAAGAGCAGCCCTGGAGCCCCGCCAAGCTGTTGGACCTGGTCGGCCACCTGTGGATTCCGGTCATCGTGATCGGCACGGCCGCCACCGCCGGCACGATCCGGGTCATGCGCGGCACGCTGCTCGACGAGCTGGGCAAGCAGTACGTGATCACGGCCCGCGCGAAGGGACTCGCGGAGCCCCGCGTGATCTTCAAGTACCCGGTGCGGCTGGCGCTGAACCCGATGGTCAGCGGAATCGGGGGCGTCCTCCCGGAGCTGATCAGCGGCGAGACCATCGTCGCCATCGTGCTGGGCCTGCCGACGCTCGGCCCGCTGATGTACGCGGCCGTACGAACCCAGGACATCAACCTCTCGGGGAGCGTGCTGCTGGTGATCAGCGTGCTCGCCGTGATCGGCGTGCTGATCTCGGACATCCTGCTGATGGTCGTGGACCCGCGCATCACCTACGAGCGCAAGGGCTGACATGGCGACCGACAGCGCGGCCGTACGCGACGCCCGCGGCGTGAACGGCGCGCCGGCCGCCAGCGCGGAGGAACGCTACTTCATCGCCTCGCAGCGGCAGTTGATATGGCGCAAGTTCCGCAAGCATCGCATGGCCGTCATCGCCGGCGTCATCCTGCTGCTGGCCTACCTGGTGGCCTTCACCTACGAGTTCTGCGCCCCCTACGGCTCGCTGACCCAGCACAAGGGGTTCGTCCACGCGCCGCCGACGCGCATCCGTGTGCTCGACGCCGACGGCCGGCTGCGCTTTCCGTTCGTCTATGGGCTTACCGGAAAGGTGAATCTGGAGACCTTCCAGCGCGAGTTCGTGGAAGACCGGTCGGTGATCCACCCGATGCGCTTCCTGGTGCGCGGTGAGCCCTACCGCTTCTGGGGCGTGATCGACGCCGATCTGCACCTGTTCGACGCCGGGCAGGGTCGGGTGTTCCTGCTGGGCACCGACGAGCTGGGCCGGGACCTGTTCTCCCGGATCCTGGCCGGCAGCCGGGTCAGCCTGACCATCGGCCTGGTGGGCGTGACGATCAGCTTCGTGCTCGGCTGCCTGCTCGGCGGCATCTCCGGCTACTTCGGTGGCGTGCCCGATCTGGTCATCCAGCGCCTCATCGAGGTCTTCAACTCCATTCCCGGCATTCCGCTGTGGATGGCGCTGAGCGCGGTCATCCCCGTGAACTGGCCGATCCTGCGCACCTACTTCACCATCACCATCATCCTGTCGGTGCTGGGCTGGACCGGCGTGGCGCGCGTGGTGCGCGGCAAGCTGCTGGAGCTGCGCGAGTACGAGTACGTGACCGCCGCCCGGCTTTCCGGAACGCGCGCGGGGAAGATCATTACCGCCCACCTCCTGCCCGGCTTCCTGAGCTATCTGATCGTGAGTCTCACCCTGGCGGTTCCCCGCATGATCCTGGGCGAGACGGCGCTGAGCTTCCTGGGGCTGGGGATCCAGCCGCCCGCGGTGAGCTGGGGGACGCTGCTGCAGGGGGCGCAGAACGTGACCAGCATCGCCATCTATCCGTGGCTGCTGACCCCGGCCCTGTTCGTGATCGTGACGGTGCTGCTCTACAACTTCGTCGGCGATGGGGTGCGTGACGCCGCCGATCCGTACGCCTTGAGCGGCAAGGGGTAGAGAACTGAAGCCGCCACACATCCTGTTCGTCCTGGTCGACCAGATGCGCGCGGACGCCCTGGGGCGCGCCACCCCCACGCTCGACGCGCTGGCGCGGCGGGGGGTGCGGTTCGAGAACTGCTACTGCGCGGCCACGCTCTGCTCGCCGTCGCGCAACAGCATCGTCACCGGGCTGTTTCCCGGCCAGCACGGGGTGTGCGGCAACATGGGCGAGCCGATCGCCGCCGACCTGCGTGCCGACACCTGCGCCCGCCACCTGCAGGATCTGGGCTACCACACCGCCTACGTCGGCAAGCATCACTACATCGACCGCTCGGGACTGCCGTACGACCTGGTCCAGGATGACCCGCTGCTGCGGGAGTACGGGTACCACCACGTCTGGCAGGTGGGCGACGTGGCCGACGCCCGCACCGGAGCGGACCGGTTCACCCGCCACCTGGAGGAGCGCGGACTGCTGGAGGAATGGCGGAACAAGGTCGGCGCCGAGTACGTGGCCGGCAGCGACCCGGCCGACACCACCGACGGCTACATCGGCGAGTCGGCCGTGCGCTACCTGCAGTCGTACCAGGCAGACGCGCCGCTGTTTCTCACCGTCGGGTTCGTGGGCCCGCACGGACCGTACTGGGCTCCGGAGCCGTACGCCAGCCTGTTCGCGCCGGACGAGGTGGCCGAGCCGGTCGGCATCCGCGGCCGCGTGCGCGCGGGCAGCGACCTCTATGGCGCACGGGACCTGGCCCGGGAGGCCAGACTTGACGACCCGGCGACGATCGATCGGTTCCGCCGCCAGCGGGCCGCCAGCCTGGGGATGGTGGCCTTCATCGACCACCAGGTCGACCGCCTCCTGCAGGTGCTGGCGCAGCGCGGCTGGATCGACGACACCCTGGTGGTGTTCACCTCCGACCACGGCAACCTCCTGGGCGACCACGGGCTGGAGGGCAAGCGCTTCTTCCACGAACCGGTGAGCCGCGTGCCGCTGCTGATGGCCGGGCCCGGCGTCGCCGCCGATGCGCGGGTCGGGATGACCGCCGCCCGAGAGCTGGCCAGCGGCGTGGACCTCTACCCGACCTTCCTGGACGCGGCGGGGGCCGCGCGGCCCGGCGGCAATCGCGCTCGGGAAGGGATCAGCCTGCTGGGGCTGCTGCGCGGGCAGGCCGCCCCGCGCCGCGAGGTGTTCTCGGAACTCGGGACGGCCATGATGATCCGCGACGCCCGCAACAAGCTGGTCTACGACCCCGAGCAGGGCGGCGTGCTGGAGCTCTACGACCTGCGCCGGGACCCCTGGGAGCTGCACAACCTGGCCGGCAGCGCCGAGCACCGCCACGTCGAGGCGGAGCTGGTCGACCGGATGCTGGCGCGCATGATCCGCCTGACCCACTACAGCCACCTGAAGGAGCGCATCAACTTCCAGCGGGTGCGCGTGTGAGCCGGCAGCGGATGGCGAGGCGGCCCAACGTCGTGCTCATCCTGACCGACGACCAGGGGTACGGCGATCTTGGCATCTACGGCAATCCGGCCGTCGAGACGCCGCACCTCGACGCGCTCGCCGGACAGGGCATCCGCCTGGACCAGCACTACTCGGGAGCCCCCCTGTGCGCCCCGGCCAGGGCCGCGCTCCTCACCGGCCGCTACCACCAGCGCACCGGAGCGCTCAGCGTCGAGTCGAACCGCGGCATGGACCGCATCGCCCCGCGCGAGAGGACCATGGCCGACCTGTTCAAGGCGGCGGGGTACGCCACCGGCATGGTCGGCAAGTGGCATAACGGCGCCTTCGACCAGCGCCACCACCCGCGGGCGCGGGGCTTCGACGAGTTCGTCGGCTTCCTCAACGGCGGCATGTACTACTGGCGCTGGGTCCTCGATCGCGGCGGGACGCCGTGGCGCTCCGACGGCCGCTACCTCACCGACGTGTTCACCGGCGAGGCGGTCGATTTCCTGCGGCGCCACCGCTCCGAGCCGTTCTTTCTGTACCTGGCGTACAACGCTCCGCACGCGCCGCTGGAGGCTCCGCCGGAGGACGTACGTCCGTTCGCCGAGCAGGGCAGCTTCAACGACACGGTGAGCACCCTGTACGGCATGGTCCGGCGCCTGGACGCCGGCGTCGGCCGGGTGATGGAGGCGCTCGACGAGCTGCGGCTGGCGGAGCACACGATCCTGCTGTTCACGAGCGACAACGGCCCGCTGCTCGGCGGCGGCTACCGGCGCTACAACGGGCCGTTCCGCGGCGCCAAGAACCTGGTGCTGGAGGGCGGCATCCGCGTGCCGGCCATGGTGCGCTGGCCGGCGGCGATTCCCGGCGATCGCGTGTATCACGAGATGGCCCACTTCACCGACTGGCTGCCCACGCTGCTGGCCGCCTGCGGCGTCGGCGAGCAGCCCGATCTGCCGCTGGACGGGTTGAACCTGCTGCCGGCGCTGCAGGGGGATGACGGGGACGGAGCCCGCACGAAGCTGTTCTGGCAACACAACCGCAACCGGCCGGTCCGGAACTGCAACGCGGCGATGCGCGACGGCGACTGGAAGCTGGTCTGGCCGTACCTGCCGGAGGCGCGCTACAAGTCCGGCGAGGACGCGCGCTGGTACGAGCGCATGTTCACGGAGCCCCATTTCACCCTGGAGATCGAGCAGACCATGCTGGAGCGCCCCGTGCCGGCCCCTGGACGGCCGGAGCTCTACAACCTGGCCGACGACCCCGGTGAGGAGGTGGACCTCGCCGGGCGCCATCCCGGGCGGCGAGCGCGCATGGAGCGGGAGCTGGAGAGCTGGTTCGACACGGTCGAGGCAGACCGCCGGCGCATCGCATGGTGATCGGCCTTCCGCCGGCGCGGAGGGGCCGCGCTCACCCGGCGAGTGACTCGTCGTCCAGACGCTTGCCGAGCAGGAACCCCTTGCGGTCCGGGTACCAGAGCACTCGCCGCCCCGCGACGCAGGTCATGCTCACGTAGGCGGCCGACTCGAAGCGCTCCGCGCCGGGCGGACCCCACGGCACGGCGTCGTTGTCGATGAGCAGCCGCGCGCGGCCCCACCGGATCGGCTGCTCGGCGCCGGGCCGGAACTCTCCGACGCTGGCGTAGGTGGGGCGCCGGTTGCGCACGTGCCAGCGGCTGTCGGCGCCGAAGACGTAGCCGTCGTTGTCGTGGAAGAGCAACAGGTACCGCCGGTCCCCCAGGCTGAATATCGGGCACGGCGAGCATGGATGCCGGAGCCTCGGGCCGCCGTCGCGCATGCGCATCGGCCGCGCCTCGTCCCAGGTCCGCCCCTGGTCCGAGGAGACCGAGTACCACACCTCGCCACGGTTGGTGCGGACGGTCATGAATAGCCTGCCGTCGGGCAGGTCCACCAGGTACGGCTCCTGGGCGAACGAGGCGCCGGCCACGCGCTCGTGCGGGGCCGTGACCGGGGCGTCCCGGCTGAGCCCGGAGAGCTCCAGCCGGTCGGGCGGCGGCGAATCCTGCAGGTTCTCCACCCCCATCAACTCGATGTGGCTGTACCGTTCCTTGAAGGGCGCCGTGCCCGCGGGCACCCGTGGATTGCACGCCCAGTGGGTGAACGGAATGAGGATCTCCCCGGCGGCGGTGCGATGCATGCCGCTGCAGCCGATCCAGCGCACCGGTTCACGGTCCGGGTCCGGACCGTCGATGGCCGAAGGCGGGAAGTGCAGCTCATGGCGCCGCGACCAGGAGGTGCCCCGGTCGTCGGAGCAGCGGCAATACAGTCCGCCGGTGTAGCCCGCCGACGGCGTGCACAGCGTGTACAGCAGGTACACCCGCCCGCCGGGCGACTCCAGGGGAACCTGCCACGCCGCGGGCCGGCCGTCGCCGCCGGCGCCTCGTCCGTCCGCCCACACCACCGGCGACCAGGATTCGCCGCCGTCCGTGCTGCGCTTCACCCCGATCCTCATGAGACAGGGGGTGTCGAGCCGCTCCGCCGTCCACGTGGCCAGCAGGGAGCCGTCGCCGAGGGGGAGGACGAGGATGTGCTCGTTCAGCCAGTAGAACTCCTGGTCGTCCCAGGGACGCTCCCTGCCTCCGGTCGGGTCGTGGATGACAAGGTCCGGACGCGTGCGGTGAATCTCGCGGGGGTCGGCGGTCATGGGACGCGGGGCTCGCCCGATCATAGCGCGAGCGGGTCGCCCTCTGCCGGTACCGTGTGGCGTGCCGCAATCTTGCCACCGATCGGACTGACCGCCACTATGCTGCGACGATGAGTGCAGCACGCGTAGCCGTCATCGGCGCCGGCGGCAGAGGCCGGTCGCTCGGCAACCTGATCGCCAGCCGCCCGCGGTGGGCCGACGTCGTGGCGGTCGCCGAGCCGCGCGACGACTACCGCGAAGACTTCGCGCACACCCACGGCATCGAGGAGCGCCACCGCTACCGCGACTGGCACGACCTGTTCGCCGCGTCCCTTCCGCTGGACGCGGTGGTGGTCACGACCATGGACCGCGACCACACCGAGCCGTCGCTCGCCGCCCTGGCCGCCGGCCACCACCTGCTGATGGAGAAGCCCATGGCGCCGTCGCTGGAGGAGTGCGAGCGCATCGCGGCGGCAGCCGCCGACTCGCAGGCGATCACGGCGGTCTGCCACTCGATGCGCTACTCGCGCCCGTTCCGGATCCTCAAGGAAGTCGTGAGCTCCGGCCGCATCGGCACCGTGGTGACCGTCGACCATCTCGAACAGGTCCAGTGGTGGCACCAGGCGCACAGCTTCGTGCGTGGCAAGTGGGGAAACGAGGGGCGCTCGTCCTTCATGCTCCTGGCCAAGAGCTGCCACGACATCGACTACCTGGCGTACCTGGTCGACCGGCCGTGCCGGGCGGTCAGCTCGTTCGGGTCGCTCAACTACTTCCGGCCCGAGCACGCACCCGCCGGAAGCGGGGAGCGCTGCGTGGACTGCGACATCGAGCCCGAATGCGTCTACTCGGCGATCAAGCTCTACGCCGACACCGACCGCGAGGGCGGGCCGGTGAGCTGGCTGACCCTCGACCACAGCCGCCAGGCCCAACTGCAGGCCATCACCGACGGTCCGCACGGACGCTGCGTGTGGCGGTGCGACAACGACGTCGTCGACAACCAGATTGTCGCGATGGAATTCGACGGCGGCGTTACCGCTACGTTCACGATGACCGGCTTTACCGCCGTCGGCGGCCGGCGCACCCGCGTGCACGGCACCGAGGGGGTCGCGGAGTTCTCCGAGCACGGCATCGAAGTGCGGCGCTTGGGCGAGAGCGTCGTCGATCGCATCACCATCGAGCCCGAGTCCGGCGGCCACGGCGGCGGTGACCGCCGGGTGGTGGACTCGTGGCTGCGCGCCATCCAGACCGGCGACCGCTCTTCGGTCGTCACCGACGTGGCGGTGTCGCTCGACACCCACCGCATCGCGTTCGCCGCGGAGCGGTCTCGCCTGCAGCGTCGAGTGGTCGAGCTGGACTGAAAGGGATAACGGAGATGCAGAGACCGATTCGCCTGGGTCTGATCGGCTGCGGCGGCATCGTGCGCATCAGCCACGCACCGGGGTACCAGGCGATTCCCGACTTGGTGCGGGTGAGCGCGGTGGCCGATCCGGTCAGCGACAACCTGCTTCAGATGGGAGAGACGCTGGCCGTGCCGCCGGAGCGGCGCTACGCCGACCACCGGGAGATGCTGGAGCACGCCGAGCTGGACGCGGTCACCATCGCCACCCCGCATCACCTGCACGCCGGGCACGCGATGGACGCGGCGGCGGCAGGCGTGGCCGTGATCTCCGAGAAGCCGATGGCCACCTCGATCGAGCAGGCGCGGGAGGTGCTGGCGGCGGTCGAGCGCCACGGGGTGCCCTACGCGGTGGTGCACAACTTCCTGTTCGCGCAGGGCTCGGAGCGGGCGCGGGCGCTGCTGGCCGACGGGGCCACGGGCACGCCTTTCTTCGGGCGGGCCAAGTCGCTGTTCAACAAGACCGACGACCGCGCCGACCCGAACCGGGAGTGGCGCGCCTCACGCGCGGCGGGCGGCGGCGCCATCAACGACACCGCCTACCACGAGATCTACCTGCTGGAGACGCTGGTCGGCGCGCCGGTGCGCTACGTGG
>JAPOQV010000584.1 GCA_026710565.1 Spirochaetaceae bacterium | reverse complement strand
GCGCCGCCCGGCGGCAGCGTCGCTGTAACGGAGCTCGCGCACCGCGTAGTCGAACAGGCTGGAGCAGCCACGCTGCAGGTACAGCCGGCGGGTTTCGATCTCGGCCAGGTGGTCGATGACGGCGCCCTGCAGGTGGCGTTCGTGGAGGACCAGGGTGCCGGTCTGACGCAGCAGCTCGCGGTCGGAGAGCGCGCCGACGGTGGAGGAGATGGCGGCGCGTCAAGGGTGACGGTATCCATGGAGTAAATATAACCATGATTTCCAGATAGCCCTTCCTGCTCAGTCCGGGACGGGCATCTGATCGGCGCGCAGCGCGCGCTCAACGGGGTCCGGCGCGGCCGAACGGGTGCGCGAGCTTCCGGGAGGCCGGAAGGGGCCGTAGCGTGCGCTGGCGTGCCATCTCGCAGGCGCACATTGCCGTCAAGACCCTGAGGCAGGATTTCTCGACTTTTTCGCGGTGCGCTCGCTGCCGAGCCGGTCTCGGAACAATCAGGAACAGACCTCCCACTCCCATGCCCCTCTGATCCGAGTTTGCGACGGCTGTGGTCGTTACCTCGCCGGTCACGTCACGCAGCATCGCACCGCACGGAATCCTGAAGACCCTCCAATGTCCTCTGGAACACCGTAGGCTCTTCTCGATGCCACGCTGCGGCGCGGTATCGTTTTGCGACTCGATCGAATTCCTTTCCGAAAGTGAGTCTCGCGATGTAGGACTTCGGATCCGAGCGGACCTCCCGTCCTTCGACGGTGGGAGACGAATCGCAGATGGGGTCCGGTGCCGTCGTGGATCAGAAGCGCTCACCCGGGCCGATGCGGGTCGACAGCTAGGCGACGTCGCGGATCTATCTCGTGGCGGCTCGCGGACCTGCTATGGTAGCGGTATGGAGCGCATAGTCGATACGCACTGCCACTTCTGGTGGCGGGAAACCAATAGCTGGCTCGACTCCAGTTGGGAGGTCCTCTACCAGGACTACACCCCGGTCGAGCATCAGGCCGCCTCCCGGCCGGTTGGGGTGACCCGCTGCGTGATCGTCGAGGCCGGCGACACCGCCGTCGACAACCAGACCATCATCGACTTCGCCGCCGAGTTCGACTTCGTCGGCGGCCTGATCCTGCGCGCCGACCTGGACGACCCCGGCCTGGGGCACAGGCTCGACGAATGGCAGAAGCTGCCGAAGTTCCGTGGCATGCGCATGAACTTCGAGGCGCATCCCGACCCGGAGATCGCCGGCAAGCCGGCGGTGATCGAGGGGCTCAGGGAGCTGGCGCGGCGCGGGCTCATCCACGACTTCCTGCCGCTGGTGCGCCACCTGGACGGCATCGCCACCGCGATCGAGCAGGTGCCCGACCTCAAGTGCATCATCGAGCACTACGGCAAGCCGGACTTCGACGGCACGCTGGAGCCGGCCTGGGAGCAGGCGATGCGCCGCATCGCGCGCGACACCGGCGCGTTCTGCAAGTTGTCGCTGTCGCCGCAGGTGACCCGCATTCAGGAGTATCTGGACCACCCCAAGCAGGGCTGGCCGATCGAGGCGATGCGCCAATACACCGCCTTCTACCTGGAAGATCTGGGACCCGACCGGCTGATGTTCGGGAGCGACTGGCCGGTGGCGCTGCTGACCACGGACTACGCGGGCATGCTCGCCACCCACCGCGAGTTGCTCGGCCCCCTGGACCCGGACGTGGAAGTCAAGCTGTTCCGCACCAACGCGGAGGCGTTCTACGACGTAACCGCGTAGTTGGGTGCGGCGACGGGACTCAGGACGACTCCTGCTGCTCCTGCACCTGCCAGAGACTGAGGCTCAGGGATGGGGGCACCTCGACGTTGTCGAAGCTAATCATCTCGTCCTCGGCGATGTCCGCCGTGGCGACCGCGCCGTGGGTGAGCGCCATCGGCACCAGGTTCTCGGCGCGCGCGGTGTCGTGCCGCTCGGCCATCCCGTAGACGGTGTAGCCGCCTTCGCCGTCGAGGGTCTCTCCCGCCCGCAGCGGCCGCTTGGCGGCGGCCACCACTTCCGCGGCGCGGCAGGTGGGGGCGCCCACGTCGTCGCCGAGCACGGCCATACGGGCGAGCCCCAACGGCATCTCGTGGCCGACGAAGTGCTGCGGTCGGTAGATCATCGCGTAGCCGCTGCGCTTGCCGATGATCATGCCGGTGATGTCGCCGTAGGAGGCGAGCGACTCGTTGACCTCCGGCGTCGGCCCGTCGATCACGGCGAACAACCCGCCGCGAATGGAGCGCTCCACGAAGGTGTCGTCCGGATGAATGGCGCTCACCGCCTCGACGACGCCTTCCCGGTGCAGGATCCCGCCCCTCTCCCTGGAGGCCAGCACGTCCGGGATCTCGCGCAGGTCGGCGGTGGGAAAGTGCAGCCCGCGCACGTCGGGCTCGAGCCCGGTCATGTTGGCCAGCGCGACCATCTCGATCGAGTGCTTGGTGCCGTCCAGGAACGACCCGAACATCTGCGCGTTGTAGTCCTTGCCGGTGAAGCCGTACACGCGCGGCACGTCGTCGGGGTTCATCTTGCGGAAGCTCCGGGTGAAACGCGTGCCCTTGCCGGCCGCCACCAGCCGGAAACCGAGCGTGCGCGCCCAGTCGCAGAGCTCCGCGGCCAGCGCCGGCTCGTCGCCGTAGGCCAGGCTGTAGATCACCCCGGCGGCGCGGGCGAGCTTGCGCAGGTGGTAGCCTACCAACGCGTCGGCCTCGACCGTTACCATGGCCAGGTGCTTGCGCGACAGGATCGCCCGGTAGGCGTGGCGTACCGCCACCTCGACCAGCCCGGTCGCCTCGACGACGATGTCGACGGAGCTGGCGATGAGCGCATCCGCATCCGCGGTGACCACCGGCGTGCCGTCGGCCACGGCCTCCGCGACCTGAGCGGCGGAGGCGGCCCGCAGCGGTTCAGCGTCCGCCCCCGCACCCAGTACCGCGGCGGCCGCCTCCACGCGCAGGTCGGCGATCGCCGCCAGCCGCATGCCTGGCATGTGCCGGATCTGGCCGGCGATCTGCGAGCCGAAGGTGCCGATGCCGATCAGCCCGATCCTGACCGGGTTTCCCTGTCGCTCGCGCTCGACCATTCGCTCGTACAGCATGCGGGCGAGGGTAGTGGCACCGCCTCGCCGCCAGCAAGCGGACCGGTATGACGCGGCGTCCGTTCGGAGCCCTGGGCGAGGTGAGCGCGCTCACCCTGGGCGGCGCCGGCCTGATGGGGGGCTGGGGGCACGAACCGGACCTGGAAGAGGCGGTCGCCACCATCCGCGCCGCGGTCGATGCCGGCGTCGATCACGTCGACGTGGCTCCCGGCTACGGCGACGGCGGCGCGGAGCGCGCGGTGGGCACCGCGTTCGGCGGAGCGCTGCCGTCCGGCGTGCGCATCTCCACCAAGGTGCCCCTGGACCGGCCGCTTCCGGGCGCCGCGCCCGGCCTGATCGAGCGCAGCCTGAACGCCAGCCTGGAGCGCCTGCGGCTTCCCCGCGTCGACCTGCTGCTCACCCACTGCTTGCTGCTTCCCGACGGCGAGGAAGGCGCCGGCCGCTCCGGGCTTCCGTTCCGGGACTATGTCCGGGAGGTGCGCCCGGCGCTGCAGCGGCTGGCGGCGGACGGGCGCATCGGGGCCTGGGGCATCAGCGGCATCGGTGGGCCCGTGGCCGTGCAGGGGGCGCTGCTGTCTCGCCCGCCGCCCCCCGCCCGGGCGGGGGTCGCCCCAGCGCCGGCGCCGGGC
>JAPOQV010000583.1 GCA_026710565.1 Spirochaetaceae bacterium | reverse complement strand
GCGGCGCGAACAAGGAAGGAGTGCAGGCTCCCCGGCGTCGGCGGCAGCAACTCGTCGACGCCCTTGGGCGCCGGGCCGGCGCTCTTCGCCGGGTCCAGCGCCAGCACGGTCATCTCGTAGCCGGCGGCGCGCCGCGCGGTGTGCATGCCGAATCCCCCCAGCCCGATGATCAGGAGCGTGCCGCCGGTCAGTGACGTGACCGTTGCCTGTTCCCAGCGCCGGGCAGTCGCCGCGTGCACGACGCCGCGGCACAGGGCCAATAGCAGCGCCCAGGCGTGCTCCGCGCCCTGCGCGGCGTACTTGCCGGCCATGTTGGTCAGGGTGAACGGCAGCGCCGCGGCTTCCGGAGACAGCACCTTGTCGAGGCCGGCGCTGAAGGAGTGCGCCCACTTCAGGTTGGGCGCCGCCAGGAACACGTCCGGGGTGAGGGTGCCCATGGCCACCTCGACCTCCGGTGCCGCCGCCAGCGCCACCGCCGGATCGTCGGTGTGGATCACCTCGTGGCTGCCGTGGCGCCGGGCGACGGCATCGAGCTCCGCGCGCTGCGCGGCGGTGAAGGAGAAGCTGACCAGGATCTTCATGCTGATACCAAAGGACCTCTATGGATTGAACTTGGCCTGTTCGTTCGACTGGCCGATGCCCCGCACGACGGGTTCGGTCAGCCATCGCGCCGCGGCTTCCGCCAGGTAGGGGGTGCCGGTCTCCGCGCGGAGCTGGTCGAAGAAGTGCCAGCGAGCCGTGGCGGTGGCCGGGCCGTTGTCGCGCGCCAGCTCCTCGTGCGGGCAGGCGTAGACGCGGCAGACGTCAGCCGAGCCGTCACCCACCAGGTAATCCCCCACGTAACTGACCCACGGCAGGTCGCCGCCGAGCTGCGGGCGGGCCGCACCCATCAGCGCGTCGATCACGTTGTCGTCGTCGGTGCCCACCCGCTTTAGAGCCGGCTGCGCCGCCCCGCCGGGAACGGTCGGCGACCCGTCCGGCCCGTCGAGGACGAGGAACCGGTCCGCCTCCTCGACCAGCAGTTTGGTCTGCGCGACGCGGCCCTCGATGCGGTTCTCCAGCAACTCCGCGCCGGCGGCGTCGAACAGCTCCGCCGAGCGCTCCCGGAACAGGTAGGGTCCGCAGCCCGGCGGCGCGCTGCGCGCCCGGTACTTGTTGTAGACGCCGAAGCGCAGGGTGTCCGAGCGATTGCCGAAGGCCTGGTGCCACGTGAACATGTCCATGAAGGCGACCTGCCCGCGCCGCAGCCGCGTGTCCTGGAAGGGACGAAGCTGGTCGCCCCGCGCCCGCTCCACGTGCGTGATCCGTCCCCGGCGGGCCAGCGTTGGGATCTTGTGCGATCCCGGTGACACCAGCAGCGGGCCCACCTCCTCGGTGTAGTCGACCAGCGGCACGATCACGAACAGCCAGCGCAGCGACGAGCCGACCGGTCGGTACGGCTTGTAGTCGCAGTGCGCGGACTCGTGCGTGCCCTGGTAGTCGCCGCCGGTGCCGGGGCTGCCGGGCGGCATGGAGTAGATCACGAAGGCCGAGATGCGGATCTCGTCCTCCAGCAGCTCGGAGACCGCGGCGGTCACCTGCGGGTGGTCGACCACGCGGCGCACGTCGGCCAGCCGCAGGCTGTCCTCGGACAGGGTGTACTTGCCCGGGTCCGGGAAGTGTCTGCCCACGCCGATATGGCGCTGCGTCACGAACTCGGAGCGTACGGCATCGGCCAGCCGGTCGATCTCGTCGCGGCTCATCAGGTCCGGCACGACCAAAAAGCCGTCGTCGCGGAAGCGGGCGATCTGTGCGGGGCTCAGGACTCCCATGTGAACACCACCTTGCCGGTCACGCCCGAGTCGAACACCCGGAACGCCTCCTCGGCCTGGTCGATTGTATACCGATGGGTGATCAGCTCCTCCAGCGGGATGTCCCGCTCCAGCACGTGGCCGACGATCTCCTCGAACTGGCCCAGGTTGTAGATCCAGGATCCCATCAGGGTGAGTTGGCGCATGATCATGCCGCGAAAGGCGTCGAGCTCGAACGGCTCGCCGACGCCGACCAGCCCTAGTCGCGCCCACTTGCCGGCCGCCGCCACCATCGCCTGCTGCGCCCGCGGGCTGCCCGAGTAGTCGGCGGCGGCGTCCAGCCCGCGGCCGCCGGTCATCTCCAGCAGCTCTGCCACCGCGTCCTGACCGGAGACGTCGATCACCCGCTCGGCGCCCATCGCACGCGCCAGGCGCAGCCGTTCGGGCTGCAGGTCCAGCCCCACCACGCGCGCCCCGCGCGCTACCGCGAACGCCGTCGCGCACAGGCCCACCGGGCCAAGCCCGAAGATGCCCACCGTGTCGGCGCCGGACGGGTCGATGCGCTGGATCGACTGGTAGGCCGTGCCGCCGGCGCAGGAGAGCACCACGGCGCGATCGAAGCTCAGCGCGTCCGGGATCCGCATGCAGTTGCGCGCCGGCGCCAGGGTGTAGTCAGCGGACGAGCCGTCATGCACCGATCCGTAGCCGGTACGCTCCGGGCAGAACATCACCTCGCCCCGGCGGCAGTAGCCGCAACTCTCGCAGCCCACGTGCTGGTAGACGGTCACCCGGTCCCCCGGACCGACCGAGGTGACGTTCGCGCCGACCGACTCGACCACGCCGCACGGCTCGTGGCCGGGGATGGTGTCCGGCGATCCGTTGAACGACGCGCGGAACTCCACCAGCTCGTCCCAGCTCTTGCGGTAGAAGTGCATGTCGGTCCCGCAGATGGAGGAAGCGGCCATCCGCACCAGCGCCTGCTCGGGTCCGGGCTCCGGGACCGGCAGCTCGCGCAACTCCAGTTGACGGTCCCCCGTGAAGACGACGCCTTTCATCGTGCTCCTCCTCGCCCCAGGCTCGCTTGCCTGCGAGGCACAGGGTAGCAAATACTCGGGCGGCGCACCCGCGCCGCGCGATCCCATGAGACTCGACGACCAGCAGCTCGCCTTCTACGGGACCTTCGGGTTCCTGCGCTTCCCGGCGCTGTTCGCGGACGAGGTCGGCGAGATCACCGCCGCCTTCGAGCGCATCTGGGCCGCCAGCCGCCTTACCCACGATCACCGGGAACGGTCGGTGCTCGTCCCGTTCGCGGACCGGGACGAGTACCTGTGCGGCCTGCTGGACGATCCGCGCATCGACGGCGTGGTGCGGAGCCTGCTGGGGCCGGACTACAACTACGCCGGCAGCGACGGCAACTTCTACGTGGGCGACACGAACTGGCACTCCGACCACGACTTGGCGGCGCCGTACCACTCGCTGAAGATCGCCTTCTACCTCGACCCCGTGGACGCCGGCTCAGGCTGCCTGCGCGTGTTCCCGGGGAGCTGCCACGCCGGCGACGCCTACGCCGACGGCCTGCACCGGGTGGTTCCCCTCAGCCGCCACAACCGCAACGACGAGGTCTGGGGCATGCACGGCAGCGCCCTGCCCGGCTACGCCATCGCCTCCACCCCCGGCGACATGCTGCTGTTCAACCACAAGACCAAGCACAGCGCCTGGGGCGGCGGCACGGAACGGCGCATGTTCACGTACAACCTCGAGGAGCACATGGCGGGTCCGGCGCTGCCGCACCTGGTGCGGCTCCTGCGCAACGCGGTCGGCCAGGACGGGACAGTGTACGCGGAGCCGATGCTGCGCACCGCCGGTCCGGGCCGCATGCGGCACCTGACGCAGCGCCTGCAGGTCACGCGCGAACACGGACTCGGCCGTCCCCGACCCGTGTGAGGGCCTACCCGCGCCTGGCCAGCCGGTACTCCTTCGTGTCGGCCAGCCCGTCAATGCGGATGGCGGTCGATTCCGTCTGGTCGCCCGCGTCATACGGCCAGTAGTAGAGACTCACGCCGGCAAAGTCGGGCGCCGTTCCCAAGGCATGGACCACGGAGCCCGCGCCCTCGCCCGTGTGGTCGATGACCGCCGCCAGGGGCACGCCGGCCTGCTCGAATCCGGCACGCCAGCGCCGCCAGTGGTCGATGTCCTGGCGCTTGCCCTTGGGCGCGACGATGATGTGCTCGGACGGGCAATAGGCTGAGAGTCCGAGCTTCTCCAGGACGCCGATGACCTCCCACCGCGGGTGCGTGGTGACGATGCTGATCAGGTACGAGTCCTTCATCGCCTCCAGGTCAGCGATGGAGAGGCGGCTCGTGGCGTCGAGGTAGCCTTCCTTCAGTTGGCGCTGAGTCTCCGGTATCGACGGCAACTGCGCCGCGGCCCGCGCGCTCAGCGCGATCACTTGCTTGCTCATCGCGCCCGGAGCCTATCGGCCGCGGACCGCGCGGGCAACAAAGATCAAGCGGTATGAGGATCGATCCGCAGCGACGGACCCGTGGTAGCATCGGCGGCTTCCACCATGGCCACCCAGAACGACCACGGAGGCATCCGGGTCCGCGACATCACCCGCGAATTCAAGCGCCAGCGCCGCCGGCCGGGGCTGGGCGGGGCAGTGCGCGGTCTGTTCGCGCCCGAGTACGACGTGCTCACCGCGGTCGACCGCATCTCCTTCGACATCGAGCCGGGCGAGGTGGTCGGCTACATCGGCCCCAACGGCGCAGGCAAGTCGACCACGATCAAGATGCTGGTCGGAATCCTGGTGCCGACCGCCGGCGATGTCTCCGTGGGCGGCATCGTCCCCCACCGCCAGCGCATGGCCAACGCCCGCAACATCGGCGTCGTGTTCGGCCAGCGCACCCAACTCTGGTGGGACATCCCGGTGTCCGACACCTTCAAGGTCATCCGCCACATGTACGGCATCCCGCTGCCCGACTACGAGCGGGCGCTTGCGCGCTTCGCGGACATCCTGGCGATCGACGAGTTCATGGACGTGGCGGTGCGGCAACTCAGCCTGGGGCAGCGCATGCGGGCCGACTTCTGCTGCGCGATGCTGCACGACCCGGACTTCATCTTCCTGGACGAGCCGACGATCGGCCTGGACGTCGTGGCCAAGGAGCACATCCGCCAGTTCATCCGCGAGATCAACCGCACGCACGGCAAGACCGTCATCCTCACCACCCACGACATGGGCGACATCGAGAAGCTGTGCGACCGCGTGATCGTCATCGACAAGGGCCGGATCATGTACGACGGCGACCTCGACGCGCTGAAGCGGCGCTACGCCGCCGACAGTGTCATCACCGCCGACGTGCAGGGCGAGATCCGGGACCGGGCGAGGCTGGAAGCGGCGGGAGCGAAGAGCGTCGACGTGAGCGACGGCACCGTCACGATCGCGTTCGACGCGGCGCGGACGAAGGCCGCGGTGATCGTCGGCGAGTTGCTGCGCTCCAACGAGGTGACCGACTTCTCCACCGAGGAGCCGGACATCGAGCACGTCATCCGCAACCTGTACGCCAGCCTGTAAGGACGGAGGCCTCGTGCTGTCCCGGTTCCGTGTCTACCTGCACCTGTTCCTCAACGAGGCGAGCTCGCACCTCGCCTACCGATTGAACACGTTCCTGGGCATGGTCAGCCGCATCGTGTTCATCTTTGTGCAGTTCGCGATCTGGCGCGCCCTGTACGGCGGCAGGGACGCGGTGCAGACCGGGTTCGGATCGGTGTCGCTGCGCGAGATGACGACCTACGTGACGCTGACCACGGTGCTCTACTTCCTGATCGAAGCCGACGTGATTGACCGGATCGACCAGCGCATCAAGAACGGCGAGATCGCCATCGATTTCATCCGGCCGATCAGCCATCTGCTGTCGCACTTGGCAGCCGTGTGGGGCCAGAAGCTGTACGGGATCGCAGTGCAGCTCATGCCGATGTTGGTCCTCGTGGCCGCCGTCATCGGGGTGCAGCCGCCGCCGACGGTCAAGGCCGGCCTGCTGGCCCTGGCGCTGGTGCCCGGCGCATCGCTGCTGCTGTTCCTGATCTCGTACGTGCTCGGACTGGTGGGCTTCTGGCACTCGTCGGTCTGGCAGCTCGGCGCGTTGCTGTACATGCTCATCAGCCTCTTCTCGGGATCGTTCATCCCGTTGTGGTTCTTTCCGGCCTGGCTGGTGGCGGTCGCCGAGTACCTGCCGTTCCGGCTGCTGTTCTTCGCGCCGGCGGCGACATGGCTGGGAAAGATCCCGGCCGCCGACGCGGCGTGGCTGATCGCCTGGCAGTGGGCGTGGATCGCCGGGATGCTTCTGCTGCAGCGGCTGCTGTGGCTTGCCGGCATACGCAAGGTCGTCGGGCACGGCGGGTGAGATCGTGAGGTTGCTCAGGCTGTACGGAGCCTACGTGCGGGTCCTCCTCAAGGGCATGATGGAGTACCGCCTCAACTTCTGGACCGACTTCCTGTCGTTCTTCATCACCAACATCGCGTCGTACGCCTACGTCTGGATCATCATGAGCCGATTTCCGGTGATCAACGGCTGGAGCTTCTTCGAGGTGATGGTGCTGGTCTCCCTGTACCAGATCAGTTGGGGCGCGTGCGGCGTCTTCATCCGTTCACCGCTGCTCACGGTCGAGCACTTGGTACGCGACGGCAAGTTCGACAACGTCCTGACCAAGCCGATCCCCACCCTCGTGCACGTCATCCTGATGAAGTTCAACCACATCTGGTTTGGCAACATCATCGTCGGGATGGTCGTGCTGACCGTCAGCCTGCGCGAGTTGGACATCAGCCTGGGAGCGGCCGACGTGGTCTGGCTGATCGTCACGCTGCTCTGCGGCGTAATGATCATGAGCGGCCTGATCATCATGATCGGCACGCTCAACTTCCGCTTCATCCGTGCCGGCGGCATCGGAGAGAGCATCTTCCGCAACTTCACGGAGTTCATCCGCTACCCGATCACGATCTATCCCAAGGTGATTCAGCTCCTACTGACCGTCGTTCCTTTCGCGTTCATCAACTTCTACCCGGCGCACCTGTTTCTGGACCGCAGCGGCGACGCTACCTTCGCGTCCGCCTTGCGCTACGGCGGACCACCGGTGGCCGCGGCGACGCTGGTGCTGGGCATCCTGCTGTGGAACTCAAGCATCAAGCGCTACCAGAGCACGGGCTCGTAAGGTGAGTTCGTCGACCGCCCCTACTTCATCGTCGTGTAGACCGACGTCCAACACGGATAGAAGCCCGCCGACTGCGCGGTACGCCGCGACGTGATGTTGGCGACCGAGGTCGAGTAGTGTGGCACTTTGCCGTGATCGAGGACGGCACCCGTGGCCCGGGAGGCGAGAGCCGCCCGAGTCCCTTACCTCTATGGCCGCCGGCTACGTCTATTCCTATCTGCCACAGGAAATCGGAGTCGGTACTGAAGGTAGCGATGCCGACGACCTCTTCGCAGTGATTCGCGACCGCTGCGACAGGGACATCGCGCCCCTGACGTACTGAAATGGAAGCGATCCGGGCATTGGGGAAGTGTGATTGGTCCACCGATTCAAGCAACTCTTTACCCCCAATCTCGACGGCGTATCCGGCCGGCACGGCCGTTGCAGGCCGCCAGCCCTCGCTGGATGCCACGTGGCAGAGCTGAGGCCCATTCAATCGACAGGAGTAACCACGCGCTCGTCTGGCCGACTCGCCGAGCAACTCCACTCCGAACGCATCGTCCGGCTGTACATTCCGGAACAGACCGTTCACCCACGGCATCCACTTCCGACCAGCAGTCACGATTACTCCTGAGCCCATGGAAACGATGTCCAAGCTCTCCTCTCGCCGCGGAAAACGCCTGCGCAGCGCACGGTCATGCCGGTCCGGAACCAACTCCCTGACGTGCACACCCGTGCGCCGAATATCTGCGGGCGAGCAGCAAGCTTCCGCCGCAAGCGTGGCGGCCACCGCCTCCGCGGCATACCGTCTGGTTACTGTCACATCGCCTTTACTACGTCGCTGATGTCGATCTCGAGCAGCGGACACGGTTCCCGCTCCACGAACCAGCGACGGATGTGCATCAACATCGTCTTCTGTCCCGGAAACGGAAGCAAATCGATAGCCCGGCCGAGGGAGGTCCAGCGATACTCGCTGTGTTCCTCGTTCAACCTTACGGTGGCCTCCGAGTCCACGTACGCAACAAAGATCGGGGCGATCCAGATGGAGTCCGTTCCGATTTCGTAGAACTGCTCGCAGAGATCAGCGGAATAAAGGCGACTGGGCACCAGTGCAGTCTCTTCCCTCATCTCGCGCAGCGCAGCGTGCCACGCTGTTTCACCTGACTCTATGGAACCGGCAATCTGGCACCATTCTCCCGCGTTGCTTCCGGTTCTGCGCATCAGCAGAACCTCGTGTTCTCTCGTGGTCGTGCGTAGCGCCACGACCGCTGTTCCTCTCATTCCGAACTCCCTTGAACCAAGCGATTCCGAACCGGTCTGTGTCACAGCATCTTTCGGAAATACGTCGCCGACTCCTCGTAGCCCACGGCCCGGTAGAACTCGGCTGCACGGCGTGTAGCCAGGGCGACGAGCTTCGCTCCACGAGCGGCTGACCATCTCTCGAACGCGGCCATCAGCGAACGCCCGGCGCCTTTCCTCCGATGGGAGTTGCTCACCATCATCTCTTCAACCCATGCGACCCGGCCGTTCGCGAAGAACGTGACATGGTCGAAGCCGAGGCAGTAGCCGACGACTTCCTTGTTGTCTTCGACCACGAGGAGCAGAGCGTGGTCATCCGTCAATACCTGTTGAAACGAAGCCTTGAACGTCCGTTCCTCTACGTCGAACGAAGTGGCGAGGTCCGACGCGAGAGAGAATACCCGGTCGACGTCGTCAGGAGTGGCTCTTCTGACCTGCATCACGACCCTCATCGCGTTCGCCGGTGCAAATACTCGGGAGCCGCAGTGAGGAAGTATCTGCCAAGGCGATACGCCGTGTCCAGGTTGCGCCCTCTCGCCTGGGGCGCGGTCTGCGGATCCGCCATTCCCGGAAGGAGGACGACCTCGCACTGCCCCACGCCGGATCCCGGATGCACGCGGTCGTTCGTGTAGATCCGCTTCATGCTCTGGGCAACACCCGACTGCTCAAGAATCTCGGCCGTGTTTCCGGCGGAGCAGAGAACCAGCGCCCTGTCGACCGCGAGGCGGCGGAACGGAAAGGTCTCCCCGGGAACGCCGTAGTCATAGACATATCCGCAGACCCACACTCGATCGAACCATCCCTTCAACATCGCCGGACCATCGCTCCACCAGAGCGGAAATACGAACGCCAAGCCGTCCGCTCGGCTGATCCTTCTGTGCTCCTGCTCGACATCCGTGGGGAGCGGACTGTCCGCTCGGTCGCCGCGGACATTCATCTCGCGCCGGTACTCGGCAAGCGTCATGTCCGGCCTGAACCCCATCGCGTACAGGTCACCGACCTCGAAGGTATGCCCGCCGTCAGAGAGTCCCCGACAGAGTGCCTCCAGGACCAAGCCGCTGAACGACTGCCTGGTGGGATGCGCGAAGACGACGTACGCGTGCATGTGCCCTCGCGCGGTCCGTCGCTTCAGACCCGATCCTGGCCGGCGAACGGGCAGCGGCGCGCGTTCGAATGGTTCCGTGAAATCGCCGACATTGGACCTCTTCGCAATTCGAAGACGATGGTATCCTACACGCACGCCGGGATGCATCCGGGCGTGCGTGTAGACGAGGAGACGTCATGGACGACGCAAACGCGAGATCACCAGTACGGCGGCATGAGTCGCCACGACACAATGAGCTCGGCCAGGTGGTGGGTTTCCCGCTACCGGGCTGGAGGCCTCCCGTGCTGCCACCACACGAGTCGGTCGAGGGACGGTGGTCGATGCTTGAGCCGCTCGATCCGGAGAGACACGGCGCCGGAATCTATCGCGGTTTGCGCCTGGATCCCGAAGGTCGGAACTGGACGTACTCTCCGGCCGGTCCTTTCTCCTGCAAGGAGGACTTCGCGACGTGGCTGCAGAGCATCGCTTCGAGTGAGATCCCGATGTGGTACGCGGTCGTCGATCGGTCGTGCGGGGAAGCCCTCGGCTTCGCCAGCTACTTCGAAGCCGATCCGCCGAACGGGGTCATCGAGATCGGCGGCGTCCACTTCACGCAACCGCTCAAGCGAACGGTCGCGGCCACCGAGTCGATGTACCTGATGCTCAGGACCGTGTTCGAACTCGGCTACCGCCGGTGCGAGTGGCGCTGTGACGCGCTGAACG
The DNA here is from genome assembly GCA_026710565.1 of Spirochaetaceae bacterium. Next base: position 3,315 of record JAPOQV010000583.1, on the reverse strand, counting down.
GCCCGTCGCGTGCGGCGGCGGAGCGGCTGGGGTTCTCCTTCGAGGGTATCTTTCGCCAGCACTGGGTTTACAACGAGCGGAACCGCGACACCGCCTGGTACTCCATGATCGACAGCGAGTGGGCTGACACGCGCCCCGCGTTCGCGGAGTGGCTGGATCCGGCCAACTTCGATGAGAACGGCATCCAGCTCAGCAGGCTGCGTGCCGGTCATCGAGACGGCCGAGTGGGATTATCCAAGGCGACGACATGAGCACGCGACCGGTGGCGATGGTGACCGCAGCGAGCCGTGGGATCGGGGCGGTCTGCGCGCGTCGCCTGTCCGCGGACGGCTACGACGTTGCGGTGATGTCGCGCTCCGAGGCGGTTCATTCGATAGCCGCGGAAGTCGACGGCTTGTCGTTTCAGGGTGACCTGACGAGCGCGCGCGACATCTCGCGGTTCGTGGAGGCAGTATAGGAACGGTGGGGGCGGCTCGACGTGCTGGTGAACAACGCCGGCGACGCCGCCAGGGGTGATCTGGAGACCCTGCCGGACGACGCATGGCTCGACGGGTTCAAGCTGTTGTTCATGAGCGTGTTCAGGGCGTCGCGGGAGGCCCTGCCGTTGATGCGCTCGTCGGGCGGCGTCAACGTGTCCGCGGCTGACGGGTTGGAACCCACACTGGTGGGGTCTTCAGGAATTCGTGTGGAAAGAGCCGGTCACCGGGTGACGCCGGCGGGATAGAGATCAAGGCCGCCGAGATGAAAGTAGATGGCGTTGCGGAATCGCTTGCGGTTGCGGAACCCGCGGGCTGAGTACTTGACCTTCTGAATGCCGGCGTTGATCGACTCTGCCCGCGCGTTGGTGACCTTGGTCACGACGGCGGTCACGATCCCCTCCAGGTGGCGCTTGATCATCCGCGCCACCTTCTTGACCGGCTCCAGTCGGCAGCGGATCGCCGAGCGGTACCACGCCTGCCATGCATTGCGCGCCCCGTCGCGGGTGCGGTACTCCCACAGCGTCATCGCATGTTCCTTGTAGCCCCACGCGCGGGCAGTCTGCAGCGCGCTTGAGCGCAGCGCGGCGAACTGCTCCCAGCGCTCCTCATCCATGTTCTCGGGGTTGGTCAGCCACCGATAGCGGCTGCCCTTCAGCCGCTGATCATCCTCGGCGGCCAGCCCACGGTGCTCGGCTCTGCGCACCCGGTCAACGGCGTCCCCGAGGTGTCCGGCAACGTGGAACTTGTCGAAGGCGATCTTCTTCTGCGCCTCGGCCACGTACTGGGTGCTCACGCTGATGTACGGCTCCCACATGTCCATGGCGACCGTCTGGATACGCGCTAACTGCTCGCCGTCGAACTGCTTGTAGAACTCCTCCAACGCCTTCTTGCCGCGCCCGTCGGCCACGTGCAGCACATGACCGTCCAGATCGTTGACCACCGTCACGTACTCATGACGTTTCTGGAACGACGTCTCGTCCACGCCGATGCGCTGCGGCGCCTGCACCTCGCGACGCTCCAACCCGCGCTGCACCGCGCGCTGCATGATGCCGTCCACTTCGTCCCAGCTCAGCCCCATCTGCTGCGCCACCGCCGAGATGGCCGCCTCCTGCAGCCAGTCGATCACCAGCGCCTCGAACAGCGCCGTGAACCGCGAGCGGCCCTCGCTCCAGGGCACCGCGATCTGCTTGACCTGGCGATGCTCGCACTGCACCCGCGGCACCTCGGCCGCCACGATCGTGCGGTACTGGCAGGTGTCCAGATGCCGCCAGCGCCGCTGACGCGTGTCGTAACGCCGCGCCGGCTGGCTGCACTCCGGGCAGCCCAGCGATTCGCCGTCATGCTCCACGTGCACGACCACCTCGCCCTGCTGAAGGTTCAGCTCCACCTCAGCAACTCGCCAGGGCGTCTCGATGCCCAGAATCCTCGCGTACAGGTCCTGTCACGCATGGCTCCAGCGTAGCCTTGCTGCCCCAAGCGCCGCGACCTCCGGCCCCCTCATCCACACGAAACCCGGAAGACCCCACTGATGTTCCCCGTCCGCGGGTCGATGCGCGCAGCCGTCAGCGCGCTCACCAAGCTGATGGCTCGCCGCTCCGGACCGGAGCGCATCCGCGTGAACTCGGTACTCCCGTGGGTCGTCCTGGATCCTGACAGCGACTGGGAATCGAGCGAGATCCCCCTGTCGCGAGCGGCTACCTACGAACAGGTTGCCGGTGTCGTCTCTTTCCTCTGCAGCGCCGATGGATCATATCTCAACGGCGTGAACCTCCCGGTAGACGCAGGGTGGTCGAAGGGACTGTGATACCGCAGGACGCTATATTGTCCGGGGCGAACAGTTGCCGGTATCGTTCGCTCGAACGCATGAGCGTTCGATGCGTTCCATCGGCCGAGATGCGTCCGTCGTCAAGGACGACGATACGCGGCATGTCCATGATCGTGCTCACGCGGTGGGCGATGATGATCACCGTCCCTGCAAGACGCGGGTCGAGCAGCTTCTGGTTGATCAGGCGTGCGGTGGGGTCGTCGAGCTGCGAGGTCGCTTCGTCCAGAATCAGTATCGGCCTCTCGATCAGCATCGACCGTGCGAGAATGAGTCGTTGCCGCTGGCCGCTGGACAACTGGCGGCCGCGCTCGCCGATGACCGTGTCCAATCCCGCCGGCAGCTCCTCTACAAGCGAGAGGATCTGCGCGTTGGCGCATACCCGGCGGAGCTCCGAGTCCGTGCTGCCCGGACAGCGCATTGACGACGGTCGCGAACCAGGCAATCCGGTCTCCACGCGCCACTCCCCACGCGAAAGCCAACCGGCTCCGTTGACGTGCTCCGTTCGGATCGGAGGCGGCGCGGCTCATCGACCGGTTCCGAACAGCGCTTCGACGGTATGGGTGAGCAGAGTCCGCTCCCCAACTCGGAGCTCGATCGAAGCTTCGCCAATCTCCGGGTCTCCTTCCACGCGGACCCAGACCCGGGTGCCGTCGCTGGACCGCTCCGCCCGGATCAACGTCGCTGCATGCCGGTTCGTGTCTTGGCATCCACGATCGTTACTTCCGCATTCAAGGCCGGCGGTGCGCCGGGAAGGACCGCAGCATAGACGCCGCCGTCGAACAACTCCGCTTCCGCACGAACGAAGTCGCCGACGGTCGGGGTGGTCGTCACGTACCACAGCCCGTAAGCGGCCGCGACGGTAAGGAGGATGCTCGCTACCGGGGTCTTGGCGACCACAACGCGAAGTCTCCGCCGCAGAGTCTCCAAGTCCACCTCTCCATCGACTGTGCGTCCGGTCGGTGTGCCCGTCAAGGAGAGTGCGCCGATGGCCTCGACCGGCTGCCGGACGCT
>JAPOQV010000582.1 GCA_026710565.1 Spirochaetaceae bacterium | reverse complement strand
TGGGCTGCGGGCAGGGCCCGGAGCTCGCCGCGGCGGCCGGGCGGGGTCATGCCGGTCCAGCCCCTCCTTCACGAGCCGCCCCACGAGCTGTCCCAGCGTCATGCGCGGGTCGACGTGTGACAGCAGCCCCTTGAGTTGCTCCAGGCCGCGCTGGCACTCCGTGTCGATGACGGCCTTGAGCTCCCAGCGCTCCGCGTCCAGCGGCCGCAGCCGATCGGCCGGCGCCGCCAGCTCGGGGTCCATCCCGGCCAGCACCCGCATGACCTCTCGTGAGCTCTTGCCGACCGCCTCGTCCACCAGCGCCTTCCGTGCCGAGAGGTCCAACTCCGGCGGCGCCGCCGTCGCGGGAGCCGTTGGAGCCGAGCCGTTCGGCCGCATGGCCGGCCCCGCAGCCACCACGGCACTCGGCGCCGGACCGGCACTGCTCGTCGCGCGCCTCTGCTGCCGGTCGCACCGATCGAAGGCAGACTGCAACTGCGCCGCCGCGTCCAGCGTCAGCGAGCCGTCCCGCAGCCGCTCACGCGTGCCTGCCACCTGCGCGCACAGCTTCATGGCGCCGATCCTCCGATACGCGGACCCATCGCTGTAGCGCAACCCGCGCGTCACGTAGTCGAACAGGCTGGAGAACCCGCGGCGCAGGTACAGCGCGCGTGCCTCGATCTCCAGCAGGTGGTCGATGACGAAGACCTGGACCTGACGATCGAGCTGCGCCAAGGCGCCGGTCTGCGCCAGCAGTTGGTCGTCGCAGAGGCCGGCAACGGCGGTCGCGGGAGCTGTGGTCGAGACGTTGATCATGACGTAAATATAGCATTATAAGGTAAATAAGGAAAGTATGACGGCTGCAAAGTGCGGCGGTTCGTGCTGTCACAGCCGTGTCCCCCCGGCCGCGTGGGTGCCGGCCTGCGTAGGCAGATCTGAGGCGCCATGGGGATCGGCGCACGAACGGGCTCAGAAAGCGGACCAGTCAGATTGCGTGTAGTCAACCGTGGCGACTTCGATGGGGTCGCGGTATGCTCGGCACCGAATGCCACGCCCGCCTGTCCCGCGGTGGAGCAACCCGTGAGCGAAGGCTTCGAGACGTACTGCGGCCTGCTGAGGCTGTACGACGGGTTCTCCATGCTGGAAGACGGCGCGGTCCCGGAGTTTGAGTATGACCATGCTCACCCAGGACTCCGGGAGCTTCGCGATCGCTACCGGCTCGACAACGTCGCCGGAGACGGTGACGAGATGGCGCGCAGCCTGAGGCTGCTGGACTGGCTGCACCACCATGTGCGGCACGCCAACACCGACCTGGATCTGGAGATGAATTCCCAGAGCCTCCTTGAGCATGCCTTCGACGCTGGGAAAGAGTCCGGCATCAACTGCCGCATGCTCTCTGCGACGTGGGAGAAGTGCGCTCGCCACCTTGGGCGGTGGGAGGATTCGTGGGCGCGCGACCAGGAGCAACGGAAGCGCCGCGTCGCCCAAGGTGTGATCACCTCGTCCATCGGTTCGTTCGCGGCGGCTCCAGCGGGCTAGTTCTATACCGTCGTGTCGGTCAGATAGGAGTAGGCTCGGAGCGGCGCCACCGCGAGCAGGCCGCCATCGACCGGTATGGTCACGCCGGATATCCAGCGCGACTCGTCGCTGGCCAGGAACACGGCCAGCCACGCCACGTCCCAGGGCGTGCCTTCGGTGCCGAGGGGCGATGCGTTCCTGCGGAGCTCGCGCGCTCCCGGCCTCATCAACCGGCTGGGGAAGGCACCGTGCACGTGGCCCGGCGCGATGCAGTTGGCGCGGATGCCCTGGCGTCCGTGATTGGAGGCCGTGGTCTTGGCGAGCATGTGCAGCGCGCCCTTGGTGAGGGAGTAGGGCACGGTCTGCGAGTAGGGCGCGGCGATGGCGTCGATGGAGGAGACGTAGACGATCGACCCGCCCCGGGAACGCTCCATCGCGGGAATGGCGTACCTGGTGGCGAGCGCCGGGCCCTTGAGGTTCACCGCCACGTTGCGGTCGAAGTTCTCGTCCTCGAAGGTCAGCACGGTACCGCTGCCGACGACGGCGGCGTTGTTGAACAGCACGTGCAGCGCGCCGAATCGCTCCACGGCCGCGGAGACCATCGCCTGGCACGCGCCCGCATCACTGACGTCGGCGGCCACCACTGCCGCGTCGCCGCCCTCGGCGACGATGTCGTCGCAGGTGCGCTGCGCATTCTCGGGCGACAGGTCGGCCACCACCACCCTGGCGCCGGCTCGGGCGAACAGCAGCGCGGTGGCGCGCCCTATGCCGAGTTCCTCGGTGTCGCTGCGGGTGCCGCCGCCGGTGACGATCGCAACCTTGCCGGCCAGCCGGCCGGTCGCCGCGGGGTGTTCCATCAGGGCGGCTCTGCCTCCGACGTCGCCGCGATGGCCTGCAGCGTGAGGTCGAGGGAGGCGAGGTTGTCGCGGCCGCTGTGCTCCGGCTCCCGGCCCTCCTCGATCGCTGCCAGCAACTCCGTCATCGCGCCGGTGAAGCCGTCGGGCGACCAGGCGCCTTCGAGGCGCGGGGAGTAGTCGCCGGAAGCGGTGCGGACCACGACCGACTGCGAGCGCGGCGTGTCGCGCACCGCGCTGATTACGCCATGCTCGGCGACGATCCGGGTCCGATGGCTGAAGAACCCCTTTGCGGTGGCGTTCATGGAAACCACCGCCTGCGATCCGCCGAAGTCGATGATCGTCGACGCAAGCCCCGGCACATCACCGCCGTCCAGCGTCCGCTCCCGCGACACGACGGTCGCGACGGCGCGGGGCTGGACGTCGCCGGCCAGACAGTGCACGAAGTCGAACAGGTGGATTCCGTAGTCCAGCAACAGGAGTCCGGCAGCCGAGCGTTCATCCAGCCCTTCGGTGGATGGAGTCCAGTGCCAGTGGAAGTCGAGACTCACCGACCGCACCGCGCCGAGCGCGCCGGTGGCGATCAGCCGGCGCGCGTACGCCCAGTGCGGCACCCAACGCCCGTTCTGGTTGACCGCGAGCTTGACCCCCCGATCCTCCGCAAGGGCGACCAGGCGGCGGGCCGTCGCCAGATCGGTCGCGAACGGCTTCTGGCTCAGGACGTGGCATCCGGCGGCGACCGCCTGCTCGATGATCGCCACGCGCTCGTCCGGCCGCGTCGCCACGTCCACGACCTCGATCCCGGACGACAGCAACTGCTCCACGTCGGCGTGGACCGCCGCTTCCGGGTAGTACTCCCTGCGACGCCGCTCTGCGCGGCGTGGGTCCAGGTCGCACAGCGCGGCCACCGCCAGGCCGATCCCACGGTAAGCTCGCAGGTGCGACCGGGAGATCCCGCCGCAACCGATGAGCCCCACGGACGGGCGATGCGCGCCGAGCCGTGGCGGACGGTAGTCGACATCGGGCAACGGATTGCTCAAGACGGCTGGTGCCCCCCGGCGTATCCGCCGTAGAGCGCATCCATGCGTTCGCCCAGTGGCCCGCGTGCGACCACGACGGCGTAGCGGAACCGTAGACGCTCGCCTGCCGTAAGCTGCCAGCCGCCATCGAACAGCGGCGCCGGATTGATCCCCATGCCGGCCTGCGCCGGGCCGTAGTCGCGCGCGAAGACGTGCCAGGGGCTGGGCCCGTCCCGATTCTCCGGATGCTGCATGATGGCGACCTCGGCGAGCGGCGAAGCCAGCAGCAACCAGGCGGAGCGACGGCCGTGCACGTCCAGCCCTCGGACCACGCCGTCGCCAAGGTACTCCGGCGAGGCCAGCGACGGAACGACTCGAAGGCACAGCCCGGCATAGCCGCCATGGGCATAGCCGCCCGGTTCGTGCGCCCGCGGCGTGCGCGTCAACGCCACATCGGCCACGGCCGTGAATTCGCTGTCCCAGCAGATACGGTAACAGCCGGACTCCACCGGACCCATCGTCAGGCGACGGCGTTCGTACAGCAGGTCATTGCCGGCCGGATCACGCCAGGCAAGGCGCAGGTCGGCGGTCGTGCCGCCGGCGGGCGTCGGCGCGGCGCCCGTGAACTCCACGTCCACGCGCCCGGCCGGCTCTCCGGTACGCGGGTCCTCGTTCCAGAAGTTGACGTCGTTGACGTATTTCCAGGAGAACCAGAGCCCGCGATGCCACGGGTGGTCCCAGGGACGGTTGCGGGTGATCTCGACGCCGGACGGGGTCGCCAGGGGGTGGAACCACGGATTCTCGCCGGTCTTCGGGTGGTTGAGCTGCCACAGCAGCGTCCCCGCATCGAAACTGGTGGTGGCTGACCCCTTGGCGACGAACGGCGGTTCCACTCACCCGATCCTACACCGCGTGCCGTGAGACAACGTCGGCGTCAGGGGGGCGTGGCCGCCGGCCGCCAAGAGCTAAGGCGCCCGGTTGTGGCGGGGGATCCAGTGCGTGGCGGGCGGCGCCGGATGCTGGCGGCTGCCGTTCGCGTGGTCACATGCGCAGAGTACCTCTGCGAACAGCATCGCCTCCAGCCCGCGCCTGATCGGCGCGAACGCGGCGTCGCCGTAGCGGTTGTGGGTCTCTCCCGGATCGGCGGCGCGGTCGTACAGCTCGCCGTCCGCGCCGCCGGCGTAGGCGGTCAGGCGCCAGTCCCCGGTGGTCAGGGTGCGCATCCGCACCGGCAACCGGTCGTCGTCGTTCTCGGTGAGGGCGGCGCTCCGCGTGTATGCACCCGTGCCGCGGAGGGCGCCCGCGGACGAGACGCCCTGCACTCCCTCCGGCTCGGGGACGCCGGCAAGGTCCAGCAGGGTCGGCGCGATGTCGAGCGTCGAGGCCGGCGGGTCGATCTGCCGCCCGGCGTCGATCCCCGGCCCCCGGATCAGCAGCGGGACGCGCAGCGCCGAGTCGAAGTGCATCCCCTTGCCGACGAAGCCGTGGTCGCCCAGGTAGTCGCCGTGGTCGGCGACGAAGCAGACGATCGTCGACTCGGCGAGCCCGCTCGCCTCGAGCTGATCGAGGATGCGTCCGACGTGGTGGTCCAGGCACGCCGTCATGCCGTAGTACGCGGCGCGGACCGCGCGCCAGGTGGCGTCGTCGACGCGGGAGTAGTCCAGCGGCGGCGTGCCCGTGATGCGGTCGGTCTCGGTCCCTTCACCCCGGTAGATCGGGTCGTACCACGACGGCATGTCGATGCCGCCGTGCGGGATGGGCGCCGGAACGGCGGCCGGGTCGTACGCCGCCTCCCACGGCTCCGGCACCGTGAAGGGGTGGTGCGGATCGGGGAAGCTGACGTGCGCGAAGAACGGCCCGTCATCGTGTCGGGCGGCCCTCAGCATCTCGACGGTGCGGTCCGCGATGTAGTGGGACGAATGCAGCTCGGCGGGCAGGCGAAACCGGTACGGCCCAAGCCCCGGCGACAGTTGCCGGTCGTGCGTCCGCCGGGTTCGCCGACCAGCGGTCAACTCGACGCCGAGATCGGCCGCGCGGGCCTCATAGTCGCGGCCGAAACAGAGGTCGCCGTGGCCGTTGACCAGATCCACCTCCGCGAAGCCAAAGTACCCGTCGCCCGCTTCGTGAGCCATGGCCGTCGCCACCGCTTCGGGCTCGGCCCGTTGCGGCCGCAAATGGATCTTGCCGATCGACAGGGTCCGGTAGCCGGCGGCTTGCAGGACGTGGCCCAGGAAGCGTGGGTCGTCCGGCGTGTGGCAGCCGACCATCCGCGACTTCAGCACGGAGGGAAAGCAGCCGCTGAGCAGAGAGGCTCGACTGGGCGTGCAGGTGGGCTGGGTCACGACACAGTCGGAGAACCGCGTACCGGCAGCCGCCAGCCGATCGAGATGAGGGGTCGCGCAGATCGGGTTGCCGTAGCAGGACAGCGCGTCGGCACGCAACTCGTCGGCGACGATGAGCAGGATGTTGGGCATACTTGACAGGTCAGCCTGCCAAGGGACCCCATCACAGCGCAATGTCCACGATGACCGGCGCCCGCTTCGTCGCCGAGACCGTCCACGGCTACGGCCTCACGCACGTCTTCTACATGCCCTACATCATGCCTCCCGCCATCCTGGAGATGGGCAAGCTGGGCGTGACCGCCATCCAGCCCCACGGCGAGAAGGCGGCCGCCTACATGGCCGACGGCTACGCGCGCGTCCGCGGCGGCCCATCCCTGGTGATGGCCCAGTCGGTCGGGGCCGCCAACCTGGCTGCCGGCCTGCAGGACGCCTACCTGGCCTGCTCGCCCGTCATAGCGCTGACCGGCCGCGAGCGCCAGTTCCACCAGCAGCGCCACTCCTACCAGGAGGTGGATCACGTCAAGCCGTTCGCGGCCGTCACCAAGTACAGCGCCTGCGTGCACGCCGCCGATATGTTGCCGATGTACCTGCGCCAGGCGTTCCGCAGCGCGGTGAGCGGCACGCCCGGGCCGACCCACCTCGACCTGGAGCAGATCAGCGGGCTGGTGATCGCCGAAGGCCAACTCGATGCCGAGGTGATCGTGGAGCGGCAGTTCACCCGCGTGCCGCCGTTCCGGCCGGTGGCCGACCCGGCGGCGATCGACGACGCGCTCCGCCTGCTGAACGGCGCCGGCCGGCCCGTAATCGTT